>CAMBRC010000153.1 GCA_945869965.1 Asaia bogorensis
CATCATGGCAAGGGCACGCAGTTTCGCCCTCAACATCTTGCGGAAAAATCACGTAACGAATGTCGCGAAGGCACTCTGGAACGGCGCGCTCAGCCTCGATCACATCTTGGCATACAAGGAAATCTAATCAGCGTTGAACAACCCTGGGATCCCCCCGGTCCACGCATTGGCAAACCCGCCGCTGTCCAGTATCTGCGCCACCACCCCGGGCGGATCGAGACAACCGAGTGCCGCCTGGGTATGCGCGCCATACGACAGCCCCATGGTGCAAATCCGCCCGTCGCACCACGGCTGGGCCACGATCCAGGCACAGACGTCAAAGCCGTCCTGCCCGTCGCTGAGATATTTGACGAACCGCCCTTCGCTACCATAGCGGCCGCGATTATCCTGGAACACCACGGCATAGCCATGCGCGGTGAAGTATCGCGCCAGCTCGCCACGCGACCACGCCGTGCGATCGGCCGCCGTGATCTCGCTGCGGCTGATCTCGTCGCGACCATACGGGGTGCGTTCCAGGATGACCGGAAACGGCCCCGGCCCCTCCGGCAAATGGACATCGGTGGCCAACCGCACCCCGTCCCGGACCGGGATCATCTGGGTTCCTTGCGGGCGGGCATTGCTGGTCACGGCTCTTCCAACTCCATCGACAGCGCCCGCAACTCGCGCGTGTGCGGATGCGCCGCCCGCCCGGCGCGCAGATCGGCGGCGGAGACGATCTCCACCATCTCACCGCCCTGCATCACGCCGACGGTGGCGCACAGATGAGCAACGACGGCCAGGTTGTGGCTCACCATCACATAGGTAAGCCGGCGGCGCTCCTGCAAATCCATCAACAGGTTCAGCACCTCGGCCTGTACCGAAACATCGAGCGCGCTGGTCGGCTCATCCAACAGCAGCACCTCCGGCTCGCTCATCAGCGCGCGGGCTACCGCCACACGCTGGCGCTGGCCGCCGGAGAGCTGGTGCGGGTAGCGAAAGCGGACGGCGGGCGGCAACGCCACCTCGGCCAGGGCGCGCAGGATGCGCGGCTCGTGATCGGGGATACCGTGCACCTCCAGCGGTTCGGACAACGCCCGGTCCACCGTCTGACGTGGATGCAGCGAGCCATAGGGATCTTGGAACACCATCTGCACTCGGCGGAAGAAGTCCCTGCCCCGCTTGCGCGCAAGTTTCACGCCGGCGATTTCCATCGTGCCGGACCAGTCGGGGTTGAGGCCAGACAGGGCACGCAAGACGGTCGACTTGCCCGAGCCACTTTCGCCGACGATGCCGAAGCTCGCACCCTGTTCGACGGCGAAGCCGACATTGCGCACCGCCTCGAAGCTGCCGAAACGGACCCCAAGATTCCTGACGTTGATCATTGGAGCCACGCGGGGTCGCGGGCCATCACGTTCAGCCGGTGCTTCGGCTGCGATAGCGTCGGCAGGCATTCCAGCAGGCCGCGGGTATAGGCGTGCTTGGCATGGCTCAAGTCTGCCGCTTGCAACTCCTCCACCACCCGGCCAGCATACATCACCGCCACGCGGTCGCAGAAATGCGAAACCAGGGGGAGATCATGGCTGATCAGGATCAGTGCCATGCCACGGCTGGACACGAGATTATCAAGCAAGCGCAAAATCTCCGCCTGCACCGTGGCGTCCAGGGCGCTGGTCGGCTCGTCGGCGATCAGCAGTTCCGGGTCCGGCGCCAGCATCATGGCGATCATCACCCGCTGGCCCATGCCGCCGGAGAGTTCGTGCGGGTAGGCATCCGCAGTGCGCTGAGGATCACGGATCTGCACCTGCGCCAACAGGTCAATCGCCTTCTCCCGAGCTTCGCGCCGGCTGACCTTGGCGTGGGCACGGACGGCCTCGGCGATCTGTTCGCCGGCGGTCATCACCGGGTTCAGCGAGAATTTCGGGTCCTGCATGATCAGCCCCGCCCGTTTGCCACGGATGGCGCGCATCGCCTTTTCATCGGCGGCCATCACGTCGATGCCGTCGAAGCTCAGGCGGTCGGCGCGGACAATGGCGCTGTCGGGCAACAGACGCAGGATCGACCGGGCGGTGAGCGACTTGCCGCTGCCGCTCTCGCCGACGATGCCGAATTTCTCGCGGCCGATCTTCATCGAAACGCCGCGCACCGCCTGGCTGGTGCCCTGGGCAGTGGGGAAGTCGATGGTCAGGTTGTCGATCAGGATTTCCATGCGAAACCTAGGAAGGAAGATTCTTCTTTTTGTGAACAAAAAGAAGCAAAAAAACTTTGTCCACTTGGCCGAGTCTGGCGGTGGAATGCCGAGCGCAAATGAATGAAGTTTTTTTGTTTCTTTTTGTTCACAAAAAGAAATCCTTACCTCTGCTTGGGATCGAGCACATCACGCAACCCATCACCCAGCAAGTTGAACGCCAGGGATGCTACGAAGATGGCGATGCCGGGGATGGTGGGCACCCACCACTGGTCGAGGATGAAGCGCCGGGCGGTGGCGATCATGGCGCCCCACTCCGGCGAGGGCGGCTGTGCACCCATGCCGAGGAAGCCCAGGGAAGCCGCAGTGAGGATGATCGAGGACATGTCCAGTGTGACCCGGACCACCAGGCTGCCGATGCACATCGGCACGATGTGGCGCAGGATGATGCGGGCCGAGGACGCCCCGGTCAGGCGCACGGCTGCGATGTAGTCGGTGCCACGCACGGTCATGGTTTCGGCGCGGGCGAGGCGGGCGTAGGGGGGCCAGGCGGTGAGCACGATGGCGAAGATGGCGCTGGTGACACCGGGCTTGATGGCGGCGACGAAGGCCAGGGCGAGGATCAGGCGCGGGAAGGACAGGAACACGTCCGTCACCCGCATCAGCACGCGGTCCAGTGCGCCACCGTAATAGCCGGCGATGCAGCCGATCGCCAGGCCGAGCGGGGCGACCATGATGACCACGGCCACCACCATGCCCATGGTGACCTGTCCGCCGTAAAGGATGCGCGAGTAGATGTCACGGCCGAGCTCGTCGGTACCCATCCAGTGCGCGGCTGACGGTTTGGCGAGACGATTGGCCAGGTTTTGCGCGCCGGGGTCGAAGGGGGCGAGGAGCGGGGCGGCGATCGAGGCCAGGATCAGCACCACGATGACGATCAGCCCGGCGGTGGCCAGGCGGTTGGCCTGGAAGTCGCGCCACAGCCGGTAGCGCCGGCCCCAGGCGGCCTGGGCGCGCGAGGCCGGGGTGTCGGTGAGGAGCCAGTCGCGCCAGGATTCGGGTTGGGTGGCGCTCATCAGCGCACCCTCGGGTCGAGCAGCCGGTAGAGCAGGTCGGCCAGCAGGTTGAAGGCGAGGTAGGTCACGCCGACCACCAGGGTGGCGCCGAGCACGGCGTTCATGTCGGCGTTCAGCAGCGAGATGGTGAGGTATTGGCCCAAGCCGGGCCAGGAGAATACGGTTTCGGTTACCACCGCGCCTTCCAGCAAGCCGGCATAGGCCAGGGCGAGGATGGTGATGAGGCGGACCGAGATGTTGCCGAAGGCGTGTTTCCAGATGACGCGCGATGGCGACAGGCCCTTGGCGCGGGCGGTGATGATGAATTCGCCCTTCAGCGTGTCGAGCATGAAGGCGCGGGTCATGCGGGCGAGATAGGCCATGCTGAAATATCCGAGCACGCCGGCCGGCTGGGCGAGGTGGGCGAGTGCGTCCCAGAACGCTTCCCATTCGCCGGCGATGATCGAGTCGACGGTCAGCAGGCCGGTGACGATGGGCACCACGTCGTCGAAGATGATGTTCTGCCGGCCTGGGCCGGGGGCGATTTCCAGCGTGGCGTAAAACACTAGCAGCGACAGCAGCGACAGCACGAAGATCGGCAGCGAGTGGCCGGCCAGGCAGATCACCCGGATGGTGTGGTCGATGCGGGTGCCCTGTTTGACTGCGGCCAGCACGCCGAGCGGAATGCCGATCAGGGCGGAGATCAGGATCGCCGCTGTTGCCAGCTCCATCGTTGCCGGAAAGAAGCGGATGATGTCGTCGACCACGGTGTGCGAGGTCATCACCGAGCGGCCGAGATCTCCCTGGGCCAGCTTGCCGAGGAAGATCCAGAACTGCACCCAGAGCGGTTCATCCAGGCCGAGTTCGAGCCGGGTCTGGGCCACCACATCGGCCGGCGCGCGGTCGCCAACGATGGCCAGCACCGGGTCGATCGGCATCACCCGGCCGATCAGGAAGGTGACCAGGACGAGGCCGAACAGGGTGATGGGGACGCTGGCGGCGGTGGCGGCCAGGGCTTTCAGGCGGGGGGAAATCATCGAAGGGAAAGTCCAGGAGGAAGAATCTTCTTTTTGTGAACAAAAAGAAGACGCTTCCTTCGCTTCCCGAATCGTCACGAACTCAGGCTTTTTCCGCCGCGTCGAAGCGGGTGCGCAGGCCGAGCGGGGCCAGCGCGAAGCCGGTCAGATCCTTGCGCATCACCGCCCAGCCGGTGGCTTGCAGCAGCAGGACGAAGGGGCTGCGCAGGTGGTGGTCGCGCTGCATGTCGGCGTACATCTTCTCGCGCACCGCGGCGTCGCTTTCCTTGACCGCGGCGATCGAGCGGTTCGACAGGTCGGTGTCCTGCCAGGAATTGCGCCAGGCCAGGGTCTTGTTGCGGGCGTTGTCGGCGTTGTCGATGTTGACGCAGAAGGTCTCGGAATTGGTGTTAGGATCGAAATAGTCGATGCCCCAGGAGAGCAGCGCCGACTGGTGCTGGCGGGCGCGGTACTTGGTGATGACCTGGCGCTGCTCGCCGGCCTGCAGGCGGACGCGAATGCCGATCTCGCCGAGATTGGCCTGGATCGCCTGGACGATGTCGCTATGCGGCTGGCCGTTGAAATGGTCGATGGTGAGGTCGAAGCCCCCGGCGAGGCCGGCCTCGGCCATCAGGGCCTTTGCCTTCGCCACGTCTTTCTTGAAGGGGCGATCGGCGATGGCGCCCATCATGCCCTTGGGCACGAAGCTCTGCTGCACGTCGTAGGTGGTGGGCACGATGTTCTTCTGGATACCGTCATAGTCGATCGCCCATTTGATCGCCTGGCGCACCTGCGGCTTGGCGAGTTCGGGCACGTTCTGGTTCATGCAGAGATACATGATGTAGCTGTGCGGGGCGGAGGTGAGCTTGAACGCGGCGTTGGACTGGGCGGATTTGAGCTGGTCCGGCAGCAGGTCGCGGGCGATGTCGATGTCGCCCTGTTGCAGTTGCAGCTGCTGGGCCGAGGGATCGACGATGTGCTTGTAGAATACGCGGCGCGGCTTGGCCTTGATCGCGGAATTCGGGTTGGCGTCGAGGATCACGCTCTCGGAGGCTTTCCACGAGCGGACGGCGAAAGGGCCGGAGCCGGCCGAGTTGGTCTTCATCCAGGCATTGCCGTGATCGCCGTTGGCCTCGTTCTTCATCACCATCGCCTTGTCGACGATGCTGCCGCAATTGGCCGACAGGCAGTACAGCACGAAGGTCGGCGCCATCTTCTCGGCCATGGTGAAGGTCAGGGTGCGCGGGCCGGTGGCGACGATGCGCTGTTCGACATTGTCCTTGTTGGCGCCGAACTGGTTGATGATGAAAGCGGGCGACTTGTTCAGCTTGATGGTGCGCTGGAGCGAGAAGGCTGCGTCCTCGGCGGTGATCGGGTTGCCGGAGGCGAATTTCAGGCCCTGGCGCATGGTGAAGGTGAAGACCAGGCCATCGGGCGAGACGTTCCAGGATTCGGCGAGCTCGCCGATGATCTGGCTCGGGTTGGCGGGGTTGGGGACGATCAGGCGTTCGTAGCAGTTGCCGCAGACCTCCCCGCCGGAGAACTCGAAGGCCTCGGCGGGGTCGAGGCTGATCAGGTCGTCGATCGCCTTGCCGATGACCAGCGTGTCCTTGGGCGTGGCGGCCCAGCCCTCGCCGGCGAGGGAGAAGAACGGCGTGGCGGTGGCGGCAAACATCAGGGCGCGACGGCTGAGCATGGCAGGCCTCCTGGGGCGGGTTGCGCGAGCATAGGCGCCGAGCGGCGGCAGGGATAGGCGAGGCGCGGTTGTGGCTTGCCCTGGCAATCGCCGCGGTGTGCAATGCAGCATGACTCAACCTCCTCCGGCCGTGCTGCCGCTGGCCCTGCTGGCGACGGCCGGGTTTCTGTCAGTTTGCGGGATGCGGATGACCGATCCGCTGCTGCATGTGATCGCCAGTGATTTTGGCACCACCATCCCGGCGCTGGCGGTGGTGGTGGCGGCGTTCACCTTGCCTTACGGGCTGTGCCAGATCGTCCTGGGGCCGTTGGGCGACCGGCTGGGCAAGCTACGGGTGATGACGGCGGCGCTGGGGCTGCTAACGCTGGCCAATGTGGCGTGTGCGCTGTCGGGCTCGGTGGAGGGACTGACGCTGGCGCGGATTGCGGCGGGGGGCGCGAGTGCGGCGGTGGTGCCGCTCGGCATGGCGTATGTTGCTGATGCGGTCGCGTATCGCGAGCGTCAGGTGATGTTGAGCCGGTATCTCAATGGCACGGTGCTGGGGCAGGTACTGGCGGGGCCGCTGGGCGGGGTGTTCGGGCAGTTCCTGGGCTGGCGCGGGGTGTTCTTGGTGCTGGCGGCGGGGACGGCGGGGATCACGGTGGCACTGGCGCGGCGGTTGGGCGCGCTGGCGGACCGGCGGAACGGGACGACGTTTTCGCTGGGCAATTACGTGGTGATGGCGCGCTCGCCGGTGGCCCGCGTCGTGCTGTTGGCGGCGATGGTGGATGGGGCGGTGCTGATGGGGAGCTTTCCGTTCCTGGCGCCGTATATGCACGAGGCGTTCGGGTTGCCGTATGCGGCGGTGGGGCTGGTGCTGGCGTGTTTCGGGTTGGGAGCGCTGGCCTATGTGCGCACCGCGCGGCTGCTGGTGCCGCGGCTGGGCGAGGCGCGGATGGTGCTGTTGGGCAGCGTGGTGATGGCCGCGGGGGTGGCGGCCAGCGTGCTGATTCCGCCAGGCACCGGGATGGTGGCGGGGCTGGTGGCGGCGCAGCTGGTGATCGGGATGGGGTTCTACCTGTTGCATGGGGTGTTGCAGGCGCGGGCCACCGAGATGCTGCCGCATGCGCGCGCGACGGCGGTGGCGAGCTTTGCGCTCATGCTGTTTCTCGGCCAGAGCATCGGGGCGTTGACGATGGGCGGGCTGATCGCGCGGTTCGGCTACCAGGGCGCGTTCTTGTGCGATGCCGTAGCGGTGGTGGTGCTGGGGGTGTGGCTGTCGATGGTGTTCAGGCCCCGGACGCCTGCTGGGGGGGCGAAATCCAGCCGGGCAGGGTGAAGGCCATCCGGCAGCCGCCGAGCGGCGACTCGTCAATTTGCAGCGTGGTGCCGTACAGCGTCAGCAGGTCGCCGACGATGGCCAGGCCCAGTCCGCTGCCTTCGCCGGGCAGGGCGCTGCTTTCGCCGCGGGCGCGCAGGATGTCGCGGCGGTCGGGCGCGATGCCCGGCCCGTCATCGTCGATGGCCAGCAGCAGCTGGCCGTCGGCCGGCGCGGTGGACACGATGCTGCGGCCGCGTGCCCAGAGCCGGGCATTGTCCAGCAGGTTGCCCATCACCTCGCCGAAATCCTCCGGGTCCATGCGCAGCCTGGTGCCGGCGGCGGCGACGTTGCGCCAGTCGAGCTGCTCGGCGCGTGGCAGGCGGCGCATCAGGGCCAGCAGGCGATCGGTGGCGCCGGCGGCGTCGGTGGTGGTGCCGCCTGCCGCCGCCGCGCCATGGCTGCGCGCGCGGGCCAGCTGGCGTTCGACGTGGCCGCGCATCTGGGCGATCTGTTCGTGGAGGCGAGCGGCGGGCTCGACTTGGCCGCCGGCTTCCAGGCG
>CAMBRC010000154.1 GCA_945869965.1 Asaia bogorensis
CGAGGCCTTCATCGAGGCCTCGACGCCCCCCTTCGCCCAGGGGTCTAAGGGTTGAGGTCCAGGGGCTCGGACCCTGGCGGGTCTGGGCGGAGCCCAGCCTTGCTTGACTTACACCAGCCCGCCGAGCGCGTCGGCGATGCCGAACTCGCCGGGCAGGCTGCCGCGCGGGAAGAGGCGGGTGACGTGGCCCATTTTGCGGCCGGGGCGGGCTTCGGTTTTGCCGTAGAGGTGGGGGATCAGGCCGGGGGTGGCCAGGATGGTGGGCCAAAGGGCGGTTTCTTCGGGGCCGACGAGGTTTTTCATGACGGCGTCGGAGTGCCGGGTGGCGGGCGGCAGGGGGAGGCCGGCGACGGCGCGGATGTGCATTTCGAACTGGCTGGCGGGGCAGGCGTCGATGGTCCAGTGGCCGGAGTTGTGCGGGCGGGGGGCGAGTTCGTTGACCAGGACGGCGCCGCGGGCGTCGATGAACATTTCTACGGCGAGCAATCCTATTAGATCAATAGATTGGGCGATGGTGCGGGCTATTTTTTTGGCTTGGGCGGCGGTTGCTTCGGGGATGCGGGCGGGGGCCAGGGTGAGGTCGAGGATGTGGTGGCGGTGGCGGTTTTCGACGGCGTCGAAGGTGGCGATGTCGCCGTTGGTGCCGCGGGCGACGAGGACGGAGATTTCGCAGGCGAAGTCGATGAGGCCCTCGAGGATCAGGGGGGTGGGGGCGAGGGCGGCGAAGGCTTCGGCGATGTCGTCGCCGGGGGCGAGGCGGCGTTGGCCGCGGCCGTCGTAGCCGAGGCGGGTGGTTTTGAGGATGGCGGGCAGGCCGATCGCGGCGGCGGCGCTTTGCAGGTCTTGGGGGTTTTCGACCGGGCGCCAGGGGGCGGTGGCGATGCCGGCGGTGTTGAGGAAGGTCTTTTCGGCGACCCGGTCCTGGCTGATGCGCAGGACGGTGGGGGAGGGGTGGACGGGCTTGAGCGAGGCCAGGAGGTCGAGACCGGCGGCGGAGACATTTTCGAACTCGAAGGTGACGACATCGACGTGGGCTGCGAAGGCGCGCAGGGCTTCGGGATCGTCGTAGGCCCCGATGGTGGTGCCGGCGGCGACCTGGGCGGCGGGGCTGTTGGGGTCGTCGGTCAGGATGTGGCAGCGGTAGCCGAGGCGGGCGGCGGCGAGGGCGGACATGCGGCCGAGTTGGCCGCCGCCGACGATTCCAATGGTGGCGTTGGGTGGTAGGGCCGTCATGCCGGGTCGGCCGGCACCTCGGCAACCCCGTCGCTTTGGGCGGCGCGGTGGGCGTCGAGCCGGGCGGCCAGGGCGGGGTCGGACAGGGCCAGGATGGCGGCTGCGAGCAGGGCGGCGTTGATGGCGCCGGCGCGGCCGATGGCCAGGGTGCCGACGGGGATGCCAGCGGGCATCTGGACGATCGAGAGCAGGGAGTCCTGGCCGCGCAGGGCGTGCGATTCGATGGGAACGCCGAGGACCGGGAGCGGGGTCCAGGCGGCGGCCATGCCGGGCAGATGGGCGGCGCCGCCGGCTCCGGCGATGATGACCTTGAGGCCGCGTGTGCGGGCGGACTTGGCGTAGGCCTGGAGCCGGTCGGGGGTGCGGTGGGCCGAGGTGATGCGGGTCTCGTGCGGGATGCCGAGGCGGTCGAGGATTTCGGCGGCGTGCTGCATCGTGGGCCAGTCGGACTGGCTGCCCATGATGATGCCGATCAAGGGGGTATCCTGTGTCATCAGCGAGTTGTCAGGCGATGTTGTCGGGGATCAGGCGGGATTCCAGCCAGGCGATCTCGTCCTTCAGCAGCAGCTTGCGCTTTTTCAGCCGCGCCAGGTGCAACAGGTCGATCGGCCCGGCCTCGGCGAGGCGGGCGATCACGGTGTCGAGGTCGCGGTGTTCGCTGCGCAGTTCGTGCAGGCGGCGCAACAGGGAGTCGCGGTCGTTCAGCATCGGGCGGACCCAAGGTTAAGAGACGGTAGGATAGGCCTGATTGAAGT
The DNA here is from genome assembly GCA_945869965.1 of Asaia bogorensis. Taxonomy (GTDB): domain Bacteria; phylum Pseudomonadota; class Alphaproteobacteria; order Acetobacterales; family Acetobacteraceae; genus CAMDGX01. The sequence continues at coordinate 1,989 of CAMBRC010000154.1, forward strand.
AGCGCGGCGATGGGGTCTTGCGATACGATTTCTTTGCAGATGCCCGTGCATCCTTGTCGCGCGGCGCTGTGCTGGTGCGGCTTGGCTGTCCAGTTCGCGCCGGCCTTGGTCGACCACCCTTTTGGAGGTCCTATGAGCCTGGAAAATCGTATCGAAAGCCTGAAGTCCCGTCATGCCGGCCTGGAGAGCCGCATCGCCGCGGAGGATTTGCGGCCGATGCCCGACAGCGACGCGCTGGCGCGGCTCAAACGCGAAAAGCTGCGGTTGAAGGAAGAGATGGAGCGCATGCGGGGCAGCAAGGTTCGTAGCTGACCCCGCAACCCCACCGCAACGCTTCGCCTGGGCCGTCACGTCCCGCGTGGACATGGGGGCTCAGGCGGCCTCGTCGGCCTCGGGGGGCGGCGGGGCGGGTACGGCGAGGCCCTCGCGGGTCAGCCGGTCATTGGCGGCCATCACCATCTGATGCAGGTCGGACTGGGTGCACAGGCCGAGGATGACCGGGTCGCGCGGCTTAATATTGCTGGAATTCCAGTGGGTTCGGCTGCGCACCTTGTCGATGGTGTCCTTGGTGGTGCCCATCATCTTGCCGATCTGCGTGTCGGTCAGTTGCGGATAATTGCGCAACAGGTAGGCGATGCCGTCCGGGCGGTCATTGCGCTTGGCCACCGGGGTGTAGCGCGCGCCCTTCTGCTTCTTGGCCGGGTTGGCCGAGGGCAGCAGCTTGAGGCGGGTCGCCTCGTCCTTTTCGCAGCGGGCGATTTCGGCGGCGGTCAGCTGGCTGTTGGCGATCGGGTCATAGCCGACGATCCCTGCCGCGACCTCGCCATCGGCGATGGCCTGGACCTCAAGCGGGTGCATGCCGCAGAAATCGGCGATCTGGGTGAAGGTCAGCGCGGTCTTGTCGATCAGCCACACGGCGGTGGCCTTGGGCATCAGCGGCAGGGTCATGGCGTCATACCTTGGGTCCGGGCCCCGTCCATCCGTCCCTCGGCACCGGGGAGCGCCGGTGCAAGCGGGGCAGCGAGGCGGGAAAGCCGGGCATATGGACTGTGCGGGCTCGGCCGGTCAAGCGCCGCGACGCGGAGGCTGCCCCCCAATTGTGAGCGTCTGCTATAATGATGATAATGGCTTGAGGAGGCGAGCGATGCGCGAAGAAGATGAAAACCTGCCCCGCCCCAGGGCCGCGCGGCTGACCCCGCCGGTGCTGGATATGTGGGGGGTGGTGGAGCTGGAGGCGTATATCGGCGAGCTGCGGGCGGAGATTGGCCGGGTGGAGCGCGATATCGGCAAGAAATCGTCACACCGGGCGGCGGCGGATGCGTTTTTCAAGAAGCCTTAGGCACGCGTAGGGGGCCGGATCGCTCCGGCCCCCCTCGTTGTGTTACGCGGCCTGGACGGCGGGGGCACCGTCATTGGCCGGCTGGGCCTCCAGCGCCGGCGCGGCACCGTTGATGGCGATGCGGCGTGGCTTCAGCGCCTCGGGCACCACGCGCTTGAGCGCCACGTGCAGCAGGCCGTTGGCCAGTTCGGCGCCCTCGACCACGATATGGTCGGCGAGCACGAAGCGGCGCTCGAACGGGCGGCCGGCGATGCCACGGTAGAGTACCTCGCCATTGGCCGCGGCGGCGACGCGCCCGGTGATGAGCAGGGCGTTGTCCTTCGCGGTGATGTCGATGTCATCGGGGCCGAAGCCGGCCACCGCCATGGTCAGGCGATAGAGGTCGTCGCCGGTGCGCTCGATGTTGTACGGGGGGTAGGAGACGTCCGCGGTGGACGCGGTGTCCAGCATGCGCGCCAGGCGGTCGAAGCCGATGGCGGTGCGGAATAGCGGGGACAGATTCAGGGCGTTCATAGGGATGTAACCTCCTGCGGGAGCAAGGTTTCCGGTGCGGCTGCCCGAATGGGCCAGCCGGGATTTCAGGCCCCGCAGCCCCGTATGGGCACTGCGGACATCGCTGAAATAGGAAACGCCGCGCCCCTGTTCAAGAGGCGCGGCGTCGTCTTCGACAGGGTGGCCGGAAGCGCTTGCCGAGGCCGGTTGGGGCTACTCGGCGGCTTCGGTCTTGCGCATGCCGATGCCGGCGAACTTCTTGTTGAACTTGGCGACCTGGCCGCCAGTGTCCATCATGCGCTGCACGCCGGTCCAGGCCGGATGCGATTTCGGGTCGATGTCCAGGCGGATGGTGTCGCCAGCTTTGCCGGCGCAGGACCGGGTGTTGTAGGTGGTCCCGTCGGTCATGATGACGGTGATGGTGTGGTAGACCGGATGGATGCCCGACTTCATGGCTGGCCTCATAGAGTGTGGCGCCGACGATGCGACCGTCAGCGCGAAGCGGGGCGTATAGCTTGGTGGGGGCAGGTGCGCAAGTTGGAGCGTCCGGCGCCGTTCTCCCCCCGAAGGGATGCGGGAGAATGGCGCGGGACGTACGCTGTAAGGCAGGGGGCGCAGCGCCATTGCGGTTCGCCGGTACGGCGCCCGCAAAGGCGCGGCGGCACGGCTCATGCACCGCCGCGGGTGTTGGGACTCAGATAGCACGAAATAGGAATCGCGCCAAATTATTTAGGAAAATGAGTTTATTCAAAGGCTTGACCAAAGAGCGCGGGCAGGCTGAATGGCGCGGGCAATGGCGCGGAATCTGCGCCATGATGCCGGCGAACGAGGAGAGGCGGTGATGGACCAGGCGCTGGTGCGTGAGATCGAGGCGTTTTACGCCACGTATATGGATGCGTTCCGGGCCGGGGACGCCGCGGTGCTGGCCGGGATGGCGGCCAAGCCGATGGCGCGGATCGGTCTGGATGCCGTGACCTTGCAGGATATCCCGCCCGATCCCGTGGCGCTGAAGGCGCGCACCGGATGGCATGATACGGTGGAGATCGACATCACCGTGCTGGATGCCACGCCGGCGCGCGCGCATCTGCGGCTTAATCGCGCGGTGCGGGTGCGGGCAGATGGGTCGGCGATCGAGGCGATTGCCGGATTTTATGCGTTGGTGCGCCAGGCGGGAGAGTGGAAGATCCTGGCGGTTTCGGTGGTGGTGGTTTGAAGGAAGCAGTTCTTTTTTGAAAAAAAGAACCAAAAAACTTTCTATCCCTGGCGCGGGTGCTTGTCGGGAACACCCGGCCCTAAATCGATTAAAGTTTTTTTGCTTCTTTTTGTTCACAAAAAGAAGACTCTTTCTGCTCGTCCCGCAGCGGCTGGGTCAGCAGGCGGTCCAGGCGGAGTTCGGCGGGGTCGCGGAATTGCGGGATGCCGATGGTCATTGCGGTGTGGCCGGCGGCGGGCTGGGCGATGTAGGTGCCGAAGAGGCGGTCCCACAGCGCCAGGTTGAAGCCGAAATTGCTGTTGGTCTCGCGCGGCACCACGGAATGATGGACGCGGTGCATGTCGGGCGTGACCAGCAGCGGGCGCAGCACCCGGTCGAGTGCTGCGGGCAGGCGCAGATTGGCGTGGTTGAACATGGCGGTGGCGTTCAGCAGCACCTCGAACACCAGCACCGCCAGGGGTGGGGCGCCCAGGGCGACCACGACCATCAGCTTGAGGCCCATCGACAGTATGATCTCCACGGGATGGAAGCGCAGCCCGGTGGTCACGTCGAAATCGAGGTCGGCGTGGTGCATGCGGTGCAGCCGCCACAGGCCGGGTACGGCGTGGAACAGCACGTGCTGGAGGTAGATGGCGAGGTCCAGCAGCACGACGGCGGCGAGCACCCCGGCCCAGGGCGGCAGGCCGAGCCAGGGGATCAGGCCTACGCCGCGCGCTTCGGCCGCCATGGCCACGCCCATTGCGGTGATCGGGAAGACCAGGCGCACGACGACGGTGCCCAGCGCCACCAGGCCGAGATTGGACGGCCAGCGCCGGCCGCGGTCCAGGGCGCGCGCGCGCCGTGGCAGGGCTGTTTCCAGCACCGCCATCAGCACGAACACGCCGAGGAAGCAGGCCAGGCGGATCAGCGGCTCATATGTTTGCCACGTTCCCATGAGGGGGGCCATTAGATCGAACTTCCGCCCTTCATCCCCTTGGCCTGGGCGGCGAGGATTTCGGCCAGCCTTGCGTTGGTGCCGTTCAGTTCCGGCAGGCGGGCACCGGCGGCGACCTCCTTGAGACGCGGGCCTTCGGCGGCCTGCATTTCGATGGCGCGCGGAGCGGCGTCGGCGATCTGGTCGGGCTTGAGGACGAGGACGCCGTTTTCGTCGGCCAGGATGGCGTCGCCGGGCATCACGGCCACGCCGCCGATGCTGACGGGGACGCAGAACTCGCCGTTGTTGAATGGGCGCTTGGTGGTGACGACCGAGAGGCCGCGGGCCCAGACGGGGACCTTGTAGTCGCGGATTTCGGAGATGTCGGTGGCCACGCCGTCGATGATGATGCCGACGGCGCCGGCCTCGCGGGCGGCGAAGGCGACGCCGCCGCCGACGGCTGCGTGGCGGGTGTCGCCGAAGCGGTCGATCACCAGCACGTCGCCGGGGCGCAGCTGGCCGAGGGCGTAGTGGACCATGGTGCTGTCATTGCCGGCGCAGCGGACGGTGACGGCGGTGCCGGCGATGCGCGGGACCTGCCAGAGGGCGCGGATTTGCGGGTCGACGAAGCCGAAATCGAGGAAGTGGCCGATGGTGGCGGGCTCGGCGCGGACCAGCAGCTCGATCAGCTTGGGATCGACCTGCGGCGGCAGGGGATTGACGATGAACATGGCGGCGGGACTCCTTGGTTCAGATCATTTGCCGACGGCGCGGCGCAAGCCGACGGCGCGGTCGAGCACCAGCACGATGGCGAGGGAAAAAACCACCAGCAGGGTGGAGACGGCGGCGACCATCGGGTCCGTCCGGCTTTCGACGTAGCGGAACAGGGCGACGGGGAGGGTCACGAGTTGCGGGCCGACGACGAACAGGCTGATCACCACTTCGTCGAAGCTGACCAGGAAGACGATGGCGCAGGTGGCGACCAGGCCGGGCACCATCAGCGGCAGGGTGATGCGGCGGAACACCGAGGCGGGGGGCGCGCCGAGGCTGGCGGCGGCTTCCTCGACCGAGGGCGGCAGGGTGGAGAGCGCAGTCGAGAGCACGCGCACGCCGTAGGGCAGGGTGACCAGCATGTGGCCCAGCATCAGCCCGGGCCAGGTGCCGAGCAGGCCGTTGGAGACGAAGATGATCAGCACGGCGAGGGCCAGCACGATGGTGGGCAGCAGCAGCGGTGCGGTCAGCAGCGCCAGCAGCGCGTCGCGCCCGGCGAAGCGCCAGCGGTCCAGCGCCAGGGCGGCGGGCAGGGCGATGGCCAGGGTGGCCACGGTGACCATTACGGCGAGGACCAGCGAGTTGCGCGCCGCCAGGGCCAGGCCGCGCTCCTCCAGCATGGCGGCGTACCAGCGCAGGCTGAACCCGCTGGGCGGCCAGGCGAGCACGCGGTCGGCGGAGAAGCTCATCGGGATCACCAGGATCACCGGGGCGAGCAGGAACACCAGCATCAACGCGACCAGCAGGTGGAACAGCAGCCGGCCCATCACGCGATCGCCCGCGAAAGCCGGCCGTAGAGCGTCAGCGCCACGCCGAAGATCACCAGCACCACCAGCGACAAGGCGGCGGCCACCGGCCAGTTCAGGGTGACGATCGCCTGGTCGTAGATTTCGGTGGCCAGCAGGAATACCCGCCCGCCGCCGAGCAGCTTCGGCGTGATGAACGACGACACCGCCAGCACGAAGGCCAGCAGGCAGCCCAGCATGATGCCCGGCAGGGTCAGCGGCACCACGATGCGGC
>CAMBRC010000155.1 GCA_945869965.1 Asaia bogorensis
CCACTGCACCACCTCCGCCGGCAGCGCCAGGGTGCGCAGGAAGTTGGCCGGGTTGTAGGCCAGCGCGTGCAGCTGCAGCCGCACGGCATTGGCGGCGACCGCCGACGCGCAGAGAGCTTTCGTTCCCAGCTCCCTATCCTACGCCACCAACCTAGGAGCGAACCTGTCTCCACCGGTGAGACAGCCTGGAAAACCCCAAGCTTTCCGTGGGTTTGCGCGGTGCACTCGGGGCTCCGCGAGCGCAACGAACGCCGAAATCTCTCTCCATATGGCCGTTTCTCTCCGCGACCTGGGGCTATGGGGGTTTCGGCCCCAGGTCAGAGATCATTGAAATTGCTGAATTTCTCCGTGCGGTACCGCACCATAAGTTGGATGTTTGACTGGGTGGGTTGGGGAACCGGGAGCGAATCTCCGGTCCTTGGAGCGGTTTCACGCAGGGTGTCCGTATCCTGTGGAGTTCCAGCGAGACTTGACCCGGGGCTGCTGAAATTTTCCACTGAGAATTGACCTGCTTCTCATCAAAAGAGCCTTCCTTCCCGTAGGCTGACCAACAGAGTGCTCGAACTTTCGGTGCGTAGCTCCAAAGAAGCGGAGGCCGCGACAGCCATGGTGGCGGTGCACGAGAGAGAGAACGGATATTTCACTGGTAGGCTATCGACTGCTGAGACGGCAATTGGTCGGCCGAGGTATCGAACGCACGCCTCGATCAGCCATGCGGCACATTTCGATTCAAACAAAACAGTAGGAGGCTCGCGGATCAGGCGCTTGCCGTCCTCTGTGCGCCTGATGCCGCCCCAGCTTGCTTGAGATTGAAGCACCATATTGGTCATTCTAAGCGTACCTTCACGTTCGCCATATATCTCGGTCATGCGGCGGTGGACCTCTGAAGAGGCACAGTCCCCCTGCAGCGCGGTAAGCCGCCCGACAATCTCGGCAACCCGGCCGAAAAACGGGTAGGTCGCGATGGCCATCCCCCAGCTCAAAACAGCGATCGGAGTGTCCGGCATATCTCGGAATATTGCGACCCCTCGATCCGCGAAGTCGATGAGCTCAGGCCTTGGCGCGAGCCAAAGGCGATTCAACACAGTCCGAGTTTTTTTCTTGGCCGCATCGCCTGAGTGGGACGACGCAAGCAATTCGTTCAACTGTTGCATTTCGGTTAGGCCGGCGCGGATGCGCAGCGCCGTCGAGACCCAGTCGCGATGAATGAAACGGTCAAAACCAATCTGCGGGCCAGCCTGTGTCATTCGCCTTTACTCACAAAGCTTACTTTGACGAATGGAACTAGGAGCTCTTCCACGGATAGCCCGCCGTGCGCGACTATCTGTTCGCCTCGGGTGACAAAGGCTCGGCCAGTACCCGCGAACAGCGGCAGGAAGTCCGAGGGCAAGCCGGCGATATTTAGCCGGAACGCGTCAATGTCGGCGGATGTCGATGATGCAAGGCTCTCGGTTCGATAAGTTCGTACACGCTCGCCCCGAATCTCGGAAGCCACGCCTTGATTCAACCGCCCTATCCCTACCGCTTCGACGTTTCCGTGATCGGCTGTCAGGTAGATGTGAAATCCCTTGGCGAGGAGGAGATCAAACAACCGCTCAACGAAGCCCGATTCACACCAGCTAGTGATCTGGCTCGCGATGCCGCGTTTCCCGAGGATGGCACCATGGACAATCTCATCCACAGTATCGATGACAATGCCCGCCACCTTGATGGCAGGGTCAATGAGTGCAGCGTCGAGGTCGGGCAGTTGGTCGGTACGTTGGATGCCCTTTCGATAAATCACCTCCTTCAGTCGAAGCCCGTGGTCCTGCCAAAACCGTGACCACAGAGAAGGCTCTTGCGCGGTTGTCTCGATCGAATTTGCGAATTCCCGGGGTTTTAGCCCTGAGAACAACGCTTGGCGCGAGACCGACGTGAGCGTTGGAAGCCAGGCGAAACAGGCACTCTCATCAAACCCAAATCGCGGCGCCCTCTGGGCGAGGTGTTCCCGGATCTGAAGCCACTGATCCATAGCTAGTCCGTCGAAAACCAGAAGAGCGATTCGGTCTTCCCCAGCGCTCCTGCGAAGCGATAGGAACCGTGGAACGTGGTGAACCATCACCGGGCCTTTTGCAGCTGGTAGCGAAGGAAGGTCGGCGTAGTGGTCTGTGACCCACGCTCGAAGGCGCCCGTCAGCAGCCGTTTGCAGCGCCAGTACCTGGTCGCCGATTTTTTCAGCCTGCCCAGCAGCCAGCGTATGGAAACGAAAGATCACTTCTCCCAGACGTCGAGATAGCTGCGCCCAATCTCGATGAGATGCGTCGTTGGCCGGCAGCGCCTCAGCAAGACGCTTCACACCATCTACGACGAGCTTGGCCGTCCGCGCAAGCAGCGTCACACGGCCAAGCGGGTGTTCGATCGGCTGCGCGTCGAGCACGGGTTCACCGGTGGCTACACGATCGTGAAGGACTAACCGAGCTTAAATTCCAAACCCGGCTGTATCAAAGTCGTTGACACGTTCCGAAATTTCCACAGCAAACATCCCCGGCCGCCCCCAAAGCGAGCAGCGTAAACGGTGGACGGGTTTTGCACCGCCCTCGTCAGCACAACGCCGACGATCCTGTGGCCTGCTTTGTCACCGCCCTGCACACGCCGGGCGGTGACAAGTCCTCGCCAGCTTGAAGACGATGGGATGACAATTCGGATTCGGAAGGAAGGGTATCCGGGGTGCCGGGTGCGTCCTCGATTCGTCATCAATCCGTCGCGCGGCTGTCGCGGGGATGTCATCGAGCGCGGCTAGAAACGGGTCATCCGTTCACCTCAGGGGATTCCCACCATGAAGATCCTTCGGCGCACCGCGCTGGCGCTTGCCGTTACGTCCGGGCTCGGCGCGGTTATTGATGCAAATGCGCAACAGCGCATCAAGTTCGAGCTTTGGCAGGGATTGACCGGCGATCTCGGCGAGCGCGTCAACGATGTTTGCAAGCGCTTCAACGCGGCGCAGACGGAGTTCGAGATCTCCTGCATCAGCCAGGGCAGCTATGACGAGGCGGTGCAGAATTCGATCGCGGCGTTCCGCGCCAAGAAGCACCCGACCATTGTGCAGGTGTTCGATGCGGGGACGGCCGACCTGATGCTGTCCGGCGCGTTCTATCCGGCGAAGCAGCTGATGGCGGATCATGGCCACACGGTCGATTGGAACCGCTACATCAAGGGCGTTGCCAATTACTACGCGACGTCGAAGGGTGAGCTGTATTCGTTCCCGTTCAATTCCTCGACCGCGCTGTTCTACTGGAACAAGGACGCGTTCGCGAAGATCGGCAAGACCGAGGCGCCAAAGACTTGGGAAGAAGTTGAGACGGTTTCGCGCCAGCTGAAGTCCGCCGGCTATGCCTGCCCGTTCGCGTTCGAGTACGATACCTGGCAGATCATGGAGCAGTTCTCGGCGATCCATGGCCAGCCGATCGCCACCAAGGGCAACGGCTATGAGGGGCTGGATGCCGAGCTGGTGTTCAACAAGACCCGTTTTGTCGACATGGTGAAGCTCCTCAAGAAGGGCTATGACGATGGCATCTTCGCCATCAAGGTGAAGGAGACCGGCGCCACCATCGGCGAGGCGTTCGGCTCGGCCGACTGCCAGATGACGCAGATGTCGGTGGCGAGCCACGGCACGATCGGCAAGATCGCCAAGCCCGGGATGAACTGGGATGTGGCGATGCTGCCGGTGTTCGCGGGCACGCAGCGGGTGAATTCGCTGGTGGGCGGGGCTTCGCTGTGGGCGCTGTCCGGCAAGTCCAAGGACGAGTATCGCGGTGCGGCGGCGTTCTTCAACTTCATCGCGCAGCCTTCGAGCGAAGAGTATTTCTCGACGGTGACCGGGTATATCCCGGTGACCAACCCTGGCTTCAAGGCGATGATGGACAAGGGGTTCTACAACGCTGTGCCGTACAAGGGCCGCGAGATCGCGCTGGCGCAGCTGACCGCCAGCGAGCCGACGCCGGTGAGCCGCGGCATTCGCCTGGGCGGGTTTATTCAGATCCGCAAGGAAACGCGCGATGCGCTGCAGCTGATCTTCGCCAACAAGGTTGAGGTCCAGGCCGGTCTCGACCAGGCGGTGGAGCGCGGCAATGTGATCCTGCGGCGGTTCGAGAAGACCTACGCCGGCAAGCAACTGCCTTGATCTGAACGGCTACGGCTGCACGTCCGGCGGGATCTTCCGGTCCCGCCGGACGCCTTGATGCGACACGGCTTTCGTAGGGTTCGACTGGATGGAAAACCGCGCCTATTTCAGGACAGTCTGGCTCGGCGTGGCGCTGGTGGTGCCGCAGGCTTTGCTGGTGCTGACGTTCTTCTACTGGCCAACCGGGGCTGCGTTGTTCTGGGCGTTCACGCTGGAACAGCCCTGGGGCGGCGGCAACCAGTTTGTCGGGTTCGACAACTTCGTCGCAATCTTCGAGGACAGCTACTACTGGGGCTCGGTGGTGCGCAGCGTGGTGTTCGCGGTGGCGGCCTCGCTGCTGGCGATGGGGATCGCGCTGACGATGGCGCTGTTCTGTGACCGGCAGTTGCGCGGCTATGCCTATTACCGGACGGCCTTGGTGTGGCCGTTCGCGGTGGCGGCGCCGGCGGCGGCGGTGGCGTTTCGCTATGTGTTCGCGCCGGAGGCCGGGGTGTTCTCGGCGCTGAACCAGATCTATCCGAATTTGTGGAACCCGGCGATGAACGGGAACCACGCGATGATCATGATCATCGTTGCTTATGCGTGGAAATACGTTGCGTACAACTTCATCTTTTTCCTGGCGGGGCTTCAGGCGATCCCGCGTTCGCTGGTTGAGGCGGGGGCGATGGACGGGGCCGGGGTGCTGCGCCGGATGCGTGATATCCAGTTGCCGCTGCTGACGCCGACCTTCTTCTTTCTGTTGGTGATCAACCTGACCGACAGTTTCGTCGATAGTTTCGGGATCATCGACATCACCACCGAGGGCGGGCCGGCCAAGGCGACGACGCTGATGGTGTACAAGATCTATTTCGATGGCTTCAAGGGGCTGGACTATTCCGGGGCGGCTGCGCAGTCGATCGTGCTGATGCTGCTGGTGATCGGGTTGACGTTCGTGCAGTTCCGCTATGTCGAACGCAAGATTCATTACAAGTGATCGCACGCGATGATTGAACGCACGCCTGTCCTCAATGTGGCGACCCATCTTATTTTGGTGGTTGGGCTGGCCATTGCCTTTGTGCCGATGTGGCTGGTTTTTGTTGCCGCCAGCCTGACGATCCAGGAGATCAATACGCCGCCGATCAGCCTGATCCCTGGCAACCAGCTTCTGGTGAACTTGGCTGAGGCGTGGAACCGGGCGGGGCTGGGGGACAAGCTGCTGAACAGCCTGTTCGTGGCGTTGATGGTGGCGTCAGGCAAGATCCTTATTGCCTCGCTGACGGCGTTTGCCATTGTGTTCTTTCGCTTTCCCGGGCGGATGCTGGTGTTCTGGATGATCTTCGTCACGCTGATGCTGCCGCTGGAGGTGCGCATCGTGCCGACCTATGCGGTGGCGGCCAATGCGCTGGCACCGGCGCAGGCGGTGCTGGAGGTCATCGGGATTGCCTGGCTTTGGCAGATGGTGACCGGGGTGAAGCTGGCGCTGGAGTGGAACCTGTTGAATTCCTATACCGGGCTGGTGCTGCCGCTGGTGGCGACCGCGACGGGCACGTTTCTGTTTCGCCAGTTCTACCTGACCATTCCGGCGGAGATCGTTGAGGCGGCGCGGATGGATGGGGCGGGTCCCCTGCGCTTCCTGCGCGACATGCTGATCCCGCTGAGCAAGACGAACATGGCGGCGCTGTTCACCATCATGTTCATCTATGCCTGGAACCAATATTTGTGGCCGATCCTGGTTACCACGGACCGGGTGAATTACGGGACCGCGGTGATGGAGCTGAAGCGGCTGATCCCGACGGCGGCGGCGACCGGGGGGGGCACGCCGGACTGGAACGTGGCGATGGCTGGCTGCCTGATCGTGATGCTGCCGCCGCTCGTCGTGGTGGCCTTGATGCAGCGCTATTTCGTGCGCGGCCTCATCGGCGCCGACAAATAGACCGCAACGGAGAGCTAGGAAATGGCTGAGATCGCGATCCGCCAGGTGCGCAAGAGTTATGGCCGCACCGAGGTGGTGCATGGGGTGGACCTGGACATTGGAAATGGCGAATTCGTGGTTATCCTGGGCCCGTCCGGTTGCGGCAAGTCGACGCTGCTGCGGATGATCGCGGGGCTGGAGGATATCAGCGCGGGCGAGATCGCCATTGACGGGGCGCGGGTGAATGAGCGGGAACCGCGCGAGCGCGGCTGTGCGATGGTGTTTCAGAACTATGCGCTCTACCCGCATATGAGCGTGGCGGAGAATATCGGCTATGCGTTGAAGGTGGCCGGCATCGCCAAGGCCGAGCGGACCCGGCGGGTTGAGGTGGTGGCCGCGACGGTTGGGTTGGATGGTTTTCTGGACCGCAAGCCGGGGCAGCTTTCCGGCGGGCAGCGCCAGCGGGTGGCTATGGCGCGTGCGATGATCCGCGAGCCCAAGGTGTTCCTGTTCGACGAGCCGTTGTCCAACCTGGACGCCAAGCTGCGGGTGCAGATGCGCATTGAGATCCGGCGGCTGCATCGGCGGCTGGCGACGACCTCGGTGTTCGTGACGCATGACCAGGTGGAGGCGATGACGCTGGCGGACCGGATGGTGGTGATGAATGCCGGCCATATCGAGCAGATTGGCGCGCCGGGCGATGTGTATCACCGGCCGGCGACACGGTTTGTGGCCAGCTTCATCGGGATGCCGCCGATGAACCTGTTGCCGGCGCGGGTCATCGCGGCGGGGGTGGTGAGCCTTTCGTCTGGTGCGCGGCTGGCGCTGGTGCCGGGCTGGGCGGCGGCGGGGGATGTGGAGGTTGGCATCCGGCCGGAGGATTTGTTGGTGGAGGGCGTGAGCGGGGGCGCGGGGGACGGCGCCAACCGGATCGCGTTCACGGTTGAGTTCATCGAGGAGCTGGGGGCGGGCCGGCTGGCGCATGGCACGCTGGAGGGGCTCGACTTCATCGTGCAGTTGCCGGCGGGCGCGCGGATGGCGCCGGGCGAGACACACAGCCTGTTCCTGGCGCCGCATGCGCTGCATCTGTTTGACGCGGCGACGGGCCGGCGCTGTGCGGGTGATCCGCTGGGTGATCGGGCGGCTGACATCGGTATGCTGCCGGCGGGGATGGCGGATTACGCCGAGGTTTCGTCCAGCGCATAACCGGTGCCGCGCACATTCTGGATCAGCTCGGTGGCGTTGGGACGGGCGAGGGCGTGGCGCAGCCGGCCGATATGGACATCCAGGGTGCGG
>CAMBRC010000156.1 GCA_945869965.1 Asaia bogorensis
TTTCGCTGGTGGCATCCTGCCATCGGGCAGCGTCACCTTCGCCCCCGGCGAGACCAGCAAGGTCATCTCCATCGCCACGGTGGCGGACACCGCCATCGAGGCCACCGAGTATTTCCGGGTGACGCTGGGTGCGCCCACCAACGGCGCCACACTGGGCGCCTCGGCCACCGGTTCGACGATCTTCGCCGATGATGCCTCGATCGTTTTGTCGCCCGCCGTGATCAGCCAGGCCGAGGGCACTGGCGGCACCACCGCCTACACCTTCACCGTCAACCGCACCGGCGGCGACGCCATCAGCCAGAGTGTCGGCTGGACCGTCACCGCGCTTGCCGGCCCCGGCACCCAGCCGGCCAGCGCCGATGATTTTGTCGGCGGCGCATTTCCGTCCGGCGTGCTGGTGATCGGCAATGGCGAGGCCAGCCGCACCATCACCGTCGCGGTGGTGGCCGATGCGAGCGGCGAGCTGAACGAGCGCTTCGCGCTGAACATCAGCGCCCTCTCGCCCGGCTTGACCGTCGTTTCGGGCAGCGCACAGGGCGTGATCCAGAACGACGACACCAGCCTGGCCGTCGTGGCAACATCCGCCAGCCAGACCGAGGGCAACAGCGGCACCCGAACCTACAGCTTCGCCATCCAGCGGTCGGGCAATACATCGATCAGCAGCAGCGTGAACTGGCTGGTCCAGGGTGATTCGCCCAACCCCACCAGCGCCGCCGATTTCGCCGGCGGCATCGCGCCGTCCGGCAGCGTCACCTTCGCGCCCGGCGAAACCAGCAAGACGATCACCGTGGCGATCGCTGGCGACATCGCGGTCGAGCCGGACGAAACCTTCCAGGTGGCGTTGATCAACCCGAGCGCCGGCACCGAGATCACCGTCTTCGTCGCGCGTGCCACCATCCTCGCCGACGACACGTCGCTGTCGATCGCCCCGCTATCGGCCGCCAAGCCCGAAGGCACCGGCGCGCCGGGGAGCACCACGCCCTATACCTTCACCGTGACACGCAACGGCGGCACCGCTGGCGTGCACACCGTGGCCTGGGCGGCCACCGGCGCCAACGGCAGTGGCACGGTGCCGGCCAGCGCTGCCGACTTCGCCGGTGGCATCGCACCGTCCGGCAGCGTGAGCTTCGCCGCCGGCGAGACCAGCAAGACCGTCACCGTCAACATCGCCGCCGACGTGATCGGCGAACTCAACGAACGCTTCGCCGTCACCTTGTCTGGCGCATCGGCCGGCGCGAGCATCGCCAACCCGGTCGCCGAAGGCGTGATCCGCAACGACGATTCCAGTTTCGCTGTGATCGCCACCACGGCCAACCAGACCGAGGGTAATAGCGGCAGCAAGGCGTACGCCTTCACCATCCAACGCAGCGGCCTCACCAGCGCCGCCCAGAACGTGAGCTGGTCGGTCGCCGGCAGCGGGGCAAATCCGGCCGGCGCCGCCGATTTCGCCGGTGGCATCCTGGCCGGCGGGACCCTGAGCTTCCTGGCCGGACAGACCAGCCAGACGATCACCGTGCTGGCGGCCGGCGATACGCTGGTCGAGCCGAACGAGGATTTCCAGGTGATACTTGCCAACCCGACCGGCGGAGCCGCACTCGGTGTTGCCAGCGCCACGCGCAGCATCCTCGGCGACGATGCCACGCTGTCGATCGCGGCGGCGAGCGCCAACAAGCCGGAGGGCACCGGCGGCAGCACCGGCTACACGTTCACCGTCAGCCGGGCCGGCGGCACGGCGATTGCCCATAGCACCGGCTGGTCGGTCGCCGGAATTGCGGGATCCGGAACCGCCCCGGCGTCCGCCGCCGATTTCGCGGGCGGCGTCTTCCCCGCTGGAACCGTCAACTTTGCCGCCGGCGAGGTCAGCCGAACGATCACCCTGGGCGTCGCAGCGGACACGCTGGCCGAGGTCAACGAGCGTTTCGCGGTAACCCTGGCCGGCCCATCGGTGGGCGCTTCGCTGGGCACGGCGGTGGCACAGGGGATCATCCTGGACGACGACACCATCTATAGCACCGCGGCCGACGAGGACCTGGTGGGCTCGGCGGATGCGGATGTGTTCTATCTCGGCGGTGGCCTGGACACCGTCGCCGGGCTCGGCGGGGTGGATTCGTTCCGGTTCCAGCCATCGGCAATCGGTGCGGCCGCCAGCCATGCGACCAGCATGGAGGATTTCAGCCGGGCCGCCGGCGAGCGGCTCGACCTGTCGCGGATCGACGCGATTGCGGCGACTCTGGCCAATGATGCGTTCAGCTTCATCGGCACCGCGGCGTTCGGCAATGTGGCCGGCCAGTTGCGCTGGACCGACACCGGCGGCGAGTTGGTGGTGGAGGGCGATGTGAGCGGCGACGGGGTGGCCGACCTCACCATCCTGCTGGACGCCGAGGCGCCGGTCGATGCGAACTGGTTTGTGCTTTAGCGTGTGTAGAGCATCGGCTTCGGCGTGAAGCCAACATCGGGGTCGAGCGGGAAGACCGGCCGGGCGCAGATGGTATGGCCCAGCGTCGGCAGGTTGGCCGAGGTGGCACCGGGGATGTCGATGTTGAAGTTCTTTTCCACCCACTGGTCGAACATGTGGTACTCGGTGTGCGGCGACTTCACCACGATGGCGTCGTAGTCCATCGGATTGATCCCCACCGAATAGTACATCGCCCGGTCAAACAGGCTCACCGTGCGGCTCATCACCACCACGGTGGTGTTGCCGAAGGTGAGCACCGCGGTCGGGCCAGCTTCGAGCGGTGAGCGCATCGTCTCCAGCAAGGCCGAGCCATCCGACAGCAGTTTTACCCGTGCCGTGACCGTCATCGGCGGGAAGCGTGCGGGGTCGAGACTGCCGCCCAGGCTGACCGCGATGGTCGCCCCGACGCCAGCCCCGTGGGCGGCCAGGGCGGCCGGCTCGTCGACGATCTGCGCCAGCACGCGGCCGGGATAGCCCTGATCGCGCACCGCCGCGATGATCAGGTTGGAATCGCCCGAGGCGCCGGAGGAGGTGGCGTCGGCCGCATCGGTGAACAGCACCGGGCCTTTCATCGTCCGCGCTTGCTGGATCGCGCGATCAAGGCTGATGAACTTGCCCTGCATGCGGTGGCGTTCGGGCCAGAACATCTCGGCCAGGCGCACCGCTTCGCGGCTGGCGGTTTCGGGATCGTTGTCGGTCATGACGATCGCCTGGCTGCACAGTTCCGGCACGTCGGTGAACGGATTGCCGATCATCACACCGGCGGCAAGTGCCGTGCCGTCGCGTTCGATGCGTTGGGCCTCGCGGATCATGTCGCCGTAGCAGCCGCTCTTGGTGATCAGCTCGTCGCCGCGCACCAGGGCGGGGATCACGACACGGGCGATTGTCGGCTTCACGCCGCCGGCCAGCAGCTTGAGTAATAGCCGCGCCGCCCGCGCGCCGGTGTCGGCGAAATCGACATGCGGATAGGTCTGGTAGATCGCCAGCCCGTCGACCTGTTTCAACATGCGGTCGGTCAGGATTCCGTGCAGATCGAGCGACATCACGATGGGAATGGCCGGCCCGGCGAGGTCGCGGATCTGCTTCAGCACCCAGCCTTCGGGATCCAATTCGCCATCGGCGCCCATGGCGCCATGCAAGGAGACGTAGATGGCGTCGATGTCGTTCATCGCCACAGCGACGGCGTCACGCAATTCAGCTGATAGCCGTTTCCAGCCTTCGGCAGACAACAGCCCGGCGCTGCCGGCGCGGGCGGAATAGACCGGCACCACCTGGATCGCCGCGTCGGCTTCGAACACTTCCAGCGCGCCGCCGATGCCGGTGTTGCGGCCGCGCTGGGTCAGAATCTCCTGCCCACGTTGGACCGAGAAGTAAGAATAGTCGGACAGCACGGGGTTGAAGGAGGAAATCTCCTGCATGCACTCGACGATCATGATTCGCTTCATGGCGTTTTCCTCACTTCTTTAGTGCAGTCTGGCCCCGGGGCATGGCCTGCGTCTAGGCTGCGGGCCGCAGGAGGAACCGTCATGCCGCAAGCCACGTTGCCGCCGATCCGTATCACCGACATCGCTGTCGCCCCTTTGTTCGGGGAGAGTCCGAAGGGCGGCTGGTCGGCCGAGATCCGGCCGGAGGATTCGATCCACGCGCTGATCGCCGTGCACACCGATGCCGGGATCATCGGGTATGGCAGCGTGTTCACCGACGGCCGGCTGGTGCAGGCGGGCGTGCAGGTGCTGGAGCCGCTGTGGCGGGGCGAGAGCGCGTTGGAGCCGGAACGGGTTTCAGAGAAGCTGCACCAGAATACGTTCTGGATGGGTCGTGGTGGCAGTTTGACCCATTGCATCAGTGGCATTGACATCGCCTTGTGGGACATCCTCGGCAAGGCGACGGGGATGCCGGTGGGGCGGTTGCTTGGCGGCACTTATGCCAGGCGGGCGTTGCCGTATTGCTCGCTGTTGATGGAAGAGCCGGGACTGATGGGCGAGGTGGTGGCGCAGTATCGGGCCCAGGGTTTCCGGGCGTTCAAGATCGGCTGGGGGCCGTTCGGGCGGCGGGACAGTGCGGCGATGGACGAGGCGATCGTGCGGGCGGCGCGGGAGGCGGCGGGGCCAGGGAACAAGCTGTTCGTGGATCCCGGGGCGAGCGATGCCAATTGGCCGAACGGGTTGAAGTGGGCGATGCGCACGGCGGAGATGCTTGGGGACTACGATGTCGGCTGGTTCGAGGAGGCGTTGCGGCCGGATGCGATTGACGATTTCTGCCATCTGCGGCGGGTCAGCCCGGTGCCGATCGCCGGCGGCGAGGTGTTGACCCGGCGTCAATCGTTTCTGCCGTGGTTGAGCCGGGGAGCGTTCGATATCGTCCAGCCGGATGTGACCAAGTGCGGCGGGATCAGCGAGCAGCGGCGGATAGCCTGGATGGCGGATGATTTCGGGGTTCGCTACGTGGGGCACGGGTGGAACACGGCATTGGGACTGGCGGCGGATCTGCAACTGGCTTCGGCGTTGCCGAATGTGGACCTGGTCGAGTTCATCGGCGGGTCGCCGTATGTGGACGGCATTCTGGAGGAGCCGTTTGTGCTGGATGCTGATGGCTACTTGCCGATCCCCGATGTGCCGGGGTTGGGGGTGCGTTTGTCGCGGGAGAAGTTGAAGCGGTTCACTCCCGACCCGGGGGTTTTGTTCGCATGAAGATCATTGCAATCGAGACGCATCATATCGTGGTACCGGCCAGTATCGGGGCGACGGCGGTCGGGTTCGCCGGGACGGCGTGGTCGGGGATGAACACGCTGTTGCTGCGGGTCATCACCGACCAGGGGCTGGAGGGCTGGGGCGAAGGGTTCGGGCATGCGTCGTGCCAGGCGACGCGGGCGGTGTTGGATTCGCAGTTGGGGCCGATGCTGTTGGGGCAGGATGCCCGGGATATCGCCGGGCTGTTCCGGCGGATGGGGCAGGCTTTGCATGTGTATGGGCGGAACGGGCCGCATCTGCATGCGCTGTCGGCGATGGACGTGGCGTTGTGGGACATTGCGGGCAAGGCGGCCGGGTTGCCGTTGTGGCGGATGCTGGGGGCGAGCCCGGTGGAGTCGCATGGGGCGTATGCGAGTTTGTTGCGGTACGGCGAGACGCGGGCGATTTCGGGGGCGGTGGAGCGGGCGGTGGGCCAGGGGTATGGGCATCTGAAGCTGCACGAGATTGCGTATGAGCCGGTGGCCGCCGCCCGGTCGGTGGCGGGGGGCGGGCCGCGGATCATGCTGGATACCAATTGTCCGTGGACGGTGGACGAGGCGATCGGGATGGCGCGGCGGTTGCAGAAGCTCGACCTCGATTGGCTGGAGGAGCCGGTCTGGCCGCCGGAGGATTTCGATGGGTTGGCGCGGGTGCGGCGGGAAGGCGGGATTGCGATTGCGGCGGGGGAGAATGCGCAGGGGTTGATGGATTTCCGGGCGGCGTTCGAGTGTGGGGCGGTGGATGTGGCGCAGCCTTCGGTGGCGAAGATTGGTGGGGTCACCGGCATGATGGCGATTGCCGGGTTGGCGGAGGCACGGGGGGTGCGGTTGATTCCGCATTGCGCGTATTTCGGACCGGGGTTCCTGGCGTCGTTGCATCTTCATGCGCGGCTGGCGCCGAAGGAGCCGTTCGAGCGGTTGTTCATGGATCTGGAGGCGAGCCCGTACCACGATGCGGTCGTGGCGCGGGGTGGACGGGTGGCGGTGCCGCAGGGGCCGGGTCTCGGGGTGGACCCGGACCCGGCGATCCTTGGGCGGTACGCGGTTTCGGCGCCGACGGTGTTACGGGCCTAGCGGCCGGTGAAGACGGGTTTGCGCTTTTCCAGGAAGGCCTTGCGGGCTTCCTTGGAGTCTTCGCTGGCGAAGGCGAGGCGGATGTTGGCGACTTCGTAGCGCAGCTGGACTTCCATGTCGGTGCTGGCCATCGAGGCGACCATGGTGCGCTTGAGCAGGCGGGTGGTGATCGGCGACCAGGCGCAGAGGGATTGGCAGTATTCCTGCAGGCGGGCGGCCAGCTTGTCGTCGTCGACGGTTTCGCCGCCGAGGCCGAGGCTGACGGCGTCGTCGCCCATGGCGGTGCGGTTTTCCAGCATGAAGCGCATGGCTTTTTCGTAGCCCATGGCTTGCGGCAAGGTGATCGACAGGCCGGCGTTGGGCGAGGCGCCGATGCGGGTGTAGCCGGCCATCAGGCGGGCACCGCGGGCGAGGATGCGGACGTCGGCGGCCATGGCGAGGCCGAGGCCGGCGCCGACGGCGGCACCGTTGACGCCGGCGACGACCGGCTTGTCGCAGCGCTTGCGGGCGGCGAGGAGGAAGTTGCCGACCCAGCCGACATCGTCCAGCTGGGCGGTCATCGGGGAGTGGGGGGAATGGGGTGGGCTGCCGGAGAGGTCGAGGCCGGCGCAGAAGGTGTCGCCGTTGCCGGTGAGGGCGATGACCCAGACATTGTCGTCCTTCGCGGCTTCGTCGATGGCGGCGATGATGGCCCAGGCGAGATGTTGGCTGAGGGCGTTCTTCTTTTCCGGGCGGTTCAGCGTGATGGTGCGGACGTGGTCGGTGTTGGCGATGGTCACGATGTCGGTCATGCGGCGTTCAGAGATGGCTCGGTTGTTCGCTACAGCGTTTCGGTTCCGTTAGGTGGACCGCCTGCCGGTTGATACGCACGTTTTGCTGCTGCCGTGGTGGCGCGCAGGGCGGGCGTAGCCCAACCGGCGCG
>CAMBRC010000157.1 GCA_945869965.1 Asaia bogorensis
AACAACGTCAGCAACACACTCGACATCGGGGCAAACCTTCGTGGCGGTTGCCCGACATAGATTCAGACAAAACGCGCCGAGGGAACCAACTTTCTTCCCCGACATCGCGCCGCTCACGCGATTAAGTTGTCAGCGTTGAACAGCCCTGAAATACCTACCAGATTTCAACACAATCTCGCTGAGCAATCTTTCCAAGCCAAAATCAGATTTATAGAATACCGATGCTGTAATAATAGCTCCGTCTATTAAATTCATTGTGGTATTATTTGCTTCAATTTTTTTTAATTATCGTCTTAATTGGAATGGCAGTGCCAGGATTTGTCATTTTTTGTACATACTCACCTCGCCGGATTTTATCAAAAACCTCCGAAAGGTTATCCGAGCGGGGAATTATCCGGATTGGATTCTTAGGGTCATTGGTGAATATCTCGTAGCTTCCATCACCAATAAAGGCGTTCATTCGTTCTCTATTAGTACTAAGATCACGGTGAAAAAATAGAGACAGCCTGTAACTGCCACCGCGACGAATCCGAAGTTCTTTTGACATCAATATATTGGCAGGTCGGATATCCCATTCCCATTCGCGTGCGGGTGGCACCTCTATAGGCATCGCTTCTGCTCCACGTCCGCTCATTCCGATCAGAGCGGCGCACGATACGACTAGCAGCTTACGTTTTTTCAGAGTGACGGCACGCTGAAAAGCGTCTCGAGTGCCATCAGGACACATCCACCGTTCTCCGTATCGCGGGTTTTCGTCATTCACAGATTGGGTCCTTTGTCCGCCGGCGTCACCAAACGGTCACACGCCAAGATGCGGTGGTCTTCAAGCAACGGGTGTAGGTGGCTGCTCAACCGACCCTCCCAAATCCGACGCGCCCGGCTGGTTTGCGCCAAAAGCACTCGCCGGAGCGGTGCGAACCGGGCCGTAGGCGTCAAAAACTGTCATATGACAACCCGTTGGCAAAGGGCGGGTTGGCAGTTACGTTTCGTAGACCCATACGGGAGTGGGATTCGGTGTCCGATCTTTCCCGTGTCGTAGGCTCGCAGTTCGCCGTGGCCGACAATAACCAAAAAGGCAGAAAGGGGCCGATGCGCATGAACCAAGGGCGCACACCATTAGCCATGGATGCTGGTGTCATGGGCACTTTCTGGTTATCCTGGCCGACATTAAGCCACACCCTAGAGCGGAGGCTGGGTTCTTTCAAGTTGAAACGAATTCGTAAGATGTTCGCTGAATGCGTGTAGCGGCAATGACCTGGTCGGTTCGCCCATGGAGCCGCCTACCCTATCCCGGAAGGCTATGGCGAACCCCTCCCACCCGGTTGGAGTACGCGAGACACTCCAATGCCGATACCATGACCGCCGAGGGCGACCCCCATCTCTATTGCACCAACTTTCCACCCCCAAGCCCATCCCCCACCTCGCTATGGCCCCCACCGACCCTCCAGGTGCCCAATGCCCTCCCTCCCCTCGATCTCCATCGCCCTACTCGTCGCCACCCTCCTGGCAAGCAGCCACCCGGCACTGGCCAACAACCCCAACCAAGGCCCCCCGGCAGCGAAAGGCCGCGCGATTCTCGCGGCACCCGAACCATACCCGCGCACCCGTGAATTCCTCCTGACCAAAGTCGACGGCAAATGGCACACTGACGCCTGCAAGGACCCCTAGCCCCACCGCCTCCCCAGCCAAACGGATAAAGTTTTTTTGCTTCTTTTTGTTCACAAAAAGGAGATTCTACCTTCCTTCCTTCCTCGTCCAGGACCCCACTCCATGCCCCTCTACGAACTAAACGGCATCCGCCCCCAACTCCCCGCCTCCGGCCGCTACTGGATCGCCCCCGACGCCCACGTCATCGGCAACGTCATCATCGAGGAGGATGCCGGCATCTGGTTCGGCGCCGTCATCCGCGGCGACAACGACCCGATCCGCATTGGTGCCCGCAGCAACATCCAGGACAATTCCGTCCTGCATTCGGACAACGGCTCCCCGCTCACCATCGGCGCGGACTGCACCATCGGCCACAAGGTCATCCTCCACGGCTGCACCATCGGCAACGGCGTCCTGATCGGTATGGGCTCCACCATCCTCAACGGCGCCATCATCGGCGACGGCTGCCTGGTCGGCGCCAACGCCCTGGTCACCGAGGGCAAATCCTTCCCCCCAGGCTGGATGATCCTCGGCGCCCCGGCCAAGCAGGTCCGCGAGCTCGGCCCCGACAACGCCGCCCGCCAAGCCCGCGGCGCGGCCGGCTACGTCGCCAACTGGCAGCGCTTCAAGTCCACCCTAAAGCGCATTGACTGAATTTTATCACAAATAAGGAAAAATAAGCTTGCATCCGTCGAGAATTTAGTCCACATTCTCGGCATGTTCATCGTCCCTACCACCACGGAGCCAGGCCATCGCCTCGCCGCCATCATGGCGGGGATGGCCGCCGTCGTGGCGAACCATGTCGCCGGCCTGCGCGCTATCTCCTCCGCCCTGGTGCCCATGCTCTCCCTGCTGACCTGGCGCCTCGGCCGCACCGCCCAGCGCCTCGACCGCCTGATGCTGCGCTGGCAGGCCGGCACCCTGCCCCGCCCGCGCCATGCACCCCGCCCAGCCGCCGAAGCCCGGCCGCGCCTCAAAGTCCCGCCCATCTACGTGCCACAGGGCCACGCCTGGCTGATCCGCCACGTCCAGCCGACGGCACAATACACCCCCCAGCTCGAGCACTTCCTCGCCGACCCGCAGACCCGCGCCCTGGTCGCCGCCGCCCCCCAGGCCGGCCGGCTGCTGCGCCCACTCTGCCGCATGCTGGCCATCGCCCCGCCCGATTGGCTGCGTCTGCCCCCGCGCCCCAAGCCCGCCCCTCCCTTCTCTCCCGCCGCGCTTGCGCGCCGGGAGCCGGAGGGCGCCTCTATGCTCACAGACCCGCCGAAACAGGGCACCCCCGACCGTCCGCTGCCGCCCTACATCCGCGCCGCCGTCCGCGCCTGGAAACGCCGTGGCGCGTGAGCGCCGCCGACCCCACCCACGCCTTAATCGTTCCGTTTAAATACCGTTCCGCTTAACTCGCCCGCTCATCCCCGCCCACCCCCAACTGCTTCAATTTGCGATGCAACGCACTGCGCTCCATCCCGACAAAACTCGCCGTCCGGCTGATATTCCCGCCAAACCGCAAAAGCTGCGCCTGCAAATACTGCGTCTCGAACAGATCCCGCGCCTCGCGCAACGGCAACCCCATGATGTCGGCCGAGGGATCACTGTTGAACAGCGCCGGCGCCGCCGAACCGATCTCCGGCGGCAACATTTCGGCCCGGATCGCCTCCCCCGCCCCCCCTGGCGCCATGATCAACAGCCAGTCCATCAGGTTGCGCAACTGCCGCACATTGCCCGGCCAGTCATAGGCCTGCAGCGCCGTGATCGCATCCGTCGACAGGTCGCGCCCCGGCATCCCCGAGCTTTCGGCCGAACGCGCCAGGAAATGCTGCGCCAGCACCGGCACATCCTCCCGCCGCTCCCGCAGCGCCGGCATCCGCAGCGGCACCACCGCCAGACGATAGAACAAATCCTCGCGAAACCGCCCGGCGCCAATCTCGGCCTGCAAATCCTTGTTGGTGATCGCCAACACCCGGATATCGACGCGCACCCGCTGCGACCCGCCCAGCCGCTCGAAGGCCTGGTCCTGCAACGCCCGCACAATCTTGCCCTGGGTCTCCAGCGGCATGTCGCTGACCTCGTCCAGCAGCAAGGTCCCGCCATGGGCGCGTTCCAAAACCCCGGCCCGGCGCGGCTGGGCAACCGGATCGGCCCCGGCCTCCACCCCGAACAACTCCTCCTCGAATCGCGCCGGATTGAGCGTCGCGCAATTGAGTGCCACGAACGGCCCGTCAGCCCGCCGCGACCGGGCATGGACCATCCGCGCCACCACCTCCTTGCCCGACCCCGCCGGCCCGGTGATCAACACCCGCGAGCCGGTGGGTGCCACCTTCTCCACCGCCCCCCGGATGGCGGCGATTGCCGCACTCTCGCCGGTCAGCTCCGCCTCGGCGCCGGCCCGCAGCCGCAGCTCGGCATTCTCCCGCGACAGCCGCGCCGCCTCGATCGCCCGCCGGCAGATCAGCAACAGCCGGTCGCTCTGGAACGGCTTCTCGATGAAGTCGTAGGCACCATGCTGGATCGCCGCCACCGCCGTTTCGATCGTGCCATGCCCAGACATCATGACCACCGGCACCGCCGGTTCCTCGCTCTGCAAGGTCTCCAGGATACCCAGCCCGTCAAGCTTGCTGCCCTGCAGCCAGACATCGAGGATCACCAGCGACGGGCGCCGGGCACGAAATGCGGCAATCGCGCTGTCGCTGTCGCCGGCCTGACGCGTCTCATAGCCTTCATCCGACAACAGCCCGTCGACAACCATCCGGATATCAGGCTCGTCGTCGACGATCAGGATATCATGCGCCATGCGGATTACCCCGGCGCCTTGAGCGGCAGGAACAGGCAGACGACGGCCCCGGCACCTGGCCAGTCAGGCACCGGCACGCGGTCATCCAGGGTGATGCGTCCGCCATGGTCCTCCATGATCTTCTTGACGATGGCCAGGCCAAGTCCGGTGCCTTTCGGCTTGTGGGTGACATACGGCTCGGTGAGCCGGTGGCGATCCTGCCCTGGCAGACCGATTCCGTCATCCGCCACGACGATGACAACCTCGTCGCCATGCAGTGCCACGCCCACGGCGATATGCCCGGGACCCGCCCCGTCGGGCCGCATCGCAAGCGAATCCGCGGCGTTCTGCAACAGGTTGGTCACCGCTTGGCCCAGCAGCCGCCGGTCACAAACGGTGATCGGACCACTGTCCGGGATGTCGGTGGTAAACGTCACGTCGGGCCGCGCCTGGCGCTGCAGGATCAGCGACTCGCGCACCACCCGGGAAATATCCTCCGGCTTGAGCACCGGCAACGGCATCCGGGCAAAGCGGGAAAACTCGTCGACCATGCGACCGATATCGCCGACATGGCGTACAATCGTGTCGGCGCACTGGATGAAGGTCTCGGGGTCCGAGGTGATCTCGCGGGCGAAACGCCGTTTGAGGCGCTCGGCCGACAGCTGGATCGGGGTCAGCGGGTTCTTGATCTCATGCGCGATCCGCCGCGCCACATCGGCCCAGGCGGCGGTGCGTTGGGCCGACTGCAATTCGGTGATGTCATCGAAGGTGGCGACAAAGTTGGCGATCCGGTCCGCTCGCTCCTGGCCATCGGCATCGGGCGGCATCGCGGTGCGGTCGGCACCAATGCGCAGCAGCAGGGTGCGGCGCTGGCCGGCCGGGCGGAGATGGATTTCCGCCGTATGAGCCTGGGATGGTGCCGCGATCGCCGCTTCAAGGAGCGGGGCGAATTCCGGCACCACCTCGACCAGCGGCCTGCCGACGTCGCGCAGCAGGTCGCGGCCGAGCAGCGCATCGGCGGCGCGGTTCGGCAGTTCGATCCGGCCGGCGGGGTCCAGGCCGATAACGCCGGCCGACACGCCGGAGAGCACGGTCTCGGTGAAGCGCCGGCGCTCGTCGATCTGGGCATAGGCGTCCATCAGCTCGCGGCGCTGGGCGCCGAGCTGGTCGATCATCCGGTTGAAGGCGCGCGACAGGCCGGCGATGTCGTCGCCGGTATCGACTTCGGTGACCCGCACGGTCAGGTCGCCGGCCCGCACGCGCTCGGCCGCGGTGATCAGGCCACCGACCGGGCGGGCTATTTGGTTGGCCAGCACCAGGCCGATCAGCACCGCGGCGGCGAGCACTGCGAGGGCGACGAGCGCGAACACCACGGCGAAGGTGACCTGCAGCCCCGTGCGGTTCTGGTCCAGCCGGTCGTACAGCTCGACGGCTTTCTCGGTCTTGACGATGTGATCCAGGATGGTGGGATCGACCAGCCGGCCAATCACCAGCATCAATGTGGGCGTGGTCTCCAGCATCACCACGCCGCGCACCTTGGTCTGGTCGTCGCTGCCCAGCACCGCGACTTCGCCGGAGCGCGCCAACTCGGTGGCCCAGCCCGGCGGGGTTTCGGACTCGAAGCCGCTGAGCCCGCCAGCCGAGGCAACGACCTGGCCGGTCAGCGGCTCGTAGATCATCGATTCCGACAGACCGCGCAGCCCGGTCTGCGAGCCCAGGAAGTTCAGGAAGCCGTTCGGATCGGTCGACATCAGGCGCAGCCCGCCGCGCACCAGGTCGGCGGCCATGCTGAGCGCGTCGGCGCGGATGTTGTTGCGGTGTTCGTCGGCATAGCCGCGCGCGACCGACTGGCTTTGCTGCAAGGCGGTGCGGACGGGTTCGGCGAACCAGGCCTGGATGCCGAGGTTGAAGAACACGGTGGAGAACA
The DNA here is from genome assembly GCA_945869965.1 of Asaia bogorensis. GTDB lineage: Bacteria > Pseudomonadota > Alphaproteobacteria > Acetobacterales > Acetobacteraceae > CAMDGX01. Next base: position 6,348 of record CAMBRC010000157.1, read on the forward strand.
CCGCCACGACGATCGCCGGGGTGACCGCGACAACGCTGAACAGCAGCACCAGGCGCACATGCAGCCGGGCGCCGGCGGCGGCGCGGCGGCGTTCCATCCAGACGCGGGTGAGGCGGACGGCAAGCAGCGCGAGCAGCAGCAGCACGACGACGAGATTGGCCAGGACGAGCGCGAAGACCTGGTTCGGCCGCTGCAGCCCGTTGGCCAGCAGCGCGAAGGTGCCGACCCCCAGCACAAGGGCGACGGCGGCCAGGATCAACGTGGCGATGCGGCCCATCAACAGCTCGGTCGCGCGCGACAGCCGTGCCCGCAGGTTCAATCCAGCAGGACCTGTCCCGGCCGGCAGGAGCGGGGCGGCATCCATCACGCGGTCAGGCGACGCCGCGGATGACCGGGATATCGAGGTCGCGGATTTTCTTGCGCAGCGTGTTGCGGTTCAGCCCGAGCATCGCCGCCGCCTTGATCTGGTTGCCGCGGGTGGCCGCCAGGGTCATGCGGATCAGCGGGCGCTCGACCTCGGCCAGCACGCGGTCATAGATGTTCGACGGGCCGATGGCGTCGCCGTGGGCGGCCAGGAACTGACGGATATGGCGCTCCACGGCGCGCACCAGCGGCTCCTGGGCCGGGCCGGGCTCGACGCCGGGCTCGGCGGCCGGCGCGTAGTCGGTCTCGCGCAATTCACCGCGCACCGCGTTCGAGCCGACGACCTCGTCCGGGCAAAGTGCCGAGAGCCGGTGC
>CAMBRC010000158.1 GCA_945869965.1 Asaia bogorensis
TCGGCTACCGACCGCCAGCCCCTGAGGCATTCCTGCCACGAGGCGCCGGAGTGTCGGTGTGGCCGGGGATCGCCCGACCACACCGACACTGGCATTACCCAACCCACTCAATTAACATCTCACCCGGATCACCAAACGGGGGCAGGCCATCCCCGGCCAGCCAGGCTTGCAGAAATTCCAATCCGGACTTGATCGCGATCATTGACGGTGCCGAAAAGCCTCGTTTGCCACCGCCGCGCAGCATGTTGGCGCGGACGGCCTCGAGTTGCCGGTTCCAGCTGGCCAGGGTTTCTTCGGCAGTCATCCGATGGCACTCCGGATGAGGCGAAAGGTCGTGACGATCGGCAGCAGGTGTTGGGCGTCAGGCAAGCGCCGACGGCTGGACACGCGGGTGCCCTCGATGAGCAGCATCAGCATGGCGGCCAATTCCTCGGCGCGCGCCGGCGTGGCGCCGGCATCCTCCAGGCAGGACTGGAAGACGCCTTGCATCGCGTCCAGATGTTTGCTGGCGCGCCCAGCGAGTTCCTCGTCCACGCCGGCCATCTCCAGCACCGTGTTTACCAGCATGCAGCCCCAGTGCCCTTCGGCCCGGCGCGCACCGACGAAGTTGCGCTCGAAAAACCTCTGCAGGGCATCGAGCGGCGGCAACTCCGCGCGGGCGCGTTGCAGCAGGTCCAGGGTGCGCGAGGCGAACAGGTCGAGGCACGCGATGTAGAGGCTGCGCTTGTCGGTGAACGCGGCGTAGAAGCTGCTGCGGGCGATGCCCATGGCGGCCAGCAGGTCGGCCAGCGAGCTGGCCTGATAGCCCTTGCGCCAGAACAGCACCAGCGCCTGGTTCGTGGCTTGGGATCGGTTGAATTCCAGCGGGCGGGCCATGCTTGTGTTTTGAACCGAATGGTTCAGAATGACAAGCAGCCGGCATGGATCGCCGCCGACCAAAGCTCGATCTGAGGGAATGGACCAGAGCGTCCAAGGAATACGTCATGAAGATCTTCCACGCGCCCAACACCCGCTCGGTCCGCATCGTCTGGCTGTGCGAGGAGCTCGGCCTGCCCTACGGACTCGAGAAGTACAAGCTCGGCGATCCCGCCATGCGCTCACCCGAATACGCCAAGGTCCATCCGATGGGCCGCGTGCCGGCACTCCATGACGGTGACACGACGATCTTCGAGTCCGGCGCGATCGTTCAGTATGTTCTCGCCCGGCATGGCAACGGGCGCATGGTGCCCGACACCGCCTCGCCGGACTTCCCGCAGTATCTGCAATGGCTGCACTACGCCGAAGGCATGATCATGCCGCCGGTGAACATCATCGTTGTGGAAACGATCCTGCTGCCGCCCGATCGCCGCAACCAGGTCAATGTCGACCGCGCCACCAAGCTGCTGTCGCGCATGCTCAGTGCGGTGGACGCGCATCTGGAAGGGCGCGAGTTTCTCGCCGGCGCGTTCAGCGGGGCCGACATCATGACCGGTCATGCCTGCACCGTGGCGACCCGGCTTGGCGCCGACGTTGCCGACAAGCCCAATGTCGCCGCCTATGTCGCGCGCCTGAATGCACGCCCGGCGATGCAGCGCGCCTGGGCGGCGTAAGCCCCGGCGCATACGATGGAGAGGACAGCACCATGGCGAAACCCGTCTGCCTGATCCTGGGCGCCGGTGCAGGCATCGGCGGCAACGTGGCCAAGCGCTTCGCGCGCGCAGGCTACCACGCCGTTCTGGCGCGACGGTCCGACCAGCAGGGCCTCGACCGCTTGGTTGGCGAGATCGAGGCCGAGGGCGGCTCGGCGACCGGCTTCATCGTCAATGCGGTCCTGGAAGACAGCATCGAGCGGCTGGTCGAAACCGTCGAGACCGGGATCGGCCCGATCGAAGTGGCGGTCTTCAATCTCGGCGCCCAGATCGGCAGCCGGACACTGGCCAACACCTCGCTCAAGGCCTTCGAGGTCGGCTGGCGCATGGCCACGTTCGGCCTGTTCCGTCTGGCGCAGGCGCTGTTCCCGCACATGGAGCGCCGGGGCAAGGGGACGTTGCTCGTCACCTCGGCGACGGCCGCGATGCGCGGCAATGCCGGGCAGCACTCGCACGCGGCGGCAATGGCCGGGCGCCGCATGCTCTGCCAGACCCTGAATGCCGAGTTCGCGGCCAAAGGCATCCACGTCACCCACATCGTCATCGACGGCGCCGTCGACGCGCCGGACACGCTCGGCAAGATGCTGGGGCCGGAGCGCTACCAGGCGCTGCGCCAGAGCAAGGGGCTGGAGAAGGATGGCTTGCTGGTGCCGGCCGAGATCGCCAACACCTATTTCTATCTCGCCCACCAGCACCGCTCCGCCTGGACCCACGAGCTGGACCTGCGCGCCCATTCGGACCTGGCCTGGTGGAACCACGCCGCCAGCGGATCGGTCTAGCCACGCGTGCAGGTCGCACGCCGCATCCTGGATGCAGTGGTCAGATGCCGTACAGGTAGCTGCAGGTTGAACCAAACGGGCACCAGCGACAGACTGGTCCCATCTGCCAAGAAACCGAAGGAAGGAACCACCCCATGGCCAACTGCATCGTCATCGTCCAGTTCGACCTGCCCAAGCGCACCGAGGAGCAGGCCATCAAAGGCGGCGTCGGATCCACCCCCACCTACCGCGGCCTCGCCGCCAAGGGCCTGATCCGCAAGGACTACCTGAACGGGGAGACCGGCACCGGCGGTGTCTATCTGTGGGAGAGCCGGCAGGCCGCCGAAGCCTGGTACACCGAGGCGCTGATGGCGGACCTGACCCAACGCTTCGGCGTGCGCCCGCGCCTGACCTGGTACGACACCCATGTCACCGTCGACAACCTCGCGAACGAGACGCGGGTCAACGGCAAGGCCCTCGCGGAAGCCTGAGCCCCGCCGCCTCCATCGCGACACCGCCCGGCGCCGCAAGGTCGGCGGCAGCAAAGGATTGCACATGGCTGGACCCCTCGCGGGCGTTCGCGTGATCGACCTGACAACGGTGATCTCCGGCCCCGTCTGCACCATGCTGCTGGCTGACCAGGGCGCGGATGTCATCAAAATCGAGCCCCCGGGCGGCGACATCGCGCGCCGCACGGCGGGCACCGGCGAGTTCACGGCGATGTTCGTGTCCTCCAACCGCGGCAAGCGCTCTATCGCCCTCGACCTGAAGCAACCTGCAGCCATCGACGTCGTGCGCCGGCTGGTCGCAAGCGCCGATGTGCTGGTGCAGAATTTCCGCCCCGGCACGATGGAGCGGCTGGGTCTGGACGAGCCGACAATGCGCGCCCTCAATCCGCGCCTCGTCTATGTCTCGATCAGCGGGGTCGGCGAGACCGGCCCCTATGCGAAGAAGCGCGTCTACGACCCGATTATCCAGTCGCTGTCCGGCCTCGCCGATGTCCAGGCCGACCAGGCGACCGGCCGGCCGCGCATGGTGCGCACCATCGTGGCCGACAAGACCACCGCCGTACACGCAGCCCAGGCCGTCTGTGCCGCCCTGTTCTCGCGCGAGCGCAGCGGCGTGGGCCAGCATGTGCGGCTGTCGATGCTCGACACCATGGTCGCCTTCATCTGGCCGGAAGCGATGACGCAGTACACGGTCATCGGCCGCGAGGGCGCCGGCACCAACCCGACGGCACGGCCGGACCTCATCTACGCCACGCAGGACGGCTACATCACCGCAGGCTCGGTCTCGGACGCCGAATGGCGCGGCCTGGCGGGCGTGATCGGCAAGCCGGAATGGATCGACGACCCGCGCTTCCGCTCGCCGGCGCAGCGCTCGGCCAATGCCGCCGAACGGATTACCCTGGTGGGCGAGATCCTGAGCACGAACGCCAGCCAATACTGGCTGGAACGGCTCGACGCGGCGGACGTGCCCTGCGCCCCGGTGCTCGCCCGCAGCCAGGTGGCCGCGGACCCCCAGGTTATCCACAACGGCCTGATCGAGACCCTCGACCAACCGGGCCTCGGCGCCCTGCGCCAGCCGCGCCCCGCGGCGCGGTTTGAGCGGACGCCGGCGGCGATCGGCGGCCCGGCCCCTGCCATCGGCGAGCACACCGACGAGATCCTCAGCGAACTCGGATTTTCGGCCGACGCGATCGCGGCCCTCAAGGCATCCCAGGCCGCAAAGGCCGCCGCCGGAACGCCGGCCAAGGAGGCACGACATGCCAGCCCCTGATCGTCTCATTCTCTGGGGCGCGGGCACGAGCCGCGCGATGCGGCCCCATTGGGCGCTCGCCGAGCTGGGCCTCGACTACGACAGCCGCCCGATCCAGGCGCGGACCGGCGAGACCAAGACCCCCGAATACACCGCGCTGACCGCCCGCCAGAAGATCCCGCTGCTCCAGGATGGCGACTTCACGATCACCGAGAGCGCCGCGATCGCGATCTATCTCTCCGACACCTACGGCTCCGAAACAACCGCCCTGGTCCCAACCGGGGCGCAAGCGCGGGCTCGTTGCCTGGAATGGTGCTTCTTCGTCATCAGCGAGCTTGATGCCGCATCGCTCTATGTGATCCGCCGCCATCGCTACCTGCCGGAGTTCTACGGCCCGGCCCCCGAGGCCTGCGAGCAAGCGGCGGCCTATTTCGGACAGCAGATGCGCTCGGTCGAGCGCGAGCTGGCCGAGGACCGTCCGTTTCTGCTCGGAGACCGCCTAACGGTGGCTGATATCCTCCTGTCCACATGCCTCTCCTGGGCGACCGCCTATGGCGTGCCAATCGATCCGAGGGCAGCGGCCTACAACGCCCGCATGACCGACCGGCCCGCCTATCACCAGGCCGCCATGCGCAACACGTCGCCGAAGCCCTGATCCCGCGTCATCCAGGAGCCGCGCGCGCCATGCCCCTCAATGTCGAGTTCCACTTCGATTTCGGCAGCCCCAACGCCTATCTCAGCCACAAGGTCCTGCCAGACATCGCGGCACGGACCGGCGTCGCGATCACCTATGTTCCCGTGTTGCTCGGCGGCATCTTCAAGCTCACCAACAACCAGCCGCCGATGGTGCAGTTCAAGGGGATCAAGAACAAGGGCGAGTACCAGCGCATCGAGACCGCACGCTTCATCCGCAAGCACGGTCTCACCCAGTTCCAGATGAACCCGCATTTCCCGGTGAACACGGTGCAGATCATGCGCGGCGCGCTGGTCGCCGAACGCGGCGGGTTCCTTGCGCGCTACGTCGACCAGGTGTTCCACCACATGTGGGAAGCGCCGAAGAAGATGGACGATGCCGCCGTGATCCGCGCAGCACTCGACGCCTCCGGGCTCGATGGCCAGGCGATCCTCGACGGCATCGAAGATCGCGCCATCAAGGACAAGCTGATCGCCAACACCGAGGCATCGGTCGCGCGCGGCAATTTCGGCAGCCCGACCATCTTCGTCGGTGACGAGATGTTCTTCGGCAAGGATCGCCTGCGCGAGGTCGAGGAGGAAATCTTCGCCGCTACGCATCGCAATCCATCCGGCGCGATCTGAGAGTCCATCCGGGATCACTCTCTATGTTGGCAGAGCCTTCTGAGCATGAGGCGGACTGATGCCCATCGGAGGAAGGCCAATGCAGAGCGATTGAGGCACTCCCAATTCTTGGCAAGCCTGCGGCATCGATTGAGCCAGGCGATGGTGCGCTCGACAATCCAGCGTTTGGGCAGAACCATGAAGCCCTTGGCTGCATCGGATCGCTTGACGATCTCAACCTCGACGTGGCGCATGACCCGTCCAAGTCCTTCGCGGAATTGCGGCCCCTGGTAGCCACCATCGGCGTAGAGCTTCAATAGGAACGGATACAAGCCGAACAGCGTGGCCATCACCAAAACGCCGCCATCGCGGTCTTGAATTTCGGCTGCATGCACGACGGCGTGCAGCAGCAAACCCTGGGTATCTACAAGGACATGGCGCTTCTTGCCCTTGATCTTCTTGCCGCCATCGTAGCCATGCGGGTCAATCGCGAGCCCCCTTTTTCGGCGCTCTTGACGCTCTGGCTGTCAATAATGGCCGCGGTCGGGCTGGGTTCGCGCGCGGCGAGCTCCCGGCACTTCACGTAGAGGACCTGGTGGATGCGATCGAGCGTCCCATCGTAGTCCCAGCGCTTGAAATACCCGTTCACCGTGCTGCGTGGCGGCAGGTCCTTGGGGATGAATGCCCACGGACAGCCGGTGCTCAGCACATACATCACCCCGTTGACGACGGCGCGCTCATCAGTCGTCCGCCTGTTGCCGCCGCGCTTGGCCGGCGGGATCAGAGGGTCGACCAGCATCCACTCCTCGTCCGTCAGGTCGCTGGGATAGCGCAGCTTGCTGCGGTCGTGGCGAACTCGGTTCTCATCCGTCGACATCCTGCGGCCCTCCCGAATTGGTGCAGACCCGAGGGAATCACAAGGGATTCCAAAGATTCCACATTGACACTTGGAGAATGTCGCGCTCCAGCCGCAGTTGCTTGTTCGCTCAGCGCAACCGCACCAACTCGTCGCGTTCAGGCCTCGCGAGGCCGGCACCCCCCACCTCGTGCCGGCCATCTTTCTCACTGGCCTTGGCAACCCAGGCCCGGATCGACTGACCAGTCGGTTCAAACTCCCGCGCAAGCTCGTCGGGATCGCGCCCGGCGCGAACCAGATCGACCATCCGGCGACGGAACTCAGGCGAATACGGTGGTCGGGATTTCGGCATCGGATGCACCCCTGGTGAAAGTCTCAGGGTGTCCACCAAAACGGGTCAATCCCAATCCCACAATGCCGAAGGCGCTTAGGGAATGGCGTCGAGGCCAGAGCCCTGGCCTTCCTTCCCTGCCAACCACGCCACCGCACCCCGCCCAGCCGCGTGCCCACTGGCCAGGCACCCGGTCAGCAGATACCCCCCCGTCGGCGCCTCCCAGTCCAGCATTTCCCCCGCCGCGAACAGCCCCGGGTGGTGCGTCACCATCAGATGCGCATCCAACCCCAGCAGGGCGATTCCCCCCGCCGTCGAGATCGCCCGCTCCAGCCCGAACGCCGCCGTTAGCACCACCGGCACCGCCTTGATCAGCGCCGGCAGCGCCGTC
>CAMBRC010000159.1 GCA_945869965.1 Asaia bogorensis
AACGTCAGCAACACACTCGACATCGGGGCAAACCTTCGTGGCGGTTGCCCGACATAGATTCAGACAAAACGCGCCGAGGGAACCAACTTTCTTCCCCGACATCGCGCCGCTCACGCGATTAAGTTGTCAGCGTTGAACAGCCCTGGCCCCCTACCCCCCAGTGGACACACCCCACGCCCCCCGGTAATCCCACTCGCACACCCGCCGGAGAGCCTGGATGTCCGACTACCGCATCGCCACCGTACCCGTCACCGTCTTCCAGCAGAACTGCACCATCCTCTGGAACACCGAGACCAGGCGCTGCCTCATCGTCGACCCCGGCGGCGAACCCGGCCGCATCCTGGACGTCCTGGTGCAACAGGAACTCCAGGCCGAAACCATCCTCCTCACCCACGGCCACATCGACCACGCCGGCGGCGCCCTGGCCACCAAGGGCACCATCGACCTGGACTACGCCGGCCGCTTCTGGCCCACCGTCCCCATCGTCGGCCCCGACGAACGCGACCGCTTCCTGCTCGACGGCATCGAGGAACAGGCCGCCAAGCTCGGCTTCCACGGCCTGCGCAACGTCACCCCGGACCGCTTCCTCGTCGAGGGCGACACCGTGGAATCCATCGGCCTCACCTTCGAGGTCCTGCACTGCCCCGGCCACACCCCCGGCCACATCGTCTTCGTCGAAAAAACCCTCCGTCTGGCCTTCGTCGGCGACGTCATCTTCCAAGGCTCGGTCGGCCGCACCGACTTCCCCTACGGCGACGGCCCGGCCCTGATCGAAGCCATCAAGACCAAACTCCTCCCGCTGGGCGACGACATCAGCTTCATCTGCGGCCACGGCAACGGCTCAACCTTCGGCGTCGAACGCCAACGGAACCCCTTTCTCCAAGAATAAAGCAAGAGAGACCTTCTTTTTGTGAACAAAAAGAAGCAAAAAAACTTCATCCATTTAGAATCTTCTCTCCCCCCGCGCTTGGGCGGGGGAAGCCGGAGGGGGGTTGTTCCAGCTACCCCGCCCCATTATTCGCCCCGCGCCATCGAATAAAGTTTTTTTGCTTCTTTTTGTTCACAAAAAGAAGACTCATCCTAAAACCCTCCCACCCACACCCCAGGCCCAAAAAAATTACCCTCCCTTCATTTTTCCCTTGCTCACCCCATTTAAGTTAGTTAGTATCCGCCACATGGAAAACCAAGGACCCTCCTTCGGCGCTCAGATCGCCCGCCTTCAAGGCGCGTTTCTGACACAGGAGAAGTGCGCCTGGATCCCCAACGCCATCCACGCCCTCATCATCGCCTGCCTGGCCCGCATTTTCGCCCGCCTGGAACAGATCCTCCTGCAGTGGCAGTCCGAGCAACTCCCCCTCCCCCAACCCCTCCAGGCCCCCAGCCACACCGCCGCGCGCCAGGACTCCGCCCGCGCCCCGCGCCGTCCGACATCCAACCGGCGCCATCGCGCGCCCACCACCAGCACGACCCCAGGTAACATCCCCGAATGGACGCCCAGCGTCCCGTCACAAGCCCGCAGCGCGCCGACTCATCCGCCGCGATGGCGCCCCCCCTCCAACTCCCGCGCGCCGCCTCACCAAGGCGTTCCTCTCAAAAACCCCCCGTTGCGCCATCGCCGACTTGCGTCCATTTTGTTTCGATATCGTACTAAATAACACGAACCCCCAAACCCCTGGCCTTGCCCCCACCCATCCGCCATCATCGCCCACCACTATCACCAGGATGGGCACCCTCGACGTGAACCGCGAAAAGCTGATCATGGTCTGCACCTGCGAAATGGCCGGCCGCGTCCGCGGCAAGGGCTTCCCGGCGCGCGAACTGCCCTCCCGCATGACCAAGGGCGTCGGCTGGGTCCCCACCAACGCCATGATCAACGCCTTCTCCAAGATCCCCGCCACCCCCTTCGGCACCGGCGGCGACCTGATCCTGGTCCCCGACCCCACCACCGAGACCAACGTCGACTTCGCCGACGGCACCGCCAACGAACACTTCTTGCTCGGCGACCTCCGCCACCTCGACGGCACCCCCTGGGCCCTCTGCCCCCGCGACTTCCTCCGCCGCGCCCTGACCGCCCTGAAAGACGAAACCGGCCTCACCCTCCTTGCCGCCTTCGAACACGAATTCACCTACACCGGCGTCGCCGAAATCCCCGGTAACCCCTATTCGCTGGACGCCTTCCGCCGCCAGGGCATCTTCGCCGAAGCCTTCACCGCCGCCCTGCGCAGCGCCGGCTGCGAGCCCGACAGCTTCATGGCCGAGTACGGCGCCCGCCAGTACGAGTTCACCATCGACCCCGCCGAGGGCCTCCGTGCCGCCGACCGCGCCGTCATCGCCCGCGAAATGGCCCGCGCCACCGCCCACCGCCTCGGCCACCAGGCCCTCTTCACCCCCATCGTCGACCCCGAAGGCGTCGGCAACGGCGTCCACATCCATTTCAGCTTTCTCGACTCATCCAGCACCCCAGTGATGCACGACCCCGCCGCCCCCTTCGGCCTCTCCCAAACCGCCCAACACTTCGCCGCCGGCATCCTGCACCACCAGCCCGCCCTCTGCGCCCTCACCGCCCCGTCGACCATTTCCTACATCCGCCTGCGCCCCAACCGCTGGGCCCCCACGGTCGCCAACCTCGAACAACAGGACCGCGCCGCCGCCCTGCGCATCTGCCCCACCCTCCCGGGCACCAACGTCGCCCGCCAGTTTAACGTCGAATACCGCGTCGCCGACGGCGCCGCCTCGCCCTACATCGCGCTGGCCGCCATCGTCTGGGCCGGCCTGGACGGCATCCGAAACCAACGCCCGATCCCCACCGAAGGCCCACCCCTCCCCGCCACCCTCGAAGCCGCCCTCAATGCCCTCGAAGCCAACCAGGCCGCCCGAGACTGGATGGGCGAGGTCCACCACCACGCCTACCTGATGCACAAGCGCGGCGAAGCCGCCTCCATGACCGGCCTCACCGAAGCCGAACAATGCGCCCGCTATGCGCAGACCTACTGAGGATCAGATGACCCACCCCACCACCCGCGACCTCCCCGTCGAACCCGCCCACACCACCCTGCTGTTCATCGACGTCCAGAACTACTGCGCCCGCCGCGACGGCACCGAATACAAAGACGTCCCGCCCGCCGAGTTCGCCGAAAAATACAACTGGTTCTTCGACCAGATGGAACAGCGCGTCGTCCCCAACATGCAACTTCTCCAGGCCGCCTGCCGCAAGGCCGGCATCGAGGTCATGTACACCGTCATCCGCAACCTCACCCAGGACGGCCGCGACCGCTCGCTGGACTACAAGATCACCGGCTTCAGCGTCCCCCCCGACAGCTGGGAGGGCCAGGTGCTGGACGCCATCAAGCCCGCCCCCGACGAGATGGTGATCCCGAAGACGTCATCAAACGTCTTCGTCTCCACCAACATCGACTACGTGCTGCGCAACCTGAACACCAAATACCTGGTCATCTCCGGCATCGTCACCGACCAGTGCATCGCCACCGCCGCGACCACCGCCTGTGACCTCGGCTACCTCGTCACCCTGATCACCGATTCCTGCGCCACCTACACCCAGGAACGCCACGACTTCACCCTGCGCGCAATCTCCGGCTACTGCCGCCAGCGCACCACCGACGCATTCCTGCGCGAAATCGCCTAACCCCGCGCCGCCGCGATCATCGCCCGCACCCGCGCGGGATCGGTGACCGTGTGGCGATACTCCCGCTCCGGATCGTCGCCCCCCATTGCCAGCGCTGGGTTTCGATAGCGCATCGCGCTCGCCACCACCGCCGGTGCCGAGAAATGCAGCTCGGTCAGCCCGGCCTCGCTCCGCACCTGCCCGATCGTCTCAACCCCGAGATCCCCGCAGCCAAGGATCACAATCCGCCCCGCCGCCTGCCGCACCAACTGCCCCAGTAACCCCACCCCTTCGATCCCGCGCGGCCGCTGCCCACTGGTCAACACCCGATCCACCCCGCAGCGAACCAACGCCTCCAACGCCACCACGGGATCGGCCGTCATGTCGAACGCCCGATGCACCGTCACCGACAATGGCCGCGCTGCCTCGGCCAACGCCCGCGTCTGCCCCTCGTCGATCGCCCCGTCCGCCGTCAGGCACCCAAACACCACCCCCGCCGCCCCCGACGACCGCAAGGCGGCGACATCATCGAGCATTGAAGCGAACTCGCGCTCGGAATACAGGAAGTCTCCGCCGCGCGGCCGGACCATCACCATCACCGGCACACGTACCGCAGCCACTGCTGCCCGCACCGTGCCCATACTCGGGGTGATGCCGCCTTCGATCAGGCTGGCGCACAACTCGATCCGATCCGCCCCGCCCTGTGCCGCCGCCACCGCGCCATCGACGCCTTCGACGCAGACCTCGATCACACCACGCCCGCCACCGCCAGGATCGTCGTCAAACCGGCCGCCATGCCGCGCACCGAGTTTTCCTTCTCGACATCGATCCACTCGCCCAGCGAATGCCCGCGCCCGCCGGTACCGCCCGAACCAATCTTCACCGCGGGGATGCCCAGGCTCATCGGGATGTTGGCGTCGGTCGAGGAATAGACATGCCGCGGCGTGATGCCATGCGCGGTGATCGCCGCCGTCGCATGGCGCACGATCTCGCTATCCACCGCCGTGCTGCCAGCCGGCCGGTCGCCGATCAGCTTGGCCTCGACCGTGATATCGCCCTCGGCGATCGAGCGCGCATGGTTCTCGGCGGCCGCTGCCTGTTGGACAATCGCCAGAAAGCGCTTCTCCAGTCGGTCCAGTTCCACCGGCGCCTCGGAGCGCAGATCGACCTCGACCCAGACTTCGTTGGGGATCGAATTGACCGAGGTGCCGCCGCCGAACACGCTGGCACTGAACGTCGTCTTCGGCTTGGCCGGCACCGAAATCCGCGACAGTTCCAGCATCGCCTGGCTCATCGCAAACGCTGGGCTGACCAGCCCGAAGGCGCCGAAGCTATGCCCGCCGGGCCCGCGAAACGTCGCGCGATAGCGCTTCGATCCCACGCCGCCGACCACCAGCCCGTCCATGTCGGGCGAGTCGACGGTGAAGAAAGCCTTGATGCGGTCTTTGTACTTTCCTTCGGTGAACAGGTAGCGGATGCCCCGCAGATCCCCTAACCCCTCCTCGCCGACATCGCCGACGAACAGGATGTCGCTATGGGTCAGCACCCCCGCCGCATCCAGCGCGCGCATATAGGCGAGCAAGACCGCGAGGCTGCGCGTGTCGTCGCCCACACCCGGCGCGAAGAGTTTTGTTCCCTCGCGTCGCACTTTCACATCGGTGCCGGCGGGAAACACCGTGTCCAGATGGGCCGCCACCACGATCAGCGGTCCGTTCCCCGCGCCGCGCCGCAGGCCCATCGCGTTGCCGATGCCGTCGAGTTCCACATCTTCAAGCCCGTGGGCCCGCAGCATCTCCAGGTAGTGGGCGGCCTTCGGACCCTCGCCGAACGGCGGCGCTGGGATCTCGGTTAGGGTGATGATATCCGCCACAGTCCGGTCATGTTCGGCATCAAGCACCTCCACGATCTTGCGATACGCGGGGGACTGCATGATGTCGGCGACGGTCACCGGTTCAGTTCCTTGGCCATCTCGTCGATGCCGCCCAGGGTCAGCGGGAACATCCGGTTCTCGAGCCCCTTGCGGATCATCGAGATCGACATGGCGTGGTCCCAGGCATTGCGTGGCCGTGGGTTCAGCCAGGCATGGCGGCGGAAATGTCCGGTCAGCCGCTCCAGCCACACGGCGCCAGGCTCCTCGTTCCAGTGCTCCACGCTGCCGCCGGGATGGCTGACCTCATAGGGCGACATCGAGGCGTCGCCGACGAAGATCAGCTTGTAGTCCGGGCCATACTTGCGCATCACCTCCTCGGTCGGCGTCATGTTGTCGTTGCGGCGCCGGTTGGTCTTCCACACCCGTTCATAGACGCAGTTGTGGAAGTAGAAATACTCCATGTGCTTGAACTCGCCGCGCGCCGCGGAGAACAGCTCCTCGCAGACCCGCACGTGCTCGTCCATCGAGCCGCCGATATCCAGGAACAGCAGCACCTTCACCGTGTTGTGCCGCTCGGGCACCATCTGCAAATCCAGGTAGCCGGCATTGTTCGCGGTGGTGCGGATAGTGGCTGGAATATCCAGCTCGGTCGGCTGGCCCTGGCGGGCGAATTTGCGCAGACGGCGCAGTGCCAGCTTGATGTTTCTTGTCCCAAGCTCCACGGAATCGTCGAGATCCTTGAACTCGCGCTTGTCCCAGACCTTGATCGCCCGGCGGTTGCGGCCCTCCTGCTGGCCAATGCGCACGCCCTCGGGATTGGCGCCGTTATTGCCGAAGGGCGAGGTGCCGCCAGTGCCGATCCATTTCGAGCCGCCCTGGTGGCGGCCCTTCTGTTCCTCCAGCAACTCCTGCAGGCGCTTCATCAGCGCCTCCAGCCCGCCGAGCTTCTCGATCTTGTCCATCTCCTCCGGCGTGAGGAACTTCTCGGCCAACGCCTTCAGCCACTCCTCGGGCAGGTTCTGGATCGCCATGCCTTCGGGCGGCTCCAGGCCCTTGAAGACCTCGCCGAAGACGCGGTCGAAGCGGTCGAGATGGCGCTCATCCTTCACCAGAGTGGCACGGCAGAGATAGTAGAAGTCATCGATGGAATAGTCAGCGACCCCGGCCTTCATGGCGCCCATCAGGGTCAGGTATTCGGTGATCGAGGCCGGCAGACCGGCAGTGCGCAAGGCCAGGACGAACGACGCGAACATCAACGTCTCCTAAGGAAGGAAGGCCAGGGCGCTGCCCTGGACCCGCTGGGGCCGGCGGCCCCAGACCCCATTCATTGAGGGTCCAGGGGGCTCGGCCCCCTGGTG
>CAMBRC010000160.1 GCA_945869965.1 Asaia bogorensis
ACGCTGGCCTGGCTGAACCGCTGTCGCCGTTTGGCAAAGGACTTCGAGAATCTGACACGAATGGCGGTGGCGTTCATCCGAGTGGCATCAATCCGCCTCATGCTGCGAAGACTATGCAATCAGGTATGAACCTTCCGGACGGACACTTAGCAATATTGAGCGCATAAAGCCACATACCCGGAAGTATTGTGGTTATGTTTAGCATCCTGCCTGCCTTCGTATCATGATGCGGATCATGGCCAGTCGGACGAAGGCTGCGGCGCAGCGGACCAGCCGCCACCGAAGTCGCGGGCGCGCCTGCGGTGGCGGCTGGTCCGACCGAGCGTGCGCTCGCACGATCCAGCTTTTGGACAGCACTGTCCCCCGTCAGCACCCCTGTCGCCAGCACGTGCCACCCATCACCTGGAACACATGGGTCAGCCAGGATTCGAGCTGCGGCCTGACCACTGCGAATTCCGCCACGGGTAGCGACCTATAGCGAAGGTCCTCGGCAAGCAGCGGTGGGCGCACAAGAATGAAACACAGTCCCACGATGACGAGGGAGACTCCGGCCGCAACCAAAAAAGACCGATGCGAACGTGCAGGATTTTCCTGCCAGGGGCATGACCACCGTCCATTCGAGGCCGCATAGGTTCCCACGTTACACCGATAGTTGTAGCTGCTCGGGGAAACATGGCCGTGCTCTCCCGCGCCAACAATTTCCAGGGCCGCGAACCCCCGTGTCGTTGATCGCCAGCGCGCTTCGGCTCCGTGGCCGGCACCTCTGATCACACTCGAAGCTTGGATCAGCCGCACGTCCTCCTCATTTCCCTTTACGCTCGGGACAGCCTGCACTATGCGGACATGCGTAAACTCATGATCCTTCATCGCGTCATTCCCTTGGCCTTCTGGCTGTCGACCATCCTCCTGATGGCGGCGGGAATGCTCGTGCCTGCCACTGCGTCGGCCCATGCAGGGCATGGCGAGGGCATGGGGTCGCTCCAGCCTGTGACATTCCACCCGGTCGCCTTCGCCGCGGCGCTGGATTCCGAAGAATTGCTGGCGTCCGGTTTGCAGGACGTTGAAGCCGTGCGCGGCAATGACAGGGCAATCCTGTTCGAGCAATCGACCGCCGAAGACGCCTGCGGCGGGGCAGCATGTTGTGGCACTGGCCATGCCTGCTGCGCCGCATATCTGGTGGACGGTGTCGTCCCCCCAGCGCCAACGATCGTTGGCCGTGTCCTTGCCACCCTGACGGGGCTGCCGTCGGGGCTTGGTGCCGCTGCAATTCCCGAGCCGCCCAGACCCACCCGCTGATCCACCCACCGCGTCCCCACGGGGCCGCGGCGCCTCGCCTTGGACAGCTGGAAGAGGTCTTTCCATGATTCGCGCTATGTTGCCGGCCCTCTGGGCTGCCGTCTTGCTTGCCGTTGTCGTGCCCGCCGTCGCGCATGAGGGGCACGACCACGATGCGCCTCCGCCGCTCCAGTCGACCGTCTCGGCCCCACGGGCAGAAGCGGCCTCCGAAGCCGTGGAACTGGTGGTGATCGCCCGCGGCGCGGAGCTGGAACTCTACCTCGATGACGCCCGCACCAACGCGCCGATCGAGGATGCAAAGATCGAGGTCGAGACGGCCGAGGGTCCCAAGGTCGTGACGCCAGAGCCCGGCCGCCCCTACCGTCTGGCGGCGCCGTGGGCTGCCAAGCCGGGACGGCATGATCTCGTGGTCACCGTCACGACTGGCTCCATCCTGGAGGTGTTGCCGGTCACCCTCACCATTCCCGAGGCGCCGGTCCCCAGCGGCAATGCCGCGTCGGGGTGGGTTGTTGCCATCCATGCCGCGGCGGCAACTGCACAGGCGCGACTGCCGGCAGCAGCGCTGGCCGCCGGCATCGGTTTTGCGGCGGGGCTCGCAGTGATGTGGCTGCTGCGCAGCCGCCGGTCGGCGGTCCCGGCGGCCGTCCTGATCATGCTCGCCGGCGCCGGGACCGCGCTGGCACAGAGCGCGCAGGAGGTCGTTGTCCGCGACCAGGCCCAGCGTCTGCCGGACGGCACCGTGTTCGTGCCCAAGGCCAGCCAGCGCATTCTCGCCCTGCGCACCGAGCTCGCCCAAGAAGCGCGCCATCCTCGCAGCGTGGAGCTGCCCGGCCGCATCATCCCCGACCCTGACGCCAGCGGCTACGTCCAGGCCGCTGTCAGCGGTCGGCTTTCTGCCCCGCCAGGCGGCTTCCCCCGCCTTGGCACCGCGGTGCGCGCCGGCGACGTGCTGGCTCTGGTGACGCCGCCCTTCCAGGCCATCGACAGCTCGAACATCCGCCAGCAGGCAAGCGAGATCGACCAGCAGACCAGCATCGTCGAACGCCGCCTCGCCAGGCTGCGCAGCCTGCGTGAGGTGGTGCCGCGCACGCAGGTGGAGGATGCCGAAAGTGAATTGCGCGGCCTGCGTGAGCGACGCGCCAGCCTGGACCAAGTGCGACGCGAGGCCGAGCCCCTGGCAGCACCGGTCGACGGCTTGATTGCTGCCACCACCGCCGCTGCCGGGCGCATCGCCGAGACCAATGCCGTGGTGTTCCAGATCGTCGCCCCCGGCCGCCTTTGGGTCGAGGCGCTGCATTTCGAGGCCTTGGGCCAGACCCGCCAGGCCAGCGCCCTGTTTCCTGGCGGCCGCACCGCGGCGCTCGTGTTTCGCGGCAGCGGCCTTGCCAGCGTTGGTCAGTCGATACCGGTCCACTTCGCCATCACCGGCGACGTGGCCGACTTGCGCGTTGGCCAGCTTGTCGTCGTGCTCGCCGAAACCGAGGAGGCCCAGCAAGGCATCGCTCTACCGCGCTCCGCCGTCCTTCGAGGCGCGAGCGGCGTGGCAATCGTCTATGAGCACAGTACTGCCGAGCAGTTCCGCGCGCATGAGGTGCGCACCAAGCCCCTGGACGGCGAGCGCGTACTGGTCGTGGCAGGGCTCAAGCCCGGTCTGCGCATCGTCACGCAGGGCGCCGAACTTCTGAACCAGATCCGCTGACCATGTTCACCTTCCTGGTCACCCAGTCGCTCCGCAACCGAGTCCTGGTGATCGCGATCGCGCTGGTCCTGCTGGGCTATGGCGGCTTCATCGCGACCCGCCTGCCGGTCGACGTGTTCCCCGACCTCAACCGCCCCACCGTCACTCTGATGACTGAGGCCGAAGGGCTGGCGCCGCCGGAGGTCGAGCAGCTCGTCACCTATCCGATCGAAACCCAGATGAACGGCCTGCCCGGCGTCTCACGGGTGCGCTCGGTCTCCGGCGTCGGCCTGTCGATCGTCTACGTCGAATTCGACTGGGGCAGCGACATCTATCGCAACCGCCAGCAGATCGCCGAGCGGCTGACGCTGGTGCGCGCCCAGCTGCCCGCCAACGCGGTGCCGCAGATGGGACCGATCTCCTCGATCATGGGTCAGATCGTGCTGGCCGCGGTCACCGCACCGGACGGCGTTTCGCCGATGGAGCTACGCGAGGCCGCCGACTTCATCATCCGCCCGCGCCTGCTGACCATTCCCGGCGTGGCCCAGGTGATCCCGATCGGCGGCGAGGTGCGCCAGTTCCGCGTCGCCCCCAATCCAGCCGCCATGCGGGCCTTGGGCGTTACGCTGGATCAGCTCGAGCGCGCGCTCGTCCAGTTCGGCGCCAACACTGGCGGCGGCTATGCCAACCAGCACGCCCGCGAATACCTCATCCGCAACATCGGCCGCACGCTGAGCCTCGACGCGCTCGGCCAGCTGGTGGTCACCAGCATCGATGGGCGACCGGTGCAGCTGCGCCAGGTGGCCGATGTCGCCCACGCTGCGCGGTTCAAGCGCGGCGAGGCCGGCTACATGGGAAAGCCCGCGGTTATTGTCTCGGTCGAGAAGCAACCGGACATCGACACGGTGCGCCTGACGCGAGAGGTGGAGGCGGCGCTGGCCGACTTGTCGCGCACGCTGCCGGCCGGCATCCGCGCCGACAACATCCTTTTCCGCCAGGCCAATTTCATCGAGACCTCGATCAGCAACGTGCGGACAGTGCTGCTGGAGGCGACAGTCGTGGTCGCGGTGATCCTGTTCGCCTTCCTGCTGAATGTCCGCACCACGATCATCTCGCTAACCGCCATCCCGGTTTCGATCCTGACGGCGGCGATCGTCTTTCACTTCGCAGGGCTGTCGATCAACACCATGACGCTTGGAGGGCTGGCGATCGCAATCGGCGAACTGGTCGACGATGCGGTGGTCGATGTGGAAAATATCTTTCGCCGCCTGCGCGAGAACCGCGCTCTGCATGAGCCGCGGCCGGTGTTCGACGTCGTGGTCGCGGCAAGCCAGGAAGTCCGCTCCGGCATCGTCTACGCCACCATGATCATCGTGCTGGTCTTCGTGCCGCTGTTCGCGCTGACCGGCATCGAGGGCCGCCTGTTTGCCCCGCTGGGGCAGGCCTACATCATCTCGATCCTGGCCAGCCTGCTGGTGTCCATCACCCTCACGCCGGTGATGGCCTTCTATCTGCTGCCACGCCTGCGCCGGCTGGAGGAACACGAAGGCGCGACGGTGCGCGTGTTAAAGCGCGGCAACGCGGCACTCCTGCGCTGGTCTTTGCCGCGGCCCCGCATGTTGCTTGCACTCGCCGGGCTTGCGGTGCTCGCCGCCGGCTTCGGCGCCACGCTGTTGCCGCGGGCGTTCCTGCCGCCGTTCAACGAAGGCACGCTGACGATCAACACGGTGTTCAACCCCGGCATATCGCTGGCCGAATCCCATCGTGTCGGCCTGATCGCCGAACGCCTGGTGATGCAGGTGCCCGAGGTGAAGGCGGTGGGCCGCCGCACCGGCCGCGCCGAACTGGACGAGCACGCCGAGGGCGTCCACTCCTCGGAAATCGAGGTCGACCTGCACCGTGACGGCCGCGCCAAGGATGCCATCATCGCCGATATCCGCGACCGTCTGGCGGTACTGCCGATGGCGGTGAATGTTGGCCAGCCGATCTCCCACCGCCTGGACCACATGCTGTCCGGTGTGCGCGCGCAAATCGCCGTGAAGGTCTTCGGCGAGGACCTCGACACGCTGCGCAGCGTTGCCGAAACGGTGCGCCAACGCCTGACCAATGTGCCGGGCGTCGTCGATCTGCAGGTGGAGAAGCAGGTGCGCATCCCCCAACTGGAGCTCAGCATCGACTATGGCCGCGCAGCACTCTACGGCGTGCAGCCGGCCGCCATCACCGAACAGCTCGAACGCCTGTCAAATGGACGCGTCGTTTCCCGCCTGGTGGACGGCAACCGGCGTTTCGACGTGGTGGTGCGCCTGCCGGACGCGTTGCGCACCACGCAGGGTCTGGCCGATCTGCTGATCGAAACGCCGCATGGCTGGGTGCCAGTGCGCGCCATCGCCGACGTGCAGGAAACTGACGGTCCCAACCAGATCCTGCGCGAAGGCGGCAAGCGGCGCCTGGTGGTCTTCGCCAATGCAGCCGGCGGTAGTGACATGGCCACGATCATCGCCGCCATCCGCACCGAACTGGCCGCGATATCCCTGCCCGAGGGCATGTTCACCAGCCTGGAAGGCACATTCCAGGCACAGGAGGAGGCCAGCCGCACGATTGCCGCCCTGTCCTGTGTGTCCCTGCTGATGGTCTTTGCGATCCTGTACAGCCGTTACCGGTCGACGGTGCTGGCACTGATCGTGATGGGTAGCGTTCCACTGGCGTTGATCGGCAGCGTCGCAGCACTGTGGCTCGCTGGCCAGCCGATGTCGGTCGCCTCGATGATCGGCTTCATCACGCTCACCGGCATTGCGGCCCGCAACGGCATCCTGAAGATCAGCCACTACATCAACCTGACGGTGCAGGAAGGGATGCCATTCGGACCCGAACTCGTGGTCCGCGGCAGCCTGGAGCGGATGACGCCTGTGCTGATGACGGCCCTATCAGCCGGCGTGGCGCTTGTGCCCTTGATGATCGATGCATCTGCACCCGGCAAGGAAATCCTGCACCCGGTCGCCGTCACCATCTTCGGCGGTCTGATCAGCGCCACGTTGCTCGACGCCGTTCTGACGCCGGCTCTGTTCCTGCGCTACGGCGAGGCGCCGCTGCGCCGCCTGGTGGCGGCGCGACCATCTCCGTCCGCCGGATCGACGACCGCACCTGCGGCGCTCTACTGACCACGTGACAGAAAGGACAACTCATGAAACGACGCCTGTTCTTTGCCGCTATGGCTCTTGCCCCAACAGCGGCCTGGGCACACGAGCCCCGGATGGGGCCGCATGGAGGCATACTGGTGGATGCCGGCGCCTACCATGTCGAGGTGGCTGTGAAAGGCACCACGGTTGATGTTTATCTCAGTGACGGCGCAGACCGGCCCGTGCCGGCGGCGGGTTTCAAGGCCACGGCCATTCTGGCCATCGATGGCAAACCGCAGCGCATTGTCCTGGGGCCGGCCGATGGCAACAGGTTGACCGGCCAGTCCACCATCCCGGCGTCTGGGCCGCCGAAGGGCGCGGTACTGCTGACCGCGCCCGACGGCAAGACGGCCCAGGCCAAGATCGACTAGGTGCGGCACTGAAGCGTGACCCCGGCTATCCACGCGAGACGGACTCGAACCACGTGGGCAGCTCATCATGACTTCCATCCTCCAGAAGCCCGGCCAGGGGGGTCAATCCAAATCGCCTACTCTGTCCACCCTCAGGGGCGCACTCCAATGGCGGGGCGCTTTTGCGTGCCGATTGACACCAACCTAGGCAAGGCTGCGCTGCATCACCCAACACGTGTTCGGTGTAGGGGGCTCGAGGCCAAGACCCCACCAGGCCGCGAGCGCACCTTCGCGCGCCAATCCGAGACCCCGGACCTCAACCTTA
>CAMBRC010000161.1 GCA_945869965.1 Asaia bogorensis
ACAACGTCAGCAACACACTCGACATCGGGGCAAACCTTCGTGGCGGTTGCCCGACATAGATTCAGACAAAACGCGCCGAGGGAACCAACTTTCTTCCCCGACATCGCGCCGCTCACGCGATTAAGTTGTCAGCGTTGAACAGCCCTGCAGTAGGGAGCACCTCAGAATATTTATCAGTGCAAATAATACTAAACACGATGGCAAAACCGATTTTCACAGCGTTGTTCATCGTGATTTTCCTTATGTATCGATTGCGGTTGCGCATTGTGGGAAGGTTTAGACGGCTCGGGAGAAGTTGATCGCGAGAAGTCAACTGCGCTTCAAGGTCGGGTTTTGATCGCGAGACATTTCTCGAGATCATTCTCTATGAAGAATAAGATAGCTGCGAAGCGTAGATCCTTCAAATACTTCTCCGAGCATCTTCTCGCCCTCTAACCAAAGCCTCTGTTCATACGGGTGGTTTTCAACTACACTAATTTCATTTTCGCTGGTTTTATGAGAAAAACTATAAAGCCGACTTACTTTTTTGTCCCATCCAGGGGGATTTGTGCTAAAAGGAGTATAAGAAACTTCGACATGTCCACCGTATTGAGTTCCATTTCGAGCAATTCTGGGAAGAAAAACATACGTAGCGTAGTAATCAATTTGGCTCCCTACTGCTCGATTTGTTCCGACCCAACGACCTCTGATATCTTGGGCAGACGCTACATTGCAGATAGCGTAGCTGAGTAAGGCTAGAAACAACACGGTCAATCCGCGCATCTCGCACTCCCTTAGCCGGGATTCCCCCGATGAACGGCTACCTTGGCCGTTACGGAGGCACAGTAGTCACCACACCGCACGTTCGGCAATGGCCGTAAGCGAGGTGGCAACAAGCGGACTGTGGATGTGCGCGAGGTGCTGAGGCGATGGCGCGAGCGTGTTGACCTCGATGGCGGCACAAACGACTGTCATTGCTTGCACCTTCCCCCCTTCTGGCTTGCCTGGCTACGTTGCTTCGTCCCAGGCGTAGATATCCAAATGTGTCCATCCAGCGCTTGGTGCAACGAAACTGGATATGAACAACATAAGATTTGCATATTTCAAGACTTTCGCACGCTCAAACACCCATTGAAAACATGCTGTTTTCCCGGTGCAGAAGTCATGCGCATATCCCCCGCCCGTTCCTCACCCACCCCTCTCTCCCACCCCTACCAGGTCCGCATGTTCCGCTTCGCCCAGATCACCGACCATCACCTTCCCCACAGCCAGTCCGCCGCTGTCTGCGGTTACGCGTCCGCCAACACCCTGCGTGCCGTCCGCAACCACTCCGCCGAACACCACGCCAACTTCCTCGTCTTCACCGGCGACCGCGTCCACAAGGGCATCGCCTCCCAATAGGTGATGCTCCACCGCTCAGGCCAGCCAGTTCTCCACCTTCAATCCTCGCACCCGTTCGAACTCGCTCGTGATGTTGGTGAGCAGATACCGGGTCATACGATGGGCTCCGGCGCAGGCACGAGATCGTCGATTTCGGGAAAACGCCTCGTCAATCGGCGTCATAGCCGCCAACAACGCCACCAACCCCCGCTTGCGCACCCTCTCGATCATCAGCCGCTCGCCCTCGCGATGCATCATCGCCTCTCCCCCGGCAATTCGAACCCGATCGGGATGCGAACCGCCTGATGACGTCCGCTCCGAAAAAGCCTGACACGCCGTCGCTCACCCATCCGCACCTCCGCGCCCTGGCCATGGACATAAGCCACCCACGGGAAACCGCCAACGGCCAGGAGGTCCGCCACCGCCATCCCTTCATCATCGACATTTTTATGCAAAAAATCCTTGCATCGAACATGTTATGAGTAATATACTACCCAAATGGATGCATATCGCTTCACCCAGGCCCGGAGCCCAGCCTGCCGCAGCGCCCCAGGCGCTGCCGAGAGCCTGCGCGCCACGCTGGAGGCCCTGATCCTCGCACTCCTCGCCGCCCTCCTGGGCCGGCGCCGGTCCTCCCGCGCCTGGCACCACGCCGCTTCCCATCTCCCCACCGAAATCCCCACCCACGCGCCCGCCCCGCCGCCCCATGCCCGTACCGCGTCCGACGGCACGCACCTCACCTGCGAAAGCCCGATCCTCTACGTCATCGGCCCCCGCCCGAACCGCGGCCTGCGCCCCCTCCCCCGCGTCGAGCCCATCGCGCAGCCGCGCATCGCCCGCGCGCCGCCGCGCGCACTCATCCGTCCCAACGCCCCCATCCGCGCCAAATCACCCCCAACCGGGGGACGCTTCCGCACGCCCTGAGTCCAACCCCTTACCCAACCAACCCGCCCAACGCCTTCGCCACCTCGTCGGCCCCCCACTCAACCGTCGCCGCCCCCACCACGATCTCGACAAAACACTCCCCCGCCCACCCCGTATCCACCACCCGGTTGACCAGCCAAACCCCCTCCCGCTCCGCCAACCGCGTCGCCGCTGCCTCAACCACGGCGCGCGGCGCCGCAAAATGCACCTGGAACGAATTGCCATGCGGCACCCCCGGCCGCACCCGCAACCCCGGCGTCGCCGCCACCGCCGCGGCAATCGCACAGGCATGACGATAATACTCGCCCATCCTGGGCAGATGCAGCAGCAACCCCTCCAACCCCGTCAGCACATAGGGAAAGATCGTCGGCATATCGCCACCAAAACGATTCCGCCACGGCCGGGCCCCGGCCACCAACCCCGGCGACCCCGCCAACACGCACCCGCCCATGCCGCCCAGCCCCTTGTAGAAACTGACATAGACACTGTCCGCCAAGGCCGAAATCTCCTGCAGGCTCCGCCCGTAATGCGGCGCCACCTCCCACAACCGCGCCCCATCCAAATGAAACGGAATATTCCGCGACCGGCACCAGGTCGAAACCCCCACCAGCTCATCCCACGACGGCGCCAAAAACCCCGCCCGGCGCAGCGGCACCTCCATTGTCACACACCCCAACGGCTCCGCCGCCCGCTCCAGATCAGCCGCCGAAAAATGCCGGATGTCGCTGCCCAGCCGAAGCGACACCAACCCGGCCAACCGGTCCAACGTGTCATGCTCATCCATCGCAAAATGGCTCGACGGATGCAGCGCCACCACCCGTCGATTGCTCGCCTGGCAATGCACCAGCAACGCCGCCTGCTGCGCCGTGATCCCCTTGGCAAAGAACATCCCGGCCGGCTTACCCAGCAACACCGCCACTTCCTGTTCCAGCTGCTTCATCGCCGGCCCGTCGGAATACACATCCAACGCCTGGTCCAACACCGGCGACGCCGCCAGACGCTCCACCCACCCCCTCGCCGTCGCCTGCCCATGCCCGCCCAGGAACCTTGTGCACCGTCCCCGCAATCCGGCATCGGGAAACCCCCCGGCCACGCCCGTGCTCGTCCCCAATGCATCCGCCATGATCCACCCCCACCAATCGCCCAACCCTAACAGAACCGCCAAGGGCTGCTACAGTCTGGCGCTGCTACACTCCGCCCAAATCCGTTCCCGAAAGGCCTCCCATGCCCGAAACCCTGGACCACGCCCTCGCCGCCCTGCCCAATCGCTTCCAGGGTGCCGGTGGTGCCGTCGCCGTCCTCAGGGACGGGCAAATCATGGCCCGCCACGCCTGGGGCTATGCCGACCTCGAACGTCGGATTCCGTTTACGCCATCGACGATGTTCCTGATCTGCTCGATCTCCAAACAATTCACCTGTGCCACCACCCTCCTGACCACCGAACTCGACCGCAACCCCGATGTCCTGGAACCCCAACTCGCCGCCCGGCTCTCGCTGATGCCCCAACGCCCAACCGCCACCCTCCTGGCTCACAACCAATCCGGCCTGCGCGACTACTGGGCCCTGACCGCCCTGGCCGGCTCCCCGGTCGAAGCCCCGTTCACCGAAGCCCAGGCCCGCCGCCTGGTCGACCGTACCGAAACACTTCAGTTCACCCCGGGCACCCGCTACTCCTACTGCAACCACAATTTCCGCCTCCTCGGCGACATGATCAGCGACCGCGCCGGACGTCCGCTGGAAGAGCTGATGCGGGACTACGTGTTCGACCGGGCCGGAATGCCCACCGCCCGCCTCAACGCCGACACCTCGCAAGTGCCGGGCTTCACCGTGGGCTACGAGGGCTCCCAGGCCGAGGGTTTCCGCCCGGCGGTGAACCGCATCACCTGGACCGGCGATGCCGGGGTCTCGGCCAGCCTGGACGATTTGATCGCCTGGGAACGCCATATCGACGCCACCTGCGACAGCCCGGAATCGATCCACGCCCGCCTCTCCCTCCCGGTCGCCTTCGCCGATGGTGCCACCGCCGGCTATGGCTGGGGCCTGTCACGCGGCAAGCTGCTGGGCCGATACATCGTCGGCCATGGCGGCGGACTCCGCGGCTGGCGCAGTTTCCGCTTTTACGCCCCGGCCGAGCGCATCTCGGTGGTGGTGCTGTTCAACCACATGGAAGACCCCCGCGCCGCCGCCGCCCAGCTCTTCGCCGCCGCCCTCGGCCTGGACATCCCCGCGATGGCCACCGGCCCCGAGATCACCTGGGCTGGCAAGTACATCGATCCCGAAACCGGCCTGGCCGCCCGGGTCGACGCCCTGCCGAACGGCCAGGCAACGCTGCACTTCGCCGGTCATCCCGAAACCCTGACCCCAACGACCGATGGCGAATACGCCGCCGGCCCACTCCGCCTGAAGCCTGACGGCACCCGCCTGCGCATGATCCGCGGCACCGACAACATCGACACGCTGCTGGAACCCATCACGGGCACCGCACCAATGAACGTGGCCGGCATCTACCGCTCGGCCGAGTACGGCGCCGCCATCACCATCGCCACCACCGGCGGCACGCTCTATGCCGCCTGCTCGGGCGAACTCGGCGACGGCGCGATGGTGCCGCTGATCCCCTATGGCGCCGATACCTGGCTGATGCCGTGCCCGCGTTCGCTGGACTTCTCCGCGCCCGGCGACTGGACCCTGTCGTTCCGCCGCGACGCTGCCGGCATCACCGGTCTACGGATGGGCTGCTGGCTGGCCCGGCGGATTGAATACGCCCGGGTCTAGTCGGGTGACCTGACCGCCAGCACATCGCAGGGCAGGATGGCCAGCAGCGCCTCGGCGGTGCTGCCGAGCAACAGGCTCGCCACCCCGCCCATGCCGAGCGTGCCGGCCACCACCAGTTCGGCATGCTGCCGCGCCGCCGCCTCGGCCACCACCTGTTCCGGGCTGCCGGTGGCCACCACGACCTCGACCTGCCCCGGCGCGGTGCGGCCCTCGGCGGCCAGCCTCGCCAGGGTGGCGGCCAGCATGTCCTCGATGCGGGTGCGCTGTTCGGTCTGCTGCGCCGGTGGCGCCGTTACCGCGGAGGCATGCACCAGCGTGAAAGCCGCCTCGGCCATCGCCGCCGCCGGCAGCAGCCGCAACGCCAGCTCCAGCGCGCGGCGGGACTGTATGGACAAGTCCACCGCCACCACGATCCGCCGATAGGCCCGCCGCGCCCGCCGCCGCACCACCAGCACCGGGCAGGGTGCCGCCCGGACAACGCGATGCAGCACCGAGCCGCGAAAAATCTGCACCAGCAGGTCCGAATGCGGTGCCGACAGCACCAGCATCGTGCTGCCCGCTTCCCGCGCCGCCTGCACGATCGCGTCATCGGGCTCGCCGGTGCGGACCAGTTCCACCAGCTTCAGTTCCGCCGGCAACCCGGCTTCGGCGATATCGTCATGCAGCAACACGGCTGCCGCCTGCATCGCCCTGTCCAGGCCGGGGCCACTCAGCAGATCGGGCGCCACCACATGCAGCACATGCAGCGTGCCACCATGGGTGGCGGCCAACATGGCGGCGCGGTCCAGTGCCCGGTCGGCATGGGGCGAGAGGTCGGTGGCCAGCAGCAATCCGGTCATCGGTTATTTCCTTGGTGTCGTTGCCGGCATCATCGCACATGCCGGACCCACGCGGCATAGACTTCGCGCAAATCCCGCCGTCCCGGCATGTCCCTGTTCATCATTATCCGGTATGACCCCTCATCGCAGCCACCCGGTGATGGCCGCGAAACCAGCAGGATGCGTGTTTGCACATGCGGATTTCGATCTTTGGCGTGGGTTATGTCGGTGCGGTTTCCAGCGCGTGTCTGGCCTCTCTCGGCCATACGGTGGTGGCGGTGGATGTCTCTGCCGACAAGGTCGCGATGGTCAATGCCGGGCGCTCGCCCATCGTCGAGGAATCGATCGACGAGTTGATCGCCGAGGCGGTGGCGGGCGGGCGGCTGCGGGCCACCACCGATGTGGCGGAGGCGATCGCCGCCACCGAGGTGTCGTTTATCTCTGTCGGCACCCCTAGCAGCCTGTCGGAGTGAAGTAACTGGTCATTCGGTCTGCACGGGTGTCGATTGAGTTGGTTGGTGATCTGTGGCGCGGCGTAGGACGGTCGAAGCCTTGCTTGAGATGATTTTTGCGGTCTCGATCGGGCGGTGTCGTGCGGGGCGGGCGTTCAAGCGGCGCACGGATGGCACGATCTGGCTCAGATCGCGCCCGCCAGGACGAACATCCGCTTGATGTTCCACGCCATGGTCACGAGGCTCCACTCACCGCGGACACGGTCGAGGCCCCGGAGCAGGAACTGGCGGAAGCCAAGCACCGACTTGATGATGCCGAACACCGGCTCGGGCGTCTGCTTGCGCAAGGCGTAGAGCTTCTTGCCGGC
>CAMBRC010000162.1 GCA_945869965.1 Asaia bogorensis
AACCCGGCAAAAACGGCGGCCCACCCGCCATCTACATCCCCCACCGCCGCGCCTGGCTGGTCGAAAAACTCGGCTACCATATGGCCGCCTACACCTCGCACCTCGAACACCTCCTCCGCGACCCCGAGACCCAAACCCTCCTCGCCACCGCCCCGCCCGAGGCCCTCAAATCCCTCGGCCGCTCCCTGCGCCCCATCGCCCGCCTCCTCGGCGTCGACCTGCCCCCCGCCTTGCTTCTCTCCCCCCGTCCTCCACGGGGGGAGCCGGAGGGGGGCTCTCGCCCCGTCAAACCCCCGCGCCCCATCCTCCCGCCCCTCTTGCCCCTCTACCCCCAAGCCCGCCCCCGCGACTGGCCCTTCATGCGCTTCCCTCCAAAAACAAACCCCGCCTGACCGCAACACCGCCGCACGTCCATAACATTCCGATATCAAAATAATATCCGCCACCCATTCCCGTTGCCCAACCCCCGCGCCCCGCCTATTCTGCCCTGCGGCGCCCATTTCGGCCGTCCCAGAGGAAAGCCGGCGCATGACAACAAAAGCCGTGCTTCCCCGCCCCCTCGGCGGCCACCTGAACCTCCCCGCCGCGGTCGACCGCACCCGATTGGTCTGGCCGTACACTGTCACCGTCGCCGTCTATCACCTCGTCGCCCTGCTCGCCGTCCTGCCCTGGTTCTTCAGCTGGACCGGCCTGATCCTCGCCACCATCGGCGTCTTCGTCTTCGGCAGCCTTGGCATCAACCTCGGCTACCACCGCCTCCTCACCCACCGCGGCTTCGCCTGCCCCAAATGGCTAGAACACACCTTCGCCGTCCTCGGCGTCTGCTCAATGCAGGACACCCCTGCCCGCTGGGTCGCCGTCCACCGCCGCCACCACCAATTCTCCGACCAACAGGACGACCCGCACTCCCCCCTGGTCCACGGCCTCTGGGGCCATGTCGGTTGGATGCTGATCGAAAACCGCGACCTCGCCCGCCTCGGCATTTACGACCGTTACGCCAAGGACATCCTGCGCGACCCGTTCTACCGCCGCATGGAAAAATCCTTCCTTTACCCCACCATCGTCCTCGCCTCCTGGGCGATCTTCTTCGCCACTGGCCTCGCCATCGCCCTCCTCTCCGGCGCCGACCTCCAAGGCGCCCTCCAACTCGGCACCAGCGTCCTGCTCTGGGCCGTCTTCGTCCGCACCGTCGCCGTCTGGCACATCACCTGGCTGGTCAACTCGGCCTCACACTTGTGGGGCTACCGCACCTACGAAACCGGCGACGACAGCCGCAACAACTGGCTCGTCGCCCTGCTCTCCAACGGCGAAGGCTGGCACAACAACCACCACATCGACCCCCGCTCGGCCGCCCACGGCCACAAATGGTGGGAAATCGACGTGGTCTTCTGGGTCGTCCGCCTGCTCGAAGCCACCGGCCTCGCCAAGAACGTCATCCGCCCCAACCCCAACCTGCCCACCCTGTCCAAGCCGTAATCGCTGAAAAAAAATCTTGCACCGCCTCGGCGTCGCGCTCCTGCCAAACCCACCCGCGCCCAAATTGTTTCTATATCCGCATAAACCCTACCACCGCTCCACCCACGGCCGAACCTCAACCTCCCAGCTCCACGCCGAGCGATGCTGCTGCATCACATGCCAATACGTCTCCGCAATCGCATCCGGCTCCAGCAACGCATCCGGCGTCTCGTTCGTCCCCGGCCGGGCCCCACTCCGGATCCCGCCATCGATCACGAAATGCGCCACATGCACCCCCTGCGGCGCCAGCTCCCGCGCCATCGCCTGTGCCAACCCCCGCAGCGCGAACTTGCCCATCGCGAAACTCGACGAATTGGCAAACCCCTTCACCCCGGCCGTCGCTCCGCTGAACAGGATCGCCCCCGCCCCCCTCGGCACCATCCGCTTCGCTGCCTGCTGCCCCACCAGGAACGCCCCGAACGCACTCACCTCCATCGCCCGTCGCACCGCCTCGGGATCAAGCTCCACCACCGCCCCCCGCACCCGCCCCGACGCGTTGTAAACCACCACATCCGGCGCCCCATGCAGCGCCTCAACCGCCTCGAACAACCCCGCCACGGCCGCGGGGTCGGTCGCATCACACCCATGCACACTGCACCCGGTCTCCGCCGCCAGCTCCGCCAACTTCGCCGTCCCTCGCGCAGCCACCGCCACCGCCAACCCCTGCCGTGCAAACAGCCTCGCCAAGGACGAAGACAATCCTGGCCCGGTCCCCACGATCAACGCCGTCCGATACGAATGCGACATTCTGGCCTCCTGGTGCTTGTTTTGGGTTATACTCGAAACCGGACACTCTCATGACCTCGGCACAAAGGCCTACCCCATGACCGCCCCTGCCCCCCGCATCGACGTGATCTCGGACGCCATCTGCCCTTGGTGCTACATCGGCAAACGCCAACTCGAACGCGCGCTCGCCCTCCTGGAACCCCAGGGCCTGAAGTTCCAGGTCGCCTGGCACCCGTTCCAACTGAACCCGGACATGCCCCCCGAAGGCACCGACCGCCTCCAGTACCGCATCGCCAAGTTCGGCTCCCTGGAAAAATCCCAGGCGCTCGATGCCCGAATCACCGAAACCGCCGCCACCCTGGGCCTGGACTTCCACCTCGACCGCCTGACCCGAACCCCCAACACGGTGGCCGCCCACCGCACCATCTGGCTCGCCGGCCAACACGGCGTCCAGGACGCCGTCGTCGAAGCCCTCTTCGACGCTTATTTCTGCCAAGGAGCCGACCTCACCAACACCGAATTCCTGACCGACCTGGCCGCCAAGGCCGGCATCGAACGCGACGTCATGACCGAGATGTTCGCCACCGACCTCGGCATGGATGTGGTGCTCCAAGGCGACGCTGCCGCCCGTCGCGGCGGCATCTCCGGCGTCCCCAGCTTCCTGATGGGCGGCTACCTGCTGTTCTCCGGCGCCGTACCCGCCGAACAAATGGCCGAAGCCTTCGCCCACGCCTGGAAAGTTCTCAACGAAAAGGCCGCCTGACCCCGCCTCACGTCGGCACCGTAATCCGCACCCGCAACCCGCCCATGGGGCTATCATCCAACGCGATATCCCCCCCATGCGCCCGAACCACATCCAACGCGATCGTCAGCCCGAGCCCGGTCCCGCCGCCACGGCCACTTTCGAATGCCCGGAACACATCGTCGCGCCGGTCGGCCGCAATCCCCGGCCCGTCATCATCCACCGTGATACCCACGCCCCCCGGCTGCCGCGCGGCCACCACCGCCACATGCCGGGCATGGCGCCGGGCATTGTCCACCAGGTTGGTCATCGCCCGGCGAAACGCCTCCGCCCTCAACATCAACCCGATATCCTCGGCACATTCCACCCTGACATCCGCCCCCGCCCGACGCGCATGCCGTGCCACATCGTCCAATAGCGGCGCCAGTTCAGTCAGTTCGGCGCGCTCCTCACCCACGCCCCGGGCAAAGGCGAGGTAGCCGCCGATCATCCGGTCCATCTCCTCCAGATCGGCGGTCAAATCGGCCGCATCCTGCCGGTTCGCCTCGTCCAGCTTCATAATCGCCAACCCCAACCGCATCCGCGTCAGCGGCGTGCGCAGATCATGCGACACCCCGGCCAGCATCTGCGTCCGCTGCGCCAGGAACCGCCGCACCCGCTCCTGCATCACATTGAACGCCGCCGCCGCCTGCCGCACCTCGGTCGCCCCGGTCGGCCGCAACGCCGCCGTCTCATGGCCACGCCCAAACGCATCCATCACAGCGGCCAGCCGCCGGATGCTGCGCACCTGGTTGCGCATGAACATCGCCGCGATGCCGAACAGCAACAGCGCCGAACCGGCCAGCCACAGCACGAACAGATACAACGTCCCGGCAAACAGCCGCTTGCGCGGCACATCCACCTCCAACAACGCATCGCCGCTCATCTGCACCCGCAACACCACGTTGTTGGCATCGCTCTGCCAGTCCAACGCCACCGGCCGCCGCAGCCGCTCCTCCAACGCCACCACCAGGCTACGCTCCAGCAATTCCAACGGCGGCGGCCGCCCATGCTGCGGCTCCAACGGCCCCGGCAGCACCCGCATCGGCAGTTCCAATCGCTCCTTCACCTGGGTAAAAATCCGCTCGCGATCCTGCGGATAACGCTCCAAGCCATCCAGTACCAATGCCACCTCGCCGGCAATCGCGGCCGACAGCCGGCGCGACACGATGCTCATGTGGGTGCCGTAGAACACCTGCAACGCCACCAACTGCACCACCACCAGCGGTACCAGCACGATCAATAACGACCGCCCCAGCAACCCCCGTGGCATAGCCGCCTTCAGCGACCGCGCCAACCACCCCGGCAGCGCCAGGCGGGACTTCATTTCAATAGCCCGGCTTCAGGATATAGCCACGCCCACGCACCGTATGCAGAAAGCGCGGTTCGCGCGGATCGCCCTCGATCTTGCGCCGCAGCCGCGTCACCTGCACATCGATCGCGCGCTCGCCTGCCTCGTCCATCTCCAGCGCCGCGGCGATATCCTCACGCGTCAAAACCTCGTTCGGCCGCGCCGCCAACGCTGCCAACAGCGCCGCCTCCCCCCCGGTCAGCCGCACCACACCTCCGGGACCGCGCAGTTCCCCGCGCGCCCGGTCAAAATGCAACGTCCCCAACGCCAATGGTCCGGCCGGCGCCTCCACCGCTGCCACCGGCGGCGCTGCCCGGCGCAACAGGGCGCGAATGCGCAACAACAACTCACGCGGGTCGAACGGCTTGCCCAGGTAGTCATCCGCCCCGGCCTCGAATCCGGCAATCCGATCCTCTGGCGCGCCCCGCGCGGTCAGCAACAGGATCGGCGTCTCCGCATTGTCGCGCCGCAGCACCTCGGTCAGCTCCAGCCCGGTCTCACCGGGCATCATCACATCCATCACGATCAAGTCCGGCTGAAACACCCGCAGCCGGTCGCGCGCATCCGCCGCACTCTCCGCGGTGCTGACCCGAAACCCGTTCTCCAGCAGGTAGCGCGACAACAGGTCACGCAGCCGCGCGTCATCGTCGACAACAAGTATCAGCGCGTCATCCGCCACCTCAACGCGGCCCGCGCTCGTGATCCACATAGTTCCGCGCATCGTCATCCATGATCCCGCGCATCACCCGGCGAAACCCGTCCACCGCCCCTGCCCCGGCCTCGCGATAGGCCCCGGCCAGCCGCTCGCGCTGCCGCTCGAACAACTGCCGCTCCAACGCCATGCCCGGTTCAGTCAACGACAACAGCCGCTGCCGCCGGTCCACCTGACCCGGCTGCTGCTCGACATACCCTTCCTCGACCAGGGCATTCAGCACCCGCGCCAGGCTCTGCTTGGTGATCCGCAGAATCGCCAGCAAGTCGCTGACCGAAATCGATGGATTGCGACCAATGTAATGCAGCGCCCGGTGATGCGCCCGGCCCATTCCAAGCCCTTCCAGCACCTCGTCCGCCGCGCGGGTAAAATCACGATAGGCGAAAAACAATAGATCCTGCGCCGCGCGAAGCTCCTCTTCGCGCAGGAACAACAGGTTAGCGCCGGCGGCCACAGGGCTGCGGCCATCACCGGGAGAGCGTTCGCCCTTCACATCGGGCATATCTGGCATACCTCGCAATTACGACAGGAATGTTGACGTAGCTTGGACATGATTATAGCTTTAGCCCCCATAGAGCAACAATCTTGCGGGAGACGACCCCATGGCGCTAGTTCCTTTCGACGACCGGGATGGCTTCATCTGGTATGATGGCGCCATGATGCCGTGGCGCGACGCCAAGCTGCATGTTCTCTCGCATGGCCTGCACTATGCCAGCGGCGTGTTCGAAGGCGAGAGGGCATATGCCGGCAATATCTTCAAATTGCGCGAGCACACGCTCCGCTTCCACAACTCCGCCCGCATCCTGGGCTTCGAGATCCCCTACACGGTCGAGGAAATCGACGCCGCCTGCATGGCCGTCCTCGCCGCCAACGGCCAGTCCGACGCCTATGTCCGGCCATTGGCCTGGCGCGGCTCCGAGATGATGGCGGTCGCGGCCCAGAACTCGAAAATCCACGTCGCCATCGCCACCTGGGCCTGGCCCGCCATGTTCGCCGACCGCATGGCCGGCATCCGCCTCGACATGGCCGAGTGGCGCCGGCCGCACCCGCAAACCGCGCCCACCGCCTCCAAGGCCGCCGGGCTGTACATGATCGGCACCCTGTCCAAGCACGCCGCCGAGGCCAAAGGCTTCCAAGATGCCCTGATGCTCGACTGGCGCGGCCGTGTCTCCGAAGCCACCGGCGCCAACGTCTTCTTCACCTTCGACGGCGAACTGCATACCCCAACCCCGGACTGCTTCCTGGACGGCATCACCCGCCGCACCGTCATGGCGCTGGCCCGCGTCAACCAGATCAAGGTGGTCGAGCGCGTCATCCTGCCCGAGGAGATCGCCAAGGCCGACGAAGTCATGATCGTCGGCACCGGCGCCGAAGTCACCCCGGTGCGCGAAATCGCCGGCACCATGTTCACTCCGGGACGGATCACCGAAACCCTGCTGACCGATTATGAGAAGCTGGTCCGGATGTCACCGGCCGACGTCGAGAAGCGCCTCGGCGGCTGAGGCGAAGCAAGGCCGGGGCTTTGCCCCGGACCCCAGCAGGGGTCCGAGACCCCGGCACCCTCAACCATAAGCGCCTTCGGCCAGGGGGGT
>CAMBRC010000163.1 GCA_945869965.1 Asaia bogorensis
CCTGCTTTGCCGGTGTAGGGATTGAGGTTGCCACGGGCTGAATAATTGTCGCGCTGTGTGCGATTGGGATTGGTGGCGTGTGAGGGGGCTACATAGGTGCCATTGCCACGGGTGTAGCCACGGGGATGTCCCGATCTCTGTTGAAATTGGCCGATCGAGCGCCGATGGTTTCGGACGTTAGACTGCGGCGCTCTGCCGTTCAAGAACTGGTTTAATGGTGTGCCTGGCGCCATGAGCGGCCAGTGCGGCCTTGAGGATCGGCAGCTGGCGACGGGCCTTGAGACGACGAAAGCCTTTGGTGGCCTCCAGCATGGCGGCTCCCGTCCAGCGCAGGGCCATTGCGGCATCGCGCCAGTGCTTCACGTTGCGGCAGACGCGCCTGGCACCAACAGCATCCCAGGCGTCCGTCACCAGAGCCGTGGCGGCCGGCGGCGCGGGTGTGGTAATTCTCTTCATGGCGTTGCTCTCCTTTGAGGATTCGACACCCCGAACCGATACCTCGGGACATTCTACGCCGAGAATCCGCTGTTTCGGGCCGGGCTGAGCCAGATGGACATCATGATCCCCTGGTATTCCTTCCCCGGCACCAACGGGGTTCGGGTGACTCAGACAATGGTGGACAACCTCGCCTTGCTGGTCGAGCAGAAGGCCACGCCGGAAGAGACGCTCAAGACGATGGCGTCTGAGGTGCAGCGGTTGTTGCCGCGCTGATCCAGTTGAGGAGGGGGGCGCCCGGGCAGGGCGCCCTCCCGGGGGAAGCTCGCGGTCAGACGGCGCGGAACACCAGGCTGGCATTGGTGCCGCCGAAGCCGAAGCTGTTGGACATCGCGGTGTTGATCGGCCGTTCCTGGGCTGTGCGGGCGATGCGGTCGATCGGCGTCTGGCGGCTTGGGCGCTCGAGATTCAACGTCGGCGGTGCGACGCCATCGCGGATCGCCAGCACCGAGAAGATCGCCTCGACCGCGCCGGCTGCACCGAGCAGGTGCCCGGTGGCGGATTTGGTGGACGACATGGCGAGCCGGCTGGTGGCTTCTCCGAACAGCCGCTCGACAGCCGCGAGTTCGATGTCGTCGCCGGCCGGGGTCGATGTGCCATGGGCGTTGATATACTGCACCGACTCGGCGGTCATGCCGGCGCGGCGCAGGGCGTTGCGCATGGCGCGGAAGGCACCGTCGCCGCTCTCTGATGGCGTGGTGATGTGCCAGGCGTCGCCGGACATGCCGTAGCCGACGAGTTCGGCATAGATGCGGGCGCCTCGGGCGCGGGCATGGTCGAAGGATTCCAGCACCACCATGCCAGCACCTTCGCCCATGACGAAGCCGTCCCGGTCGCGGTCCCAGGGGCGCGAGGCACGCTGTGGCGCATCGTTGAAGGCGGTGGACAGGGCGCGGGCCGCGGCGAAACCAGCCATGCCGAGTTCGTGCACGGCGGCTTCGGCACCGCCGGCCAGCATGACTTCGGCGTCACCGTCGGCAACCAGGCGGGCCGCGTCGCCGATGGCATGCGCGCCGGAGGAGCAGGCGGTGGAGACGGCACGGCATGGGCCGGACAGGGCGAAGGTTGCGGCGAGGTCGCTGGCGAGATGGTGGATCATGCCGCGCGCCATGCCGGTGGCGAGGGTGGGGCCGAAGGCGGTGCCGGTGGCAGCGCCCAATCGGGCGGCACTTTCGCTGAGCGCTTCGAGCCCGCCGCAGCCGGAGCCGATGCTGACCCCGCTGGCGGCCTGTGCCATGAGATCGCGCGGCTGCCAGCCGGCGTCGGTCAATGCCTCGCGTGCGGCCAGCCGGGCGAGGCGGCCGACCCGCTCTGCCCGCGTCGGCTCCGCCGCGGTGCCCCAGGATCCCGTGCGCACCTGACCGGCGATGCGGCAGGGCAGGTCGACATTGATGTGGGTGATGGCGCGGATGCCGGACCGTCCGTCCAGCAAGCGGCGCCAGACCGGCTCCAGCCCATGTCCCAGCGGGCAGACAATGCCCATGCCAGTGATGACGACGCGGCGCATGCCGATTCCCGATCCTGCAATCATTTAGTACAGAAACGACAAATGCTGCTGTGGTGGCGTGACGGTTTGATGAAGCGCTGCTGCACTTTCTGCAGTTCCGCGCTATCCGCAGTTCCGCGCTAGCCCCAGTTCCGGGCGCGGAAATCCATGGCGAAGCTGGCCGCGGCCTGCCACTTGATGTCGCGCCGCAGGGCGGTGAAGGTCGCGTTCTGGTGCAGCACGGAATAGACGGGATCTTCGCGTTCACAGATTTCCAGCATGCGGCGGAAGGCGTTCTTGCGGGCGGCTTGGTCCAGTTCGGTCTGCATCAGGGTGAGCAGGCTGGCGGCCTCCTGGTTCTGCCACTGCCCGGCTTCCCAGGTCTGGCCGCCCGGAGCGTAGGCGGCCATCGAGGCGACAGGATCGGCGAACCAGGCGGAGTTCGAGTTGTCGATGACACCGCGATGCGGGCCTTTCGGCAGCACCTGGCTCCAGTTCTCCTTCATCGCCAGGACCACGTTGAGGCCGATCGAGCGCCAGCCTTCGAGCAGCACCTGGGCCGTCGGGGTCTGGTTGGTGTAATAGTTGTTGAGCGTGGGGTAGGGGATTTCCTCGCCCTTGTAGCCGGCCTGCTTGAGCAGGTCGCGCGCCAGGGCGGGGTCGTATTTCGGGGCATGCCAGTCGGTGACCAGCATGTCGCCGAAGAAGTCCCATTGCAGGCCGCGCGGCACGCGGGTGCGCCCGGACCACAGGCCGTCGATGATCGACTGTCGGTCCATGCTGTGGGTCATGGCGCGGCGGACCAGCGGGTTGGCCAACACGGGATGGGTCTTGTCGAAGACGTTGAGCCGGATGTTGGCGATCAGGCCGCCGAGCACCTGGTGGCGCGGGCTTTTCTCGACGATGCCGATCTGGTCGGGGGCGAGGTCGCAGGCGAAGTCGAAATCGCCGGCGAGCAGGCCGTTCACGCGGCTGATCATCTCGGGCACTTCGACCAGCCGGATCGCCTTCAGCGGTGGGCGGCCGCCCCAGTATTCGTCATGCGCCTCCAGCACCAGTTGCACGTCCGGCTTGAAGCTGGCAACGCGATATGGGCCGGTGGCGGCGGGCTGGCGCGCCCAATCTTGCCAGGTGGCGGCCGCTTCGTAGTTGCGGCGCGAGACGATGGAGGCGGTGTTGCGGGTCAGGCGCTGGGCCAGCACCGGCTCGGGCGTGCGGTTGTGGAAGCGGACGGTGCGGGCGTCGACGATCTCGACGCGGTCGAAGCCCGGCAGGGTGGCGCGGGCGGCCACCGGGACCTCGGGCGGCGGCAGCTTGCCGGCGCCGGTGGTGTTGGAGGCGAAAAGCCCCGCCCGGTCCGCGCTCTGGCCGCTCCACATGCGGGCGGGGCCGAAGCTGAAGGCGACGTCCTCGGCGGTGACGGTGTCGCCGTTGTGGAATTTTACGCCCGGGCGCAGCGTCACTTCCAGCGTGCGGCCGTCGATCTGCTTCCAGGCTTCGGCCACCCGCGGGACCATGCCCAGGCCGAAGGTCCAGTCGACTTCCATCAGCGATTCGGAGAACAGCGACATGGTGCGCTGGCCGACATTCGAAACTTCGCGCAGCGACTCCAGCGTGTTGGAGATGGAGATCTTCTGCACGGCGATGGTGATCGAGGGGCGCTGGTCGGACTGGCCGATGGCAACGCGCGGCAGGGCGGCTGCCCCAGCGAGTGCAGCGAGGCTACGGCGGGTAACCTGGATCATGCGCTGGCTCCGAACGGCTGACATGCGCATCAGGCTACCGCCGCAGTGTTGCGATCTCGCGACGATTGCAGGTCACTTGCCTGACATTTTGCGGGTCACGTGCCGATGATGCCGCCGTCATCGCGCGTGATCACCACTGTGGCCGAGCGCGGCACCGCGCCGCCATCGGGCCAGCGGCTGTTCGGGCGGCCGGCGGCGAAGTCCGGGGCCGAGGTGGTGGCGCCGGGGTGCTGGATGTTGATGAACATCGTGCGCTGGTCTGGCGTCATGGCGATGCCGGTGATCTCCTGGCCGATCGGGCCGGTGAGGAAGCGGCGGATTTCGCCGGTGGCCGGGTTGGCGCAGAGCATCGCGTTGTTGCCGAAGGGCGCGAGCGCACCGCGCAGCATTTGCCCCTCGCCGATGTCGGTCTGGATCCACAGGCGGCCATCGGGGTCGAACCACAAGCCGTCGGGGCAGGCCAGGATGGAGTCAGCGCCGAGCGGACCGGCGCCGGCGGCGCGGCTGTTATCCGCCGGCCCCGCCAGCAGGAACAGGTCCCAGGCGAAGCGGGTGGCGGCGTGGTCGTCGCCGGCCTCGCGCCAGCGCACGATCTGGCCGAACTCGTTGCGGGCGCGGGGATTTGGGCCGTCGACCTGCGCGTCGGTCCGGCGGGCGTTGTTGGTCAGGGTGAAGTAGACGCGCCCGTCGCGCGGGTCGACCGCGCCCCATTCCGGGCGGTCCATCTTGGTCGCGCCGAGCGCGTCGGCGGCAAGGCGGGTGTTCACCAACACCTCGCCCTGGTCGGCGAAGCCGCCGGCGGCGGTGAGCGGGCCATGGCCGTGACGCAGCGGCAGCCAGTCGCCGCTGCCGTCAGCGTTGAAGCGGGCGACATAGAGGGTGCCGTCGTCGAGCAGCGCCCCGCTGGCGGTCGCGGCGCTGTAGGGGCGGGTGCTGACGAACTTGTAGACATACTCGAACTGGCTGTCGTCGCCGGCATAGGCGACCAGCGGACGGCCGTCCTGGACCGGGGCGAACACGACGCCTTCATGGGCGAAGCGGCCGAGGGCGGTGCGCTTGACCGGGACGCTGTCGGGGTTGGCGGGATCGATCTCGACCACCCAGCCGAAGCCGTTCGGCTCGTTGCGATAGTCCTGTGTCGCGTCCGCGCCAGTGGCTGAGGCGTTGAAGCGGATGAACGCGTCGGCACCGCCGGCGGCCTGGTCCCAATTGTAGCGGGAGCCGCCGGTGGGAACGCCGTAGCGCGCCTGTTCCCGCGGCAGCGCGGGCTTGCCATCGGCGCGGTCGGTGTTGCGGAAGTAGCCGGCCCAGTTTTCTTCGCAGGTGAGGTAGGTGCCCCAGGGGGTGACGCCGTTGGCGCAGTTGTTCAGCGTGCCCCGTGCTTGCGTGCCATTCAGGCTGTAGCGCGTGCGCAGCAGGGCGTGGCCGCGCGCCGGGCCGGCGATGGCCATCGGGGTGGCGGCGGTGATGCGGCGGTTGCGCGGGTCGGCCACCACGTCCCAGCGTCCCTCGGTGCCGCGCGCGACGCGGACGATGGAAACACCGTGTGCGTTGATCTCCTTCAGCACCTCATCCGCCGGCCGGGTGCCGTCGCGCAGCGGCATCTGCTCGCCGGTCATCTCCTTGCCCTGGGCGGCGGCGTGCAGGAAGCGCGGCTCGATGTATTCGTGATTGATTGCCAGCAGGCCGTCCCGGCTGCTGGCGTCGATCGGAAAGAAGGTCATGCCGTCGTGATGGGCGCCGATCTGCATCGCCTGCTCGGCGGCGCTGTTGTCGAGGCGCCAGGCCGGCATGGTCCCGGTGATCGGCGTGCCGGCGGGGACCAGGAAACGCGCGGTATAGCCGTCGGGGACGACCACGCGATCCTCGACCGCGATCGGCACGGGCTTGAAGCCGATTGTCGGTTGGGTCGTCACGGTACGTGGCGCCTGGGCGCTGGCGTCACCCATGAACACGATGGCGGCGCCGAGACCGCCGGCGAGGGCGGCGCGGCGCGAGAGGCGCGCTTGTGCGATGTCGGCGATGCAGGGGTTGGCCGAGGTGTTGGACGGCAGCTCATCGCCATGGCTCAGGGTGTCGACGCGATCGTTGGGTGCCATGGACGCTCTCCTTGCAGCCGCCCGCGCGGCGCTTGCCAAAAGGGATACAGGCGCGGCGATGGCAATTGCTCGCCAGATCGGTGACGGTTGTATGACAAATCGTGGTTGGGGGCTTGAGATGCCGCCTCGGCCTTGGCGTGGGCATGCGTATCGCCATGCAGTCGCGTGGGAGTTGGCCCGGTGTGCTGCGGCATCGCCCAGGAGATGCTGTTTCAGGACCGCCTATCCTGTCGGTGGCGGGCTGGCGGGGCTTGCCACTGTCCTGGCGCTGGCCGGGCGGTTGGCGTTTCAGGCGCGGCACTGGCGCCATCAGTTCGATCACTGGCGGATTGCCCGGCGGGCTCAGGCGGGGGCTCAGACCGGTGGGCTCAGGCCGGTGGGCTCAGGCGGACGCGGGCCGGTAGTGCCAAACGCTGGCCGGGGGAAAGTTGAACGGCGTCCAG
This sequence comes from Asaia bogorensis, assembly GCA_945869965.1. Taxonomy (GTDB): domain Bacteria; phylum Pseudomonadota; class Alphaproteobacteria; order Acetobacterales; family Acetobacteraceae; genus CAMDGX01. The sequence continues at coordinate 6,269 of CAMBRC010000163.1, forward strand.
GCCAGGCGGCGGGCGGTCAGCCCTAGCCGGGCGAGCGACAGCGGCGAGGTGAAGCAGTAGCTGTAGTGCAGGAAACCGCAAGCCGGCGCGACGGCGGCGAGGGATGCAACGAAGCGCCGTTGCTCATGTAGCGGCAATAGCACAAGGGGCACGCCGCAAATTGCCGCGCCAATGCGCGTGCCAATGCCGGCAAGCAGCGCCGGCAGGTCGCGGGCATCGCCCTGGATTACCCGTACGCCCGGCAGAGCCTGACGCAGATGATCCGCCAGGGCGGGCACGATCTCCACCAGCACCAGGCGGTGCGCCGGCAGCCCGGCGTCGAGCAGGGCGCGCGAGATGACACCAGTGCCGGCGCCGAGTTCCAGCACCAGCTCGTCTGGACCGCATGCGGCATGCTGCA
>CAMBRC010000164.1 GCA_945869965.1 Asaia bogorensis
ATGGCGCTCGGAGATGTTGTTCGTATACGGCACGGGGCGGCTCTTGCGGCGCGCACGATCGGCGGGGGGGGCAATCCGGCTTCTGCCCCTGTGAAGGCGGCTTGGGCGAATTGTCGGGGGTCTTCGCCGGGCCGGTCAGTGCGGCGAGCCGTGCTTCCAGCGCCGCGATCCGCGCCTCGGCGGCAGCCAACTGCCGCAATAGCGCCAGGATCAGCGCATCCTTCTCGGCGTGGCTCAGCTTGGTCAGGTCAGGGACATCGATCACCCACCGGTTAGAATCGAGTCACCCATGACTGTGTCAAGGAGAATCGGGAAAGCCTCCGACGGAATTGCAGGGGGTTGGATGGGCGGCCAACTCAGGGTTGCATACCCCCAGGTGAGCAATTACCAATGATGTCGCCTGTTGGTGTTACAGCGCCGCCGTCACCGTGATCTCCACGCGCCAGGCCGGATTGACCAGTTGCGCAATCACACAGGCCCGCGTCGGCGCCTGCCCGGGCAGCACCCAGCCATCCCAAACGCTGTTCATGCCGGCGAAGTCCGCATGGGCCGGCAGATAGATCGTCGCACTGACCAGCTTGGTCTTGTCGGTGCCGGCCCGGGTCAACAGGTGCTCGATCTTGGCCAGCACCTGGCGCGTTTGGCCCACCACATCCTGGGTGGCGTCATCGGGCACCACGCCCGCCGTCGTGACGAAACCATTCGCCACCACCGCCTGGGACAGGCGCGGCGCGACATCGAGGCGTTGCAGACTCATTCTCGGTCCTTTCGGGGAGCTATCAAAGCCGGTCGCGCAGGAACGCGCAGATCGCGTCATACTCGGCCCGCGCCGCCGCCCCCTTGAAGCGGGCCCGCATGAAGCCGTGGATCATGCCGCGCGCCTCGCGATACGTCACCGCCACCCCGTCCAGCGCCAGCCGTGAGGCATAGAGCCGGCCATCGTCGCGCACGGGATCGAACTCCGCCGAATGCACAAAGGCCGGCGGCAAGCCGCGATAATCCGTGGCCAATGCCGGTCGCGCATACGGCGTCGCCTCGCCCGTCGGCAGCAGCATCGCGTAATAGTCGTGGCACGCCTTGGTGGTCAGGCCGAACCCGTTCGCATTCTCGACATAGGACGGCATGGTCATGTCGGTGCCGGTCACGGTGTAGATCACCGCCTGGGCCGCGATTGGCGGGGCGATGCCGTCGCGCGCAGCCAGGCACAGCGCCACCGCCAGATGCCCGCCGGCACTGTCACCCACCACGGCGATGCGGGCGGGATCGACACCAAAGGCACCCGAATGGGCCGCTACATGGCGCAGCACCGCAAGGCAGTCGTCAAACGCCGCGGGATGCGGATGTTCGGGGGTGAGCCGATAATCGACACTGACCACGGTGGCACCGGTCTGCGCACAGAACCCCCAGGCGACGGGGTCTGAACTATCCAGATCGCCCTTCATGAAGCCGCCGCCATGCATGTAGATCACACAGGGCGCCGCCGCTGCGGCATCCCTGTGGCGATACACGCGCACCGGCACGTCATGCGCGTCACCCCGCAGAACCCGGTCATCCACCCGCATCCCCGCCGGCGGCGGCTCCGCGATGGACGCGGTGTATCGACCCCACGCCGCCCGCTGCTCGGCAATGGTGGTGCCGGAATAGGCGTGTTTCTGCGCCTCAGTGATCACCGCCATGTCGGGATGCAGCACCGCCATCACATTTCTCCCCACGCCTGGCCTCAGGCGATCGCCCGCGCCAGGAAGGCATCGAGCGTGGCATTGGCCGCGCGCGACAGCGTGATGGGAAAGCTGGTGAAGCCATGCGCACCGCCGGGATACACCGCCAGCTCCGCCGCATTGCCCGCCTTGGCCCACAGGCTCCACATGAACAGCGAGTCGTCGACCAGCGCATCCTTCGTTCCGATGGTGAACAGCGCCGGGCACAGGCCAGCGACGTCGCCATAGAGCGGCGAGATATCCGGCACCCGCCGATCATTCACCCCGGGCAGGAAGGCTTCGCAGAATTTCTCGATATCCAGCGTGCGCAGCACCAGCCGCTCATTGCCAAAGCTGCGCTGGCTCGGTGTCATCGCCAAGTCGAATGCGCCGAACACCAGATTGGCACCGCGGAACCCGCTATAGCCATGCTTGTCGCGCATCCGCAGCAACGTCACCGCCGACAGATGCCCGCCCGCGGACTCACCGCCGATCGTCAGCTTGTCGGTGCCAAACTTCTCCAGGCAGTTCTTCACCAGCCAGACCGCCGCGGCCTCGCAATCATCAGGACCCGCGGGATAGGGATGCTCCGGCGCCAGCCGATACTCCACGCTCACGCACGCCATGCCGGTCGAACCCACGATGCGCTCCAGCATCGGATCCTGCTGGTCGCTCTCGCCCAGCACCCAGCCGCCGCCATGGATATGCAGGTACACCCCGGTCGGCTTCTCCGGCGCGATCACCCGCAGCGGAATTTCCCCGCCGGGACCAGGGATCTTCCACACCTGCGCCCGCGGCGACTTGGGCGCCAGCGGAAATGGCCCGCGCCCCTGCCGCCGCGCCTCGCGCATGGTCTCCGCGCCCACATCCCACCACTCCGGCAGCGGCGTCATCAGCTTGATCAGCATGTCATTGAAGGCGCGCGTCTCGTCCGAGATCGCGCTGTCGGCAAACACCGCGGGGTCAAGCGGCAGGATGGAGGGCGAGAAGGCCACGTGCGATTACTCCGCTGCTGAGGCGGCCACCGGCCGCAGATCGTTCGAATAGGCCAGGCTCACCGGCGAATTGGCCTCAAACGGCGAGTTCAGGCCAAGCTCATTGCCGTATTCGCGCAGCGCCGGCATCACCTCCTGGCCCAGCAGGCGGATGCAGGTACGGCCATCCTCCAGGCTGACATTCCCGTCATTGGCCCAGAACGCCATGATGCCGGGCCGGGTTTCCTTCATGATGTGCTTCAGCTTCGGGATCACCTGGTCCGGCGTGCCGGCGATGATCATCGTGCTGTCCAGCTGTTCCTCGAAGGTGGGCGCTCCGCGCGGCGACTTCGCCCGCCCGGTGGCGAACTGCACGAAGTTGCGGCGCTGGCTCGGCGAGAAATAGCCTGACGGTGACGACCAGACGGGATGCGCCAGCCCGGTGAACTCGCCCTGCATCCACATGAACTGCCGGGCGTTCTTCACCGCCTTCTCCTCGGTGTCCGAGACATGCACCCGGATCAGATAGCCGCGGTTCTCCGGCCCCGGCACATAGCCCACCTCGGCCGCCGCCGCGTCATAGGTCGCCCAGATCTGCTTGGTCGCCTCCACCGAGGTGTTCAGGCAGATATACGGGTAACGCTGCTTGGCCGCCCAGATGATGGTTTCCTTGCTCAGCACGCCAGGGATCCACACCCGCGGATACGGCTTCTGCAACGGCACCGCCCAGGGGTTCACCACGCGGTGCTGGTAATGCGCGCCCTCAAAGCGGAACGGACCCGGCTGGGTCCAGGCGCGCACGATCAGCTCATGCGCCTCCTCGAAACGCTCGCGGTTGAAGGCCGGGTTCACCCCGGTGGCCAGCTGCTCCTGCCCGCCGCCGCGCACGAAGCCGGAGACCAGGCGGCCGTTGCTGATCATGTCGATCATCGCCAGCTCTTCGGCCAGGCGGATCGGGTTCTCGGCCAGCGGCAGCGGATTGCCGAGGATGACGATCTTCACCCGCTTGGTGGTGGCGGCCAGGATCGAGGCGAACACGTTGGTCTTGGCCTGCATGCAGAACGGCGCGTTGTGGTGCTCGTTCAGCATGATGCCGTCGACACCCATCTCCTCGGCGTAGATGTAGTCCTCGAGATACTGGTTGTACAGCCGCGCCCCTTCCTTCGGGTCGAAATGGCTGTTGGAGAACATCAGCGCGGTCGACCCGAACTTCAGGCCTTCCTGTGCCGAGTAGGCCGACATCGGCTGCTCGGTGAAATACATCATATGCATGGCGATCTCCCTTCCTGATTCAGCCGATGAAGTCGAGCACGAGACGCGCCAGCCGGTCCGGCTGTTCCATCTCCACACAGTGGCCGCAGCCGGCAACGATCTCCAGCTTCGCCCCCGGCAGCCGCGCGGCATAGGCCTGGGCCGCACTCGGCGGCACCACCCGATCCTGCGCACCCGCCACCACCAGCGACGGGCAGCGCACGCCCCCGAGCAAATGCGGCAGGCTCAGCGAGAACATGTAGGGCTTCCAGGCAATGCGGAAACTCATCTCGCGGCAGAGATCCCACTGCTCCAACTGGTCCACGCTCGGCTCGGCGCCATAGACGCGGTCGAACGCCGCCTGGTCCTGGAACCCGGCACGGGCATACTCAATATAGTTCACCAGCGCCTGGTCCATGATGTCGCCGATTGGTGGCTTGATCCCCATCGGCCCCACCAGCACCAGCCGGTGCAGCGCGGCCGGCGCCATGCTGGCCATCTCGGCCGCGATCCAGCCGCCGAAGCCCAAGCCCACCACCACCGGCGGCGGCCCGCCGAGATCGGCCAACAGCGCCTGGTAGACCACGGCGAGGTCGCGCGGATGGCGCATCCAATCCTGTCGCGCGCTGACGCCGAAACCCGGATGGAACGGCACCACCACGTCATGCCGCGCCGCCAATGCGTCGGTGAATTCCAGCCGCTCTGGCATGCCGGTGTCGTGGTGCAAGACGAGCACCGGGCGTCCTGCGCCGGCGCGGGCCATCTGCACCGCAATCCCGCCCGGCCGGGCCTCGCTGCGGCTCCATGATACGGTCTGCGACATCTCGTCCCCTTGCTGGTTTCTTATGGGCTGGCAGGCATGTCGTTGCGTACGCCGGCCGCAATGATAGGCCAGGTCAGGACAACACTCCAGTGATGATCGCACAACCACGCGCCGCGGCGGCTTCGTTGCATGGCCCCGCCCGACCGGCCTAGTCTTGGAGACGCGCGCCATGACAGGAAGAAGCAGCATGACCAAGATAAGACTCGGCCGCCGCTAGGCCATGACCCTCGCCGCCGGCGCCGGCCTCGCCGCCGCCGCACGTGGCGCCCACGCCCAAGCCGCCGGCGTCACGCTGAGCGCCTGGACCGGCTATCCCGAGCTGGTGCCGTTCTATACCGCCGCCGGCGAGGCTTTCGCGAAAACTAATCCAGGCTTCAAGCTCACTGTCTTCAGCACCAGCCTGCGCGAGCACGAACAGAAGCTGGCCGCCGCCATGCCCACCGGCACCGGGCCGGACTTGTTCGATGTCGGGCAGATCCTGTCGATCAACCTGATCGAAGCCGGACTGATCCCGGCCAATCCCGCCCCGGTGGAGGCGCAGCTGAAGGCGTCATACCGTGCCGCCAGCCTCGCTTCCTTCACCGTGGCCGGCAAGACCTATGGCCTGCCGCTGCTGTTCAGCACCCCGGTGCTGTTCTGGAACCGGGCCATGTTCAAGGAGGCCGGCCTGCCCGGCGCACCTGAAACCATGGGCGAGATGATGGACTACGCCAAGAAGCTGGTGCGTTTCGACAGCACCGGCAAGATGACCCGCAGCGGCATGAGCCTGCGCCTGGCCGGCCAGGGCAGCGGCATCACCGAGAAGTGGCGCTTCATCCTGGAGCCCGCCGGCGGCTCGGTGATCAAGCGTCACCCCAGCGGCAAGTACCAGCAGAACTACGACAACGCCGCCGGGCAGGCTGCATTGCAGTACTATATCGACGCGGTGCAGGTGCATAAGGTCGATGACCCCCGCGTCCAGCGCGATGCCGCCGCCTTTGTGGCCGGCAACACCGCCATGTGCTTCCGCGAGGCCTGGGTGATCGGAGAGATCCAGAAGCAGAACCCGTCGCTGGATTACGACGTGGCGCAGATCCCGGCCTGGGCCGCCGGCCAGCCGAAGAAGACGCTGTTGCAGCACAACGGGCTGTATGTCAGCGGGCAGAGCAAGAACGCCGCGGCCGCCTATGCGTTCATGCAGTTCCTGACCAATCCCGAGAACTCCGCCATGCTCACCCAGACCTCGGGCTGGGTCGCCGCGCGCAACGACGTAGACTGGGCCGGGCTTGTGGCGAAGATCCCGCAGTACAAGGGCTTTGTCGCACCGCCCACGGACATGCAGTACCACCTTGAGCCCGTCCTCGGGCCGTGGAACGAGATCCAGACCCGCATCGCCGACCAGCTTCCGGCCGCCTTCGTCGATCCCGCGCTGAACGGCAACCCCACCAAGCTGGCCGAGACGATCAAGCGCTGGGCGACCCAGACCGACAACATCCTGAAGGAAGCGGGGCTCTTCGGCACGTCGTAGCCCATGGCCCAGCCCGCTCTGGCCGCGGCGGCATCTCCGCCGCGGCCCGGCGGCCTGCGCCGCTTTCTGACCCGGCGGCGGGTGCTGCTGTTCTGCTACATCGCGCTGGCGCCGGTGCTGGCACTGTTTCTCTATGTTCGCATCATCCCGATCGGGTTCGGCGTGTGGCTAAGTTTCCACAAGTGGAACATGCTGTCGCCGGCCAAGCCGTTCATCGGGCTGTTGAACTACGAATTGCTGATGCAGGACGAGAACTTCCATCTAACCCGTCTTATTCACGGCATGGCAGGGATTCGTTAGCGGGTGTCTCGTAAAGCGTTGATTACGCTTAGAGAGTGGGTGTCGAGACCATCCCATCCACGTTGTCACGCGAGCCACACCCGCTATGTTGCAAGATACTCTGCTGCCCTTCAG
>CAMBRC010000165.1 GCA_945869965.1 Asaia bogorensis
TCACGCGCAAGCTCGTCGGGATCGCGCCCGGCATGCACCAGATCGACCATCTGGCGACGGAACTCAGGCGAATACGGTGGTCGGGATTTCGGCATCAGCTGCACCTCTGGTGAAAGTCTCAGGGTGTCCACCAAAACGGGTCAATCCCATTCCCGCCTTCACGATGATGGTGTTGGCCTGGATGAGGCGGGTGGCGCTGGTGTCGGTGTAGTGGAGCTGTCCGGGCGTGCCGTCGAAGGCGGTGGTGCCGATGACAGCATCGATCGGAACCCCATCTCTCCACCGATATGGAGCCGAGTGTCGCATCACCACGCACTCCGGTTTCTGTTGCGCGCGGCCTGCCTTTGAATCTTCCTTGCAGCATGCCTGACCGCCCATCACCATCCATTTCTGGCGCAACAACGAGGCCATGATGACGTCCCTGCTGAAGCGGCGCGCCCTGGCGCTGATCCTCGCCCTCCCTCTGGTGCTCGGCCTCGCCGCTGCCCACGCGCAGGACATGGTCAAGCGCCCCGGCCAATGGGCGCAGGACTATTCCGACCGCAAGCCCGACCCCGCCATCCGCTTCGGCACGCTCCCCAATGGCATGCGATACGCCATTCGCCACAACGCCACGCCGCAGCACCACACCTCGCTGCGCCTGCTGATCGGCGCCGGCTCGCTGAATGAGCACGACGACCAGCAGGGCCTCGCCCATTTCCTCGAGCACATGGCCTTCCGCGGCTCCACCCATGTCCCCTCGGGTGACATGGTCCGCATCCTGCAACGCCTCGGCCTCGCCTTCGGCGCCGACACCAACGCCCATACCGGCATCGACCAGACCGTCTATAAGTTCGACCTGCCGAAATCCGACCAGGCCATGCTCGACACCGGGCTGATGCTGCTGCGCGAAATCGCCGGCGAACTCACTATCGACCCGCAGGAACTGGATGCCGAGCGCGGCGTGATCCTGTCGGAACTGCGCGTGCGCGACACACCGGGCTATCGCCAAACCGTGGCCGAGATGGCGTTCCAGATCGAAGGCCAGCGCGTCGCGAGCCGCATGCCGATTGGCTTGGCGGACATCATCCGCACCGCGCCCGCCGCGGTCCTACGGGAGTTCTACGAGCGGGAGTACCGCCCCGACAACGCTGTGCTCGTCGCGGTCGGCAATATCGACGTGGCGGAGATGGAACGGGCAATCCGCGCCCACTTCGGCAACTGGGCGGCCAAGCGGGCGGCCGACGCCGATCCGGCGCTCGGCCCCATCCTGCTCCGCGGTGCTATCGTGCGCAGCATGGTCGAGCCGGCCCTGCCGCCCTCGCTGTCGCTGACCTGGGTGCGGCCCTACGACCCCGCCGCCGACACCATCGCCCGCGGTAGGCGCGACATCGCCGAGATGATCGCGATCTCAGTGCTCAACCGCCGGCTCGACCGGCTGGAGGAGGGTGCCGACGCCCCCCTGATCGCCGCCCAGGGCGGCTCGGGCAATGTCATCCGCTCGGCGGCACTCACCCGCATAAACCTCCAGTTCAAGCCGGGCGCCTGGCTGCCGGCGATGCAGGCGGCGATCACCGTGGTGCGCCAACTCGCCGAGCTGGGCGCCCATCCCGAGGAGATCGCCCGTGCGGCGACGGAAACGCGTACTGCCATGCGGACCGCCGCCGAGGGCGCGGCCACCAGGACGTCCGACCGCATCGCCAACGCCATCGTCCGCGCCGCCAACGACGACGAGGTCTATGCCGACCCGGTGCAGGAACAGGCGGAGGTCAACAGCATCCTGGCCGCGCTGACCAAGGCGGACGTGGATGACGCACTGCGCCGCCTGTTCTCGGGCTCTGGCCCGCTGGTCTTCGTCGCCGGCCCCGCACCGGTGCCGGGCGGCGACGCCGCGGTTCAGGCCGCGCTGGCCGGTTCCCTCACCCAGAAGCTCGCCGACGCGGCGCAAGACGAGGCGGCCACCTGGCCCTATGCCCCGGCCGCGACGCCCGGCACCGCGGCCGAGCGTCACGACGTCGACGGGCTCGGCGTGACAGTGGTGCGCTTCGCCAACGGCGTGCGGTTGCTGGCCAAGCCCACCGACTTCGCCAAGGACGAGATCCGCGTGCAGATCCGCGTGGGCTACGGCCGCCAGGGCATGGCGGTCGCGCAGGCGACATCGGCCTGGATGGCCGGCTCCGTCGGCCTGCTCCGCCGCGGCGGCACGAAGGAGCTGACCTACGAGCAGATCGAGGCGCTGACCGCCGGCAACCGCGTGGGGATGTCCTTGTCGCTCGACGACAACGCCTTCGTGCTGTCCGGCACCACCAGTCCGGCCGATCTGGACCGCCAGCTCCAGCTGTTGCAGGCGTATATGGACCGCCCCGGCCTGCGCGCGCCGGCCTTCACGCGCATGGTGGCGGCGATGCGCAACGCCCTGCCGCAGATCGGCGCCACCGCCTCCGGCGTGCTCGGCCGCGACGCCCCGGCGGCGCTGCACGGTGGCGACCCGCGCTGGCAGGCGATGCCGAGCCTGGCCGAGCTGGACGCGGTGCAGCCCGGCGACCTCGCCGCCCTGGTGGGCCCGGCTTTCGCCCACGGCCCGGTGGATGTCACCATCGTCGGGGACGTCACGCCCGAGCGCGCCGTGGCTGCGGTCGCTGCCAGCTTCGGCGCCCTGCCGCCACGCCCCGAACGCACCGCCCGGGCAGCCGCGGCCGACCCGCAATTCCCCGCGCCCGGCGCCATGGTCCTCAGCCATGCCGGCCGCGCCGATCAGGCCATTGCGCTGGTCGCCTGGCCCACCGATGATTTCTTCGCCGACCAGCAGATCCAGCGCGTGCTGAACGTGACCGGCGCGATCCTGCAGACCCGCCTGACCGACCGGCTGCGCGTGGCCGAGGGCGTCACCTACTCGCCCTCGGTGTCCACCAGCACGTCCCGCACCTTCGCCGGCTTCGGTTATGTCTATGCACTCGTGGAAACCTCGTTGGACAAGCTTGACACTTTCCACGCTGAGCTCGATCGCCTTGCGGAAGCTCTCCGGGCCGCGCCGCCCACACAAGACGAGATGGAACGCGCGAAGCGCCCGATGCTCGACCAGCGGATCAAATGGCTGCGCGACAACAGCTACTGGGTCTCCGCCCTCTCCGCCGCCCATGCCGACACCCGGCAGTTCGCGAGCATCCGCGATCTAGTCAGCGGCACCAACGAGGTGACGGCCGAACAGGTCATGCAGGCGGCGCGCCGTTTCCTGGTGAAGGGCACCGCATTCCGCCTCACGGTCCGCCCGGCGAAGAGCTAGCCGGATGGGCGGCGGGGTCAGCCGGTCCGGCACGCATGATCCGACCCTGCCAAATGGCAGTGCTCTTAAGGAGCGGTAAGGGGAGCTGACCTCTCGCCCGAAAGCGGACGAAAGTTTTTTGGCTCTTTTTTTCAAAAAAGAACACCCTTCCTTCCCCCACCCCCCAGCCAAGCTATAACCACGTCAAATCCACCTGCAGGGAACCCCATGTCCACCATCACCCGCCGCGCCGCCCTCGCTGCCATGCTTGCCGCCCCCGCTGTCGCGCGCGCCCAGGCAGCGCCCCTGAAGATCGGCTTCATCACCACCCTGTCCGGCCCCGGCGGCTATCTCGGCGCCGACATCCGCGACGCCTTCAACCTCGCCATCACCGACGGCAAGCTCGGCGGCACCGCGGTCCAACTCCTGGTCGAAGACGACGCGCTGAAGCCCGCCCAGGCCAAGCAGATCGTCGACCGCTTCCTCAAGACCGAGCGCATCAAGCTGTTCACCGGCGTCGTCTTCAGCAACGTGATGGAAGCCATCGCGCCAGACGTGCTGGACGAGGGCGCGATCTACGTCAGCCCCAACGCCGGCCCGTCCTCGCTCGCCGGCAAGGGCTGTCACCGCAACTACTATGTCGTCTCCTGGCAGAACGACTCGCTGCACGAGAGTGCGGGCGAAAACGCCAACCGCCTCGGCCACAAGAACGTCTTCGTCCTCGCCCCCAACTACCCCGCCGGCCGCGACGCCATCACCGGCTTCAAGCGCTTCTTCAAGGGCACCATCGCCGGCGAGATCTACACCCGCCTTGACCAGACCGACTATGCCCCCGAAATGGCCCAGATCCGCGCCGCCAACCCCGACGCCGTGTTCCAGTTCCACCCCGGCGGCCTCGGCATCGCCTTCATCCGCCAGTACCAGCAGGCCGGGCTGGGCGGCAAGATCCCGATGGTCGTCTCCTCCCCCTCGCTCGACAGCACCACCCTGAACGCGGTCGGCGACGCGGCCCTCGGCATCGAGGTCTCCGCCCAGTGGAACAGCGATTTCGACAATCCCGTGTCGAAGAAGTTCGTCGCCGACTTCCAGGCACGCTACGGCCGCATGCCCACCTATTACGCCAGCCAGGGCTTCGACACCGCGCTGGCCATCGCCGCCGCGCTGAAGGAAACCGGCGGCCGCGTCGATGACACCGAAGCCTTCCGCCGCGCCATGCTGAAGGCAAACTTCGAGGCCACTCGGGGCAAGTTCCGCTTCGGCCCGAACCAGCACCCGATCCAGGACTGGTACGCCATCCGCCCGGAACGCGGGGCGGACGGCAAGCTGTTCCTCAAGACCCAGGGTAAGGTCCTGTCGGATCGTGGCGACGCCTACGCGGAGCAGTGCAAGATCTAGGAAAGCACTTCTTTTTTGAAAAAAAGAAGCAAAAAACCTCTATTCATTTAGGCCGGGCCTTTCCAACTGCGAATGGATAAAGTTTTTTTGCTTCTTTTTGTTCACAAAAAGATGATTTTTCCTGTGACCCTTCTTCTAGAGCAACTCCTCAACGGCCTGCAATTCGGCGTCATGCTCTTCCTCATGGCTGCCGGGCTGACGCTCGTCTTCGGCATCATGGGGCTGATCAACCTCGCCCACGGCTCGCTTTACATGATCGGCGCCTATGCCGCGGCCTGGGTTCAGATTCAGACCGGCTCCTTCCTGGCCGGCATCGCCGCGGGCGTCACCGCCGCCGCCCTGCTCGGCATGGCACTCGAAGCCGCCATCCTGCGCCGCCTGTATGCCCGCGACCATCTGGACCAGGTGCTGGCCACCTTCGGCGTCATCCTGTTCTGCAACGAAGCCGTGGCGATGCTCTTCGGTCGGCAGCCGCTGATGGCAGGGCCGCCGCCCTGGCTGTCCGGCTCCGTCGAGATCATCCCCGGCGTGCCATACCCGGTCTATCGCCTGGCCATCATCGCCACCGGCCTGGCCGTCGCGGCCGGGCTGTACGTCCTGATCGCCCACACCCGCATCGGCATGCTGGTCCGCGCCGGCGCCACCAACCGCGAGCTGGTCGGCGCCCTGGGCGTGCGCATTGGCCTGCTGTTCACCGCCGTGTTCGGCCTTGGCGCATTGCTGGCTGGGCTGGCCGGCGCGCTCACTGGCCCGCTGCTGGCGGTGCAGGTCGGCATGGGCGAGCGCATCCTGATCACCACCTTCGTCGTCATCGTCATCGGCGGCCTGGGCTCGATCCGCGGCGCGCTCGCCGGCGCCCTGCTGGTCGGCATGGTGGACACCATGACCCGCGCCTTCCTGCCCACCACCCTGCGTGGCGTCATGGCCGCCAGCGATGCCGATGCGCTGGGCGCCGGCCTGTCTTCGATGGCCATTTTCATTCTCATGGCCATCGTCCTGCTCTGGCGCCCGCGCGGCCTGTTCCCCGCCCATGGCTGAAACCCCGCGCCAGATCGCCGTCCTCGCCCTCACCGCGGCCCTCTTCGCCGCCCTGCCGCTGCTCGCCGCCGCCGCCGCGCGCCCGGACTTCATCACCCTGGGCAGCCAGATCGCCATCATGGCGATGGCCGCCGCGGGCCTGGACCTGCTGATGGGCCGCACCGGCCTGTCCAGCTTCGGCCACGCCGCCTGGCTCGGCCTCGGCGCCTACACCGCGGCGATCCTCTCAACCCACGCCGCCGCCGGCGACCTGCCGCCCTGGGTCACCCAGGCCTGGTTCGCCTGGCCCATGGCCATCCTGATCCCTGCCGCGCTGGCCCTGGTCATCGGCGCCCTCTGCCTGCGCACCACCGGCATCTCCTTCATCATGATCACCCTGGCCTTCGCCCAGATGTTCTTCTTCCTGTTCATCGCGCTCAAGGCCTATGGCGGCGATGACGGGCTCGCCATGCGCCGCCGCAACGCCTTGCCCGGCATCGCCCCACGCGACGATGTCGCCTTCTACTACATCTGCCTCGCCTGCCTCGCCCTGGTCTTGTTCCTCCTGCGCCGCCTGGCCGCCAGCCGCTTTGGCGCCGTGCTGGACGGCATCCGCCAGAACGAACGCCGCATGCTGGCCATCGGCCTCTCCCCCTTCCCCTACAAGCTCGCTGCCTTCACCCTGGCCGCCGCGATCGCTGGCCTGGCCGGCGCGCTGCACGTCAACCTGTTCCGCTTCGCTAGCCCGGACCTGCTGCACTGGACCATGTCCGGCGAGCTGATGATCATGGTCGTCCTCGGCGGCCTCGGCTCGCTCTGGGGTGCCGTCTTCGGCGCCGCCGCCATGGTGCTGCTGCACAGCCTCCTCGCCCAATGGACCGAGCACTGGCAGATCGTCCTCGGCCCCATTCTCGTCGCCGTCGTCCTCCTCGCCCGCCGCGGCCTCTGGGGCGCGCTGGGGGGACGATGACCGCCCTGCTCGAAATCCGCG
>CAMBRC010000166.1 GCA_945869965.1 Asaia bogorensis
CATCATGGCAAGGGCACGCAGTTTCGCCCTCAACATCTTGCGGAAAAATCACGTAACGAATGTCGCGAAGGCACTCTGGAACGGCGCGCTCAGCCTCGATCACATCTTGGCATACAAGGAAATCTAATCAGCGTTGAACAACCCTGGGCCCCCATCGGCATGGGCGAGCAGATGCGCAGCCACATCATGGCCGGCCGCGCTCTCATGCTGAACCAGACCGTCTACGACGTCTTCCGCTACGCCCAGCGCACCGACGCCGCCCACGCCCAGATCCTCGACGGTCTCGAAGTCGACGTCCTCCCCGGCGGCATCCGCGTCTTTCACATCAACGGCGACGAGGTCGAGCCGGTCATCGCCGCCATCGAGGCCCGCGGCGGCCGCTTCGAGGACGGCTACAACATCATCGTCCCCGCCTGGGAACTCCCCACCTACCCCCCCGCCTGGGCCGACAAGCTCCGCCGCTTCGATGAAGTCTGGGCGCTCTCCCATTTCATCGCATCCAGCCTGGCCAAATCCGGCATCGACAGCCACTACACCGGCCAAGCCATCGAGCCCCTCCCCGGCCCCCTCCTGCCCCGCCGCCATTTCGGCATCCGCGAAAGCGCCTTCGTCTTCCTCACCTTCTTCGACATCTCCAGCTACGCCTCGCGGAAAAACCCCTTCGCGGTGATCGAACTCTTCGATCGCCTGCGCGCCGACCTGGCGTACCACGACATGCAACTGGTCCTGAAAGCCAAGAACGGCGAACGCGGCGCCGAGGAATGGGCCGCCACGCTCCCCGAGAACTCCCAAATCAAGGTCATCGCCACCCCGCTCGACACCCTGGGCGTGCGCAGCCTGATCAGCGCCTGCGACTGCCTGGTCTCGCTGCACCGCGCCGAAGGCTTCGGCCGCGGCCCCGGCGAAGCCATGGCCCTCGGCCGCCTCGCCTTGGCCACCGGCTGGTCCGGCAATGTCGACTTCATGACCCCGGAGAACTCCATCCTGGTCGACCACGACATGATCCAGCTTCAACCCGACGAATACCCCCACTGGCAAGGCCAGTCCTGGGCCAACCCCAGCGTCGACCACGCCTTCGCCCTCGCCCGCCCCCTCCTCGATGACCCCACCCGCGGCGCCGCCCTCGCCCAACGCGGCCAAGCCGAAGCCCTCCGCACCCACGGCAACCGCGCCGTCGGCCTGCGTATCCTCACCCGGCTCCAAACCATCCTCGCCGAGTCCCCCCGCTTTAACCCGGATATCCCAGAGCCGGTAAAAGCAAAGCCAAGGCGCAAGGCGAAGGCGTAAGAGGAAGTCTTCTTTTTGTGAACAAAAAGAAGCAAAAAAAACTTCATTCACAAGAATCTTCTCTCCCCCCGCTCTTGGGCGGGGGGAGCCGGAGGGGGGCCCTTCGTATCCCTCACCTCGCACAACGCCATCGAATAAAGTTTTTTTGCTTCTTTTTGTTCACAAAAAGAAGAATCCTTCCCCTTGCCTTCTCTCCTAAAATTTCCCCACCCCCTTCTATTTTTTCCTTGCTCTCCAACTATCCGTTTGTTATAACAGTTAGCATGAAGCATCAGGACCTCCCCTTCGGCGCTCAGATCGCCCGCCAGCATGGCATCATGCAGGCACGGGAGAATTGCGCCTGGCGTCCAAACCCCATCATTGCCCTGATCTTCGCCGCCCTGGAGCGCATTTTCGCCCGCCTGGAGCAGATGCTCCAACTCTGGCAGACCAGCGCGCTCCCCCCGCCGCCGGTCCGCGTTGCGCGAACCCGCACCCCGTGCCGCCATGCGTCCACCTCTCGGGCGCACCGCCGCGCTCGCGCGCTCAGGCGCCCGGAATCCCGCAAAAAATCAGCAACAACCCGGCCCGCCGGCCCAAGCCCGGCCGCTCCCGCCGCTCCCTCGCGCTGGGCACACAGGCGCCCGTGCCGTCATCCCGCGCGCGACCCGCCACCCTCGCGCCAAACGACCCTTTTTCAGGATCGCAGAGGCTGGCCTATTTCATTTCGATATCATAACAACCAAGGCGCCCCAGAGGCCTCGGCAATCCCCTTCACTTTCGCCAGCAGGTTCGGCCCCACCGGGATCCCCTCCTGCCGCCGCCGCGCCGCATTCGCCCGCTCGGGATCGCCCGCCACCATCACCGGCTTGTTCGGATCGATCGGCTTGGTCGCCCGCAGCGCATCGGTAAACGCGATCATCTCTGCTCGGAACTCGGCGGGATCGCGCAGCAGCCCGGTATCGATCGCCATGAAGAAGTGCCCGATATCCATCGTCCCGGTCTTCTTGGTGTGCGTGGGATCGGTCGGAAACGTCGCCCCCGACAACCCCGCCGCGAGAATATTCACCATGGCTGCCAGCCCGTACCCCTTGTACGAACTGCCATCCGCCGTCCCCCCCAGCGGCGTCAAGAACCCGCCCTTCGCCGACGCCTCCAACGGATCATTGCTCGGCGCCCCGTCCCTGGTCACCAGCCACCCATCGGGCGTCGGCAACCCTTCATTGGCCTTGTTGCGGATCCGCCCCGCCGCCACCGTCGTCGTCGCCATGTCCAACAGGAACGGCTCCCCGTCCCGCGCCGGCGCCGCGAACGCGATCGGGTCGGTCCCGTACTTCGCCTCCGCCCCCCCGGTCGGCGCCACCTGGATACCTGATGCCGAGGTACTCACCATGCCAATAAACCCGGCATCGGCGGCCATCTTCGCGTAGTACCCACAAGCCCCGAAATGCGACGAATTCCGCACCCCGACAATCCCGATCCCCACTGTCCTAGCCTTGGAAATCGCCAAATTCATCGCCGTATACGAGTTGTAGTGCCCCAGCCCGCCCCCGCCATCAATCAGGGCGGCCACCGGCTTATCCACCACCACCTTCGGCTGTACCGTCATGCTGGTCTTGCCGCTCCGCCGCCGGTCATCATACCCCGGCACCATCGACATCCCGTGACTATCGATGCCGTGCAAATCCGCCCACGCCATGATCTCCGCCGTCACTGCCGCCTGGATCGCCGGCATCCCCCACGCCCGCAGGATCGCTTCCAACTGTGCCCGATGCATCTCATACGGTGCGGCCATGTCTCACTCCCCAGCGCGAACGAATCGATTACGCAGCGTCCCAAGTCCGGTGATGTCGATCTCGACCACATCGCCATGCCGGAGATTGGGCGACGTGCCATCCGTCCCCATCCACAGCACATCGCCGGGCACCAGGGTGCAATACTGGCTGGTCCGGCTGATGAAAGTCTGGATGCTGTAGAGCATCTCGTTGGTCGGAAACCGGATGGTCTCGACCCCATTCACCCGAACCACCGTCATCGCGGCATCGAGATCAAGCTCGGTCTCGATCCACGGCCCCATCGGCTTCCAGGTATCGGTATTCTTCGCCCGAAAGAACGTCCGGTCCCCACGCTGCCAGGTCCGCTCGGACACATCATTGCCGATCGTGTAGCCAAACACATAGTCCAACGCATCAGCTTCCGAGACGTTCCGCGCCGTCTTGCCGATCACCACGACGATCTCGCCCTCGTACTGCACCTGGTCCGGCGCATCGGCAGGAATAACGACATCCGTGTCATGGGCGGTGAGCGCATTGACGGCCCGATAGCCGATATCGGCCTGGGGTGGAAATTTCGGCACCTCGCCACGCGCCTCGGCGACTTCCTTGACGTGGGCAACATAGTTAAGCCCCGCCGCATAGAAGGTCGGCGGCACCAGCGGCACCTCGATCGTCACCGCCGCCAGCGTATGATGCCGCCCGGTGCGCTGCCATTGCCCGAACAGATCGCCAGAAATCTCGGCGATCACCTCGCCCTCAAGGATGCCGAGCGACGTCGTGCCGCCCGCCGAATAGCGCAGGAACCGCATCGCCTAGCCCGCCGCCATCGGAAACCGGCGCGCGGGTGCCAGGAAGTCATCACGAAAAACCTTGGTCGCCATCACCTGGCACCGCAGCATCAGCCGCTCTTCGTCGGGCCGGTAATCGGCGATGGCCTGGTGGATCGAGCCGATATTGTCCCACAGCAACAGGTCCTTCACCTGCCAGCGATGCATGTAGCGGTACTTGTCCTGCAACTGATGCTCGAACAGGAAGTCGAGCATCTTCGCCGACTCGCCCTCCGGCAGTTCATTGATCCGCATCGCATAGCCGGGATTGCAGTACAGCACTTTCTTCCCGGTGATCGGATGGGTCATGAACAGCTTGTGCACCACCGGCGGCCGCTTGGCCCGCTGTTCCCCGCTCATCGGTTTGCGGGTGCTGCCGGGCCGGGCCACCATCATCGACCAGAACTTGTCGAAGTCGTGGGTACAGGTGGCATCGGCCAGCTGCGTCTTGACCGCTTCCGGCAACCCTTCATAGGCGGCATGCATGTTGGAGAACTCGGTGCCGCCCAGGATCTTCCCGTCGCGCACCGGCACCTTCACGCCATAGAGCACATTCACGAACCCCATCACGTCGCGGTACGACATGTCGGTGTGCCAGTCCTGGCCGGCATCCGGCAGGCCGATATACTCGCCGTTCTCGCGCACGTTGGACAGGATACCGACCTCGGGCACCCCGGAATTGCGCTTCTCGCCGATGCCCGACTGGATATCGCCGAAGCGCTCCGAGAACGCCTTCAGCGTATGGGCGTCCAACGCCTGGTTCGGAAACCGGAGCACACCGTAGCGGCCAAGCGTATTGAGCAATCGCCCGAAGACTTCGTCGTTCATCGGCTGGCTGGCGTCGAAGTTGTCGATCGTCGCACCCAGGATGGCGTCGTTCGGCTTGACCGTGAACATGCTTGTCTCCTCCATCGGCGCCGTATTCTAGCGCCTTCGTGACGCGCGGCTAGCCTCGGGCGATGCGGCCCTCGATCGGATAGGCGGGATCGTTGTAGCCTGGCGAGGAGGGATGCCCGGCCGGCACCAACCGGTCGACGAACGCCTCGTCCTCGGCGGTCAGGCGGATATCCAGGGCGGCCATGTAATCGTCCCACTGCGCCATTGTCCGCGGGCCGGCGATGGCGCCGGTCACCATCGCGTTGTTCAGCACCCAGGCGAGCGCAAAGCGGCTGGCGGTGGTGCCGCGCTTCTCAGCATGTTCGGCGATGGCGCGGGCGAGATGCAGGCTTTCCGGCCGCCACTCGGTCTCCAGCATCCGCTTGTCCTGCCGCCCGGCGCGGGTGCCGGCGGGCGGCGGGATGTCGGGGGTGTATTTGCCGGTCAGCACGCCGCGGGCGAGTGGGGAGTAGGGGAAAACCCCGACCCCGAAATGATGACAGGCGGGCAGGTGCTCGACCTCGATCATACGGTTGAGCGCGTTGTAAAGCGGCTGGCTGGCCACCGGGCGGTCGATGCCGGCCTGGTCGCACAGCCGGCAGATTTCGGCCAGGCGCCAGGCACGGTGGTTGGAGACGCCGAAGTGGCGGAGTTTCCCCGCGCGGATCAGGTCAGCGAGAGCGCGGACGGTTTCTTCGAGCGGGGTCGTGTGGTCCTCCTTGTGGAGGTACATGATGTCGATGGTCTCGACACCCAGCCGCGTGAGGCTGGCCTCGGTGGCGCGCTGGACGTGGCCGCGCGAGGTGCCGGTGTCGTTTGGCCCTTCGCCGGTCGGGTTGGCGAGCTTGGTGGCGACCACCCACCAATTGCGGTTCGGCGCGATGGCGCGGCCGACGACTTCCTCGGAACGGCCGCCATTATAGGCGTCGGCGGTGTCGATGAAATTGATACCCTGGTCGCGGGCGGCGTCGATGATCGCTTGCGCGTCGGGCTCGCTGGTGGGGCCGCCGAACATCATGGCGCCGAGACAGAGCGGTGAGACCTTGAGCCCGCTGCGGCCGAGGCGGCGGTATTGCAGGGCGTGGCGGGACATGGCGGCGACTCCGGGTGTGCGAGCCGGAGCATTACGCTAGATCACGCTGATGGCGCCAGAACACCGCCGCGCATGACGCCGGGCGTTGCTATGTCGCTAATTATTCGTTAATCATATTTACTGATTGGTCCATGCCGGCGCCGACTGTATCGTCGACAGTATGCTCGATCTTGCCGTCCGATTCAGCAATTGTGACGTAGCGTGATATCCCGCCTGCTTCGGTTCAGCCCCCGGCGCGGACGCGATGACGGCGGTTTGGCGTGAACGACCAGCCGGTTCTGCTGGCGCGGGCGGAGTCGGAAAGCCAGTCGGTTGTCGTTGGCACCGGACGCGAGCGGGACGTGCTCGACCTGCAGGCGAGTGGCCTGGTGGACCGCGATTGGTATGGCCGCGCGTATAATGACCCCGCTGGCATCGATGCCGTCGCGCATTATCTGGACCATGGCGCGCGCGAGGGACGGCTGCCTAATCCGTATTTCGCCACCGAGTGGTACCTGCGGCAGAACCCCGATGTCGGCATGACCGGGCAGAATCCGCTGCTGCTATAAACAGCGGCTGCAAAGTGTACCACTTCACCGGTTGATGCGGTCGTCCTGAAGGCGGCGGCAAAGTGTACCGGTCCTGCTAGGCCTTTCTGATGTCCATGACGGGCATGGAGAGGCTGGAAGGATGTTCACAGTGGAGT
>CAMBRC010000167.1 GCA_945869965.1 Asaia bogorensis
GCTGTCCGGCCACGCCCAGACCAGTAACTATTATTTCGAACGCACGCCGGAACTGTCGACCTATCCCGGGGCCGAGCGTGCCCGCGCGGTGCTGCGCATGGCCCGCGTTCCCGTGGTCTGCCTGGCCGGTCATGTGCACTGGAACACGCTGACGGTGGTGGACGGTATTCCGCACCTAACGCTCCAGTCGCTGACCGAAAGCTTCACCACCCATCCCGGGCCGGCCGCCGCCTGGGGGTTGTGGGAACTGGATACGTCAATCAACTGGCGGGTGATGGGCCAGGATCCGTTCACCGCCCAGTTGGACGCCAGGGCCGCCGACCGCCGCTGGATCACGCCGCTCGCGCCACTCGTCGATCGGCACCGCCCGGCATCGGCCTGACGGGGAGAGCCAAACACCCGGCGCCCTGGTATTCGCCGGGGCGCCACTGTCACGAAAGCCTCATCGGCCTGTCACCGACATGCGACATGCCAGCGCCATAATGTCCTCGCCCCGAAGATCCGGGTCCCTGGCAGGTAGGTTGGATGGCATCGGTTTCACTAGCACGGATCAGCAAGGCATTTGGCGCCACCCAGGTCCTGCACGACGTTTCGCTGGCAATCGAAGACGGCGAATTCCTGACGCTGGTCGGTTCGTCCGGCTGCGGCAAGTCCACCCTGCTGCGCATCATCGCCGGCCTTGAAACCCCCGACCAAGGCACCGTGGCAATCGGCGGCGCCAATGTCGATGCCCTGGCGCCCAAACGGCGCAACGTCGCCATGGTGTTCCAGTCCTACGCCCTCTACCCGCACATGAGTGTCGGCGAGAACATCGCCATGCCGCTGGTCATGGACCGCCTCCGCCTCTCCGAACGCCTGCCGCTGGTGGGCCTGCTCTCGCCGCGGCGGCGCGGGATCATGCGGGGTATCCAGGCAGACGTCGCGGCGGTATCCGCCCAGCTTGAGATCGACCACCTGCTGGCGCGCAAGCCGGCCCAGTTGTCCGGCGGCCAGCGTCAGCGCGTCGCCCTTGGGCGCGCCATGGTGCGCCGGCCCGCCGTCTTTCTGATGGACGAGCCGCTGTCCAATCTGGATTCTCGTCTGCGGATGCATATGCGGGCGGAACTGGCGGAACTGCACCGCCGCCTGGGCGCCACCTTCATCTATGTCACGCATGACCAGACCGAAGCGATGACCATGTCGGACCGCGTGGCCATGATGGACGAAGGCCGCATCGTCCAGCTGGGCACACCGGACCAGCTGTATCACGACCCCAGCGACCTGCGCGTCGCCCGCTTCATCGGTGCCCCGGCGATCAATGTGCTGCCCGCGGTGACCGACCGGGCGGGCACCACCGTGCTCGGCGCCCACATGCCGATAGCCGCCGCCGACTACACCGGCGCCGTGCAGCTCGGCATCCGCCCGGAAGCGGTGACCGTCACGCCGCCGCACACCGGACAGATCGCCGCCCGCCTGCGCCATGTCGAAAACCTCGGCGCCGAGTTCCTCCTGCATGTCGAATGCGGCGACACCGCCCAACGCCTGGTCGCCCGCCTGACCGCCGAGGCGTATCAGTCGCTGCGCCAGGATCGCGGATTGGAAGCCAACCTCGGCCTGCGCTTCACCGCCGGCAACATCCTCCTGTTCAACCCCGCCGGACAGCGCCTCGGCCTCCTCCAGACCCGCCATCCCGCTCTCCAGGCCGCCGGCTGACCATGGACGCCGTCGAGTTCGCCGCCCTGCCCCGCATCGCCGCACCAGCGGCGCAACGGCGCACCGGCCGCGCCGAGGCGGCCTGGGCCTATGCCCTGTGCGCGCCCGCGCTCGCGCTGATGATCGCGATCTACATCCTGCCCATCGCCACGGTCACGATTCTCAGCTTCACCGACTATGAGTTCGGCGCTCCCGACTGGAGCTGGGTCGGTGACGCCCATTTCCGCGCGCTCCTCGCCGACCCCGTCTTCTGGCGCGCCATGCGCAACACCTTCACCTATGCCGCGATCATCGTCCCGGTGGCCGTCGGGCTCGGCCTGCTGCTGGCATTGCTGATCCAGCGCCGCGGCCGTCTGCGCAGTTTCTACCAGGTGATCTTCTATCTCCCGGTCACCACCACCCTGGTCGCCATGGCCACGGTCTGGCACTTCGTCCTGCACCCGCAGCTCGGGCCCGTGAACGCCGCACTCGACGCCCTGGGCCTCGGCCGGATTGACGTCTTCTCGGATCCAGACCTCGTCCTGGCCGGCCTCGCCGTCATCGGCGCCTGGCAGCTCGTCGGCTTCAACATGATCCTTTTCCTGGCCGGCCTGACCGCCATCCCGCAGGACCTTTACGATGCCGCCGCCGTCGAAGGCGCCGACCACCCGATCGACCGCTTCCTGCGCGTCACCTGGCCGCTGCTCGGGCCCACCACGATGTTCGTCGTGATCACCACCTGCATCACCGCCTTCAAGGTGTTCGACACCGTGGTCGTCCTGACCCGCGGCGGTCCGCTGGGACGCAGCGAGGTCCTGCTCTATGCGATGTATCTCGAAGGCTTCCAGTATTTCCGCATCGGCTATGCCTCCGCCCTGACCCTGGTGTTCCTCGCCATCGTCGTTGCCGCCTCGGCCATCCAGGCCTTCCTGATCGACCGCAAGGTCCATTACGGATGATCCGCCGCGAAGGCCGCGCCAGCCGCCTGGCCGCCCACGCCGTTCTCCTGACCGGCGGCGCCATCGTCATGCTGCCGCTGGTATGGATGATCCTCACCTCCATCCGCGCACCGGACGAAGTGTTCAGTGCCGGCATGAGCCTGCTGCCCGGCACCTTCTATGCCGCGCAGAATTACAGTTACGCCCTGCGCGAGGCACCGCTGCTGCGCTACATGGCCAACGGCGCCATCGTCTGCGCCGCCATCCTGGCGATCCAGCTCGTGGTGGCCATCCCCGCCGCCTACGCCCTGGCCAAGCTGTCCTTCCGCGCCAAGCCCGCCCTGTTCGCCCTGGTGCTGCTCGGCCTGACCATCCCCATCCAGGTGCCGGCGATCCCGCTTTACATCGCGCTCTCCTCGCTCGGCCTGCTGAACACCTACTTCGCGCTGGTGTTCCCATTCATGCTGTCGCTATTTGCCATCTTCCTGTTCCGCCAGTTCATCCGCAGCTTCCCCGACGAGGTGATCCACGCCGCCCGGATCGACGGCTTCACCGAGATCGAGATCGTCCTGCGCCTCCTGGTGCCGGCCCTGAAACCCGCCATCGCCGCCTTCGCCGTGTTCTCCGTCACCGCCCATTGGAACGACCTCTACTGGCCGCTGATCGTCACCACCAGCCCCGAACACGCCACCCCCCCGCTCGGCATGCTGCAATTCCGCGATGCCGAAACGGGATCGAATTACGGCGCCCTGATGGCCGGCGCCGCCATCGTCACCGCCCCCCTGGTCGCCGCCTTCCTGCTCGCCCAGCGCCAGTTCATCCAAGGCATCACCATGACCGGCCTGAAGTGAACGCACCGCCCGCCCCCCCCAGCCTCACCCCGATCCCCTGCCCCAAAAGGAGTCCGCCAATGCTTCGCCGAACGCTTCTCGCCCAAACCGCCATGGGCCTCGCCGCCGCCGCCGCGCTGCGTCCCGCCCTCGCGCAAACCCCGATCACCCTGACCGTGATGCATTGCTGGCCCGCCCATGCCCGCTTCCACCAGCCCATCGCCGATGCCTTCACCGCCGCCAACCCGTCGATCAAGATCAGCTTCCGCACCGCCCCGCCCACCTATGACGACGGCCATCAGCAGGTGCTGCGCGAAGCCGTCACCAACCAGATGCCCGACGTCTTCTATTCCGGCTACCACCTAATGCCCCAGCTCGCCCGCGCCCTCGCCCGCCGCCGCCAGCTGGTCGACCTCTCGCCGATGATCGCCGCCGAAGGCGAGGACTGGCTGATGGAGAATTACGCCCCCCGCATGTTCTCCCTCGGCGCCGTGGATGGCCGCCAGGTCGGCATGCCGTTCAACGCCTCCTCGCCCATCATCTACATGAATGCCGATCTCGTCCGCCGCGCCGGCGGCAACCCGGACGCCTTCCCCGCCACCTGGAACGAGACGATCGCGCTGGCCGGCAAGATCAAGGCCGGCGGCGGCGACATCAACGGCATGGCCTATGACGTCCATGCCTGGCCGGATGACTGGCTGTGGCAGACGCTGAACTTCCAGCAGGGCGCCACCCTGACCGACCCGACCGACGAAACCAAGGTGATCTTCGGCGGCGTCGCCGGCCTGGAGGCGCTGAAGCTGGCCAGCCGCTTCATGACCGAGGGCGGCATGGCGATCCAGGGCTTCGACCAGTCGCGCCAGAGCTTCGTCGCCGGCAAGACCGGCATCTACATCAACTCGCCCGCCAACCTCACCGGCATCACCGAGAGCATCGGCCGCAGCTTCGAGCTGCGCACCGCGAAGTTCCCGATCCAGGATCCCGTAAAGGGCTGGCTGCCCACCGGCGGCAATGCCGGCATGATCCTGACCCCGGATGCGCTCCGCCAGAAAGCCGCCTGGGAATTCCTCAAATTCGTATCCGGCGCCGAAGGCCAGAAGATGGCCGTCCTGGCCACCGGCTACCTCCCCACCAACATCAAGGCGCTCGGCGAAGCCTACCTCGCGCCGTTCTACCGCGAGAAGCCGAACTACCGCACGCCGGTCGACCAGTACGACCGCTCCGGCATCTGGTACGGCTATCTCGGCACCAACGGCGTCAAGATCTGGCGCCTCCAGCGCGACCTCATCACCCTGGTGATGCGCGGCGATACCGCGCCGGACAAGGCGCTCGCCGAGATGGTCGCCGAGACCCAGAAGCTGATACCCGCCGCCTGAACCGCGCCTCCGGCCAGGCCCGCCGCGGGGCCCGGCCGCCCTTCCCCCTCGCGGACCCAACACCGCCCAGGAACCATGCCATGCTGACCATCCTCCAGCTCTCAGACGCCCATCTGTCGCCGCGCAACGACCTGTTCCGCGCCAACCTGCTCGCCCAGCACGCCCACGCTGTGGCCAATCCGCCCGACCTGGTGGTGGCCACCGGCGACCTGTCGCTCGATGGCGCCGACCACGACGAGGATCTCGCCCTGGCCACCGAGCTGCACCGCGCCTTCCCCGCGCCGCTGCTGGCGGTGCCCGGCAACCACGATGTCGGCAGCCATCCCCACACCATGCCGCGCCAGCCCTTCAACACGGCCCGGCTCGAACGCTTCCAAACCCATCTCGGCGCCGGCCGCGGCCTGATCGACCTGCCGGGCTGGCGCATCGTGGCGCTCAACTCCGAAGTCATGGGCACCGGCCACGCCGAGGAGACGGCACAGGCCGCGTTCATCTTGGAAGCCGCCGCCGGCGCGGCCGATCGCCGCATCGCGCTGTTCCTGCACAAGCCGGTCTTTGTCACCGAACGCGATGACCCCACCTTCGACTACTGGTCGGTGCCGCCCCATGCCCGCGCCGCCCTGGACCCGTTGCTCGACCATCCCGGCCTGCGCCTGGTCGCCTCCGGCCATCTGCACCTGCATCACCATGTCATGCGCAGCCGCGTGGCCTATGCCTGGGCACCGGCCCTGTCGTTCGTCGTCAACCCCGCCGAACAGCTCGGTCTGCCCGGCGCGCGCGTCTGCGGCGCACTGCGGCACCGCCTGCACGCCGATCACGTGGAAACCGAATTGCTGACCCCGGCGGGCACCGGCATCGACCATCTCGACCTGGTTCGCCCCCAAACCTACCCGCGCCCCGCCCCGGCCGAACCGGCCTGACCGGCGAACCGGGGACCAGCCGCCCATGCAAGACCCTGGCGGCACCCCGCCCCCCAACCAGCCCGTCGTCCTCGTCGTCGAGGACGACCCCGCCATCGCCGCCCTGCTGCTCTACAATCTCCAGGATGCCGGGTTCGCCGTGATCGAGGCCGCCGACGGCCAGGATGCGCTGGACCGCTTCGCCGCGGCACCGCCGCGGATCATCGTGCTGGACTGGTTGCTGCCGTCACTCTCCGGCAT
This sequence comes from Asaia bogorensis, assembly GCA_945869965.1. Lineage (GTDB taxonomy): Bacteria > Pseudomonadota > Alphaproteobacteria > Acetobacterales > Acetobacteraceae > CAMDGX01. The sequence goes on from CAMBRC010000167.1 coordinate 5,976, forward strand.
CGAGGTCACCCGACGCATCCGCCAGCACCCCGCCGGCCACAGCGTGCCGATCGTCATGGTCTCGGCGCGCGGCCGCGAGGAGGATGCCGTCCACCCCCTGTCCGCTGGGGTGGATGACTTCGTCACCAAGCCGTTCACCTCCCCGAACCTGCTCGCCCGCATGCGCGGCCTGCTGCGCCGGGCGGACGGCGCCGTGCCGCACGAACAGATCAGCTTCAGTGACATCGTCATGGGCCTGACAACCCGGCGCGTCCGGCGCGGCGGCCAGCCCGTTCACATGAGCCCGACCGAATTCAAGCTGCTGCACTTCCTGATGCGCCACCCCGGCCGCGTCTTCAGCCGGGCCGAAGTGCTGGACGCGGTCTGGGGCCGCACTGTCGAGATCCAGCACCGCACCCTGGATGTCCATATCGGCCGGCTGCGCCACGCCCTCGCCCGTCCCAACGCCACCGAGCTGATCCAGAATGTGCGCGGCACCGGTTATGCGCTGGACGAAACCTCGGCGTAATCCGCCATCCCCGCCGGCAGCATACCGATGT
>CAMBRC010000168.1 GCA_945869965.1 Asaia bogorensis
GCTCTGTTGTCGAGCTACAGGCCGCGATCAAGCGCTTTCTGATGGAGACAAACGCCAACCCGCGGCCCTTTCGCTGGACCAAGGATCCGGCGAAAATTATCGCCGCCGTGAAGAGAGGGCACCAAGTGTTAGATTCGATCCACTAGCGAGGGCGTGGCGGCGCAGCAGGTCATGCGGGGTGGGGCGGGGCATGCGGGGACCATAGGCGGCGGCGGGGTTGGCGCGCTATATGGGGTGTCATGAGCGACGCACCCGACTCCCCCCAAGCTGAAGCCCCGCCCGATCGGCTGTCCACCGACCCGAAGAGCCCGTTCCATGACCAGGCGATGCTGGAGCGCGGGGTTGGCATTCGCTTCAAGGGGGTGGAGCGCACCAATGTCGAGGAATACTGCATCAGCGAGGGCTGGGTGCGGATGGCCATCGGCAAGACCGTGGACCGGCGCGGCAACCCGATGACGATGAAGCTCTCGGGGCCGGTGGAAGCCTGGTTCCATGACGGCAAGGCTGAGTAGCGCGGCCCGGTAATCTCGGGGCGTGCAATGGCTGATGAATTCCGTTATACGTCAGTCATGGCCACCCAGATTTCCGCTCCACCGACGACTCCGACCCTGACCGAGGCGCCGCGCGGCGCGCGGGCCGACGCCACGCGGTCGGCGATCATCGCCACGGCGGAGCGGCTGTTTCGCACGATGGGGTATCAGAAGACGACGGTGGCCGACATCGCGCGCGAGTTGCGGATGTCGCCGGCCAATGTGTATCGGTTCTTTCCGAGCAAGGCGGCGATCAACGAGGCGATTGCCACGCAGTTGCTGGCGACGCTGAGTGCCCATCTCTGGGCGATCGCGCGCAGTCCGGCGCCGCCGCCGGATCGCATTCGGCTGCTGTTTCGCGCGCTGCACGAGAAGATGGTGCATTTGTTTTTCGACGAAAAGCGCATGCACGACATGGTCAGCGCGGCCATGCAGGAGCATTGGAGCGTTGTTGATGCCTATATCCACGACATCGACACCGCTATTCGCCATGTGGTGATGGACGGCCAGGCGGCAGGGCTGTTCGACCGCAGCCTGGACGCCAACGCGGTTGCCCGGGTGATCCATGCGACCACGGTGCGTTTTTGCCACCCGATCCTGATCGCGCAATGCGTGGACGAGGACCTGCCGGCGCAGGCGGTCGCGATGGCGGAATTCGTGCTGCGGGCGCTGCGGCCGTAAGTCAGCAAGCCTCCGGCTGCAAAGGGCTGGGGCCCTTTGAACCCATGACATTGCGTCCTGGACTAACCGCCCAAGTCGATGGGGATCAAAGGGCCCTCGGCCCTTTGCCGCCGGAGGCTTGCTTGCCTTGAATGTCATTATGACGAATATTGACATTCGTCAGTTTTAAGTTCAGCTTGCCGGCTCGACCTCGCGAGGTGCCGCATGCGTGTTTCCCCAGCTCTGCTGTTGTTGCTGCCCCTGGCGTTGGGGGGCTGCTTCGAGCGTGCCCAGGCGACGGTGGAGCAGCCGGTGCGGCCGGTGTTGGCGGTGCGGGTGCAGGCGGCGCAGGACGCGGCGCCGCGGCACTATCCGGGGCTGGTCAAGCCGCGGCGCGAGGCGGATATCGGGTTTCGCGCTGGCGGGCGCATCGTGGCGCGCGAGGTGGATGTTGGCGCGCGGGTGGTGGCCGGGCAGGTGATCGCGCGGCTGGATGACAGCGATATTGCACTGGGCGTGCGCAGTGCCGAGGCGGATTTGGCCGGCGCGGAGGCGCAGGCGGCGTTGACGGCGGCCGAGGCGGGGCGCAGCCGGACCCTGGCGGCGGGTGGCTGGGCTTCGGCGTCGGTTGATGACCAGAAGCAGGCGGCGGCACGCTCGGCGGCGCAGCGGGTGGAGTCGGCGCGGGCGGCGCTGACCCTGGCGCGCAACCGGCTGCAGCATACGGTGCTGCGCGCGCCGGCGGACGGGGTTGTGACGGCGGTGCTGGCGGATCGCGGCACGGTGGTGGGCGAGGGGGCGCCGGTGCTGCGGCTGGCCGAGAGCGGGTCGCTGGAGGTTGAGGTGCAGTTGCCGGAAACGGCGCTGGCCGAGGTGGCCCAGGCATCGGCCGAGGTGGCGCTGTGGGCCAAGCCGGAGGCGCCGGTGGCGGCGACGCTGCGTGAACTGGCCGCGGCGGCGACGCCGGGGTTGCGGACCTATGCCGCGCGGTTTGCGCTGGAGGCGCCGCCGCCGTGGCTGGCGATCGGGATGAGTGCCACGGTGGCGCTGCGGGCGCCAGGGCCGTCCGGGGTGGCGACGGTGCCGGCGGCGGCGCTGGCCGACCGGGGGCAGGGGCCGATCGTCTGGGTGATCGACGGCAACACGGTGACCGCGCAGCCGGTGGTGATCATGGCGATGCGGCAGGACCGGGCGTCGGTGACCGGGGTGGCGCCAGGTGCGATTATCGTGGCGCTGGGGGGGCACAAGCTGGACCCGGCGGCGAAGATCCGTGTCTCCGGGCAGGTGGAGTAGGGAGGATGAGCCGGTTCAACCTGTCGGCCTGGGCGGTGGCGCATCGCAGCCTGACCGGGTTTCTGATCGCGATGATCTTCCTGGCCGGTGGCTTCGCCTATACCAAGCTGGGGCGCGGCGAGGACCCGTCCTTTACCCTGAAGCTGATGGTGGTGACCGCGGTGTGGCCGGGGGCGACGGCGGTCGAGACGCAGTCGCTGCTGGCCGAGCGGATCGAGCGCAAGCTGCAGGACACGCCGTGGCTGAACCATCTGGACACCTTCACCCGGCCGGGCTTCGTCGCGACGATGGTGAGTTTTCGCGATGACACGCCGCCGGCGATGGTGCCGAATTTGTTCTATCAGGTGCGCAAGCGGCTGGATGACCTGAAGCCCGAGTTGCCACAGGGGGTGATCGGGCCGTCGGCCAATGACGAGTTCACCGATGTCTATGGCGCGGTGTTCGCGCTGACCGGGGCGGACAATGCCACCTTGGTGCGCGCCGCCGAGCGCACGCGCGACCGGCTGCTGGGGGTGGCCGGGACGGAGAAGGTCAACATCCTGGGCGAGGTGCCGCGCACTTTGTTCGTGGAGTTCAACCAGGCGCGGCTGGCCTCGCTGGGGGTGACGGTCGAGGAGATCGCTGTGGCGTTGGCGCGCCAGAATGTGGTCGCGGCGGCCGGGATCGTCGATACGTCAAGCAGCCGGGTGCCGGTGCGGATGACCGGGGCTCTTTCCGCCAGTGCGGATGGCGGGGTGGCGTCGCTGCTCGATGTCCCCGTCGCAAGTCAGGGGCGGACATTGCGCCTGGGCGAGATCGCCAGCGTGCGGGCGGGCTATCAGGAGCCGCTGTTTTCGGAGGTGCGTCACAATGGCCAAGGGGCTGTCGTGATCGCCGTGTCGATGCGCAAGGGCGCCAATGCGCTGCATTTCGGCGAGGCGTTGCAGGCGGAGGTGGCGCGGATCAAGGCGGACCTGCCGCTGGGGCTGACGCTGGAGCAGACCGCCGACCAGCCGCATGTGGTGCAGGAAGCGGTTGGCGAGTTCCTGATGAAGTTCGTCATGGCGCTGGCCGTCGTGCTGCTGGTGTCGTTCGCCTCGCTGGGTTTCCGGGCCGGGCTGGTGGTGGCGCTGGCGGTGCCGTTGACGCTGGCGCTGGTGTTCGTGGTGATGCAGGCCTGGGGGATCGAGTTGCAGCGGATTTCGCTCGGCGCGCTGATCCTGTCGCTGGGGCTGCTGGTGGATGACGCGATCATCGCTATCGAGACCATGGTGGTGAAGCTGGACGAGGGCTGGGACCGGGTGCGCGCGGCCAGCCATGCCTGGACCTCGACGGCGTTTCCGATGCTGTCCGGCACGCTGGTGACGGCCGCCGGGTTCATGCCGGTGGGGTTGGCGAATTCCACCACCGGCGAATATGCCGGCGGCATCTTCTGGGTGGTCGGGCTGGCGCTGCTGGCGAGCTGGGTGGTGGCGGTGGTTTTCACGCCGTTCCTGGGGGTGCTGTTGCTGCCAATACCAAAGCAGGGGGCGTCGAAGCCGGGGGCGGCGCACAGCCACAACGCCATCTACGAAACCCGCATCTACCGCGCACTGCGCCGGATGGTGCAGTGGACGATCCGCTGGCGCCGCAGCGTGGTGCTCGCCACGGTGGCGCTGCTGGTGTTGTCCGGGGCGGGGATGGGGATGGTGAAGCAGCAGTTCTTCCCGTCTTCCGCCCGGCCGGAGCTGCTGTTGGACGTCACGCTGCGCCAGGGGGCGAGCCATGCCGCCACCGCCGCGGCAGTGGCCAAGATCGAAGCCAAGCTGCTCGGCGATGCCGAGCTGAAGCGCGATGTGCGCTGGTTCACCGCCTATATCGGCAACGGTGGGCCGCGCTTTCAGCTGACGGTGAACCCGACTTTGCCGAACGACGCCGTGGCCACCATGGTGCTGACGACCACGGACATCGAGGGCCGCGAGCGGGCGCGCGACCGGCTGATGGCATTCTTTGCCGAAGAGGGCGTGCCGGAAGCGCGGGTGCGCGTGGCGCGGCTTGAGCTGGGGCCGCCGGTGGGCTTCCCGGTGCAGTTCCGCGTGGTCGGCACCGACATGCAGGCGGTGCGGGCGGTGGCCGACGAGGCATTGGCCGCATTGCGCGCCACGCCAGGCACGCGACGGGCCGAGATCGGCTGGGGCGAGCGGGCGCCGGGGCTGACGCTGGAACTCGACCAGGCGCGCATCCGGGCGCTGGGGCTGACGCCGGCCCAGATCGCGCAGACGCTGCAGGCGCAGATCTCCGGCACCACCGCCACCCAACTCCGGGCCGGCACCAAGCTGATCGACGTGGTGCTGCGCGCCGCGCCCGAGGAGCGGCTGGACCTCGACCGGCTGGCCGACCTGGTGCTGATGACGCCGGCCGGGCCGCTGCCGCTGTCGCAGCTGGCCCGTGTCGTCCCGACCGCCGAGGAACCGATCCTGTGGCGTCGCGATCGGGCCGCCTTCATCACCGTGCGCGCGGAAATCCAGGACGGCTTGCAGGCGCCGGACGTGACCGCCGCAGCGCTGCCGCGCATCGCCGCGATCGCCCTGCCGCCGGGAGTGACGATCCAGACCGGCGGCGCGGCGGAAGAATCGGCCAAGGCCAACGCCTCGCTGGCCGCGGTCTTCCCGATCATGATCGCCACCATGATCCTGTTGCTGATGGTGCAGTTGCAGAATCTCGGCCGTGTTGCCCTGGTGCTGGCCACCGCGCCCCTCGGCCTGATCGGTGCCGTCGCCGCCTTGCTGGCCGCCGATGCGGCGTTCGGCTTCGTGGCGCTGCTCGGGGTGATCGCGCTGGCCGGGATGATCATGCGCAACACCATCATCCTGGTGGACCAGGTGCAGCAGGACCTTGCGGCCGGGCAGTCCTTGGCCGACGCCATTGTCGAGTCAACCGTGCGCCGCGCCCGGCCCGTGGTGTTGACGGCACTCGCCGCCATCCTGGCCTTCATCCCGCTGTCGCTGAACGTGTTCTGGGGCCCGATGGCGATCGCCATGATCGGTGGGCTGGCGGTGGCGACCGGGCTGACACTGGTGTTCCTGCCGGCGCTCTATGCCCTGTGCTACCGGGTCAAGCTGCCGCGCCCGGAAACCGCCGCGCCGCCCAGCCTGGCGGCCGCTCAGCGGGCGGGATAGGCGCGGGGAAAGGTGATCTGATCCGCCGGACCCGGAGGGTTCGGCGGGCCTTTGCGGCCGCAGGCGGTCAGGGGCAGGAGAAGGCAGGCAAGGAGAAGACTTCTTTTTGTGAACAAAAAGAAGCAAAAAAACTTTTTTCGCTTGCTTGTGGCCACGGCGCCGTTCTCCCCTGGGTGTGCCGAGCGCCAATGGATGAAGTTTTTTTGCTTCTTTTTGTTCACAAAAAGAAGAGTCTTCACTTCAACTTCTCCAACCACTTCGCTGCCTGCGCGGCAACATTCGCCGGCGCGGTCCCCCCAAGGACCGACCGCGAAGCGACCGAGGCATCGACGGTCAGCACGCCGAAGATGTCCTGGGTGATGCCCGCTTCTTCGGCCTGCATGTCGGCCAGGGAGAGGTCGGCGAGATCGATGTTGCGGGCTTCGGCCTTGGCGACCAGGCGACCGGTGACGTGGTGGGCGGTTCGGAACGGGAGTTTCAGCACGCGCACCAGCCAGTCGGCCAGGTCGGTCGCGGTGGCGAAGCCGGAGCCGGCGAACTCGCGCATGCGCTCGGTGTTGGCGGTCATGTCGCGCACTTGGCCGGCGGTGGCGGCGAGGCACAGCGCCCAGGCTTCGGCCGCGTCGAAGACCTGTTCCTTGTCTTCCTGCATGTCCTTGGCGTAGGCGAGCGGCAGGCCCTTCATCACGGTGAGCAGGCCGACCAGCGCGCCGTTGATGCGGCCGGTCTTGGCGCG
>CAMBRC010000169.1 GCA_945869965.1 Asaia bogorensis
GCACCCCATGCGAAAGCGGGAAATACGGCGCAATCCGCCGCATCTGCTGCGTCGTCAGCCAGAACAGATCACTCATCAGCGGCTCCTTCAACGCCTTTGAATCAGACGCGCGACCGTGCCGCAAGAAAATTAATAGGTCCTGAGCCTAGCACCAACGCCGCAAGCGCTGGCCCGGCACTGAATGGATGAAGGGTTTTTGGTTCTTTTTTCAAAAAAAAGCAAAAAATGTTCATCCATTTTCGCTGATTTCTAAGGGATCAGTACTGTGCTGCCGGTTGTTTGGCGAGATTCTAGCGCTGTGTGGGCGGCGGCCGCCTCCGACAAGGGAAAGGTCTGATTGACCCGGATCTTCACTGCACCGGACTTCACGACACCGAACAGGTCATTTGCGGTGGCCACGAGGTCGCTGCGCTTGGAGGTGTAAGTCGCAAGCGTCGGGCGAGTCACGTAGAGACTGCCTTTTGCGGCCAACACGCCGAGGTCAAATGTGGCCACCGGGCCTGAGGCATTGCCATAACTAACCATCAGTCCAAGCGGAGCGAGGCAGTCCAGGCTGGTCATGAAGGTGTCGCGGCCGACGCTGTCGTAAACCACCGGAACCATGGCACCGCCGGTGATGCGTTTTACCTGCGCCGGCAGGTCGGCGTGTCCAACGATGGCGTGGGCAGCACCATGCGCAAGCGCCAGCTCGGCCTTTGCTGGCGTTGAGACGACGCCGATCACGGTGGCACCGAGATGCTTTGCCCATTGGCACATGATCAGTCCGACGCCGCCGGCAGCGGCATGCACGACGATGGTCTCGCCGGACTTCACCGCATAGGTGCGGCGCAGAAGGTATTGGGCGGTCATGCCCTGGAGCATCATCGCAGCGCCGGTCTTGGCATCGATGCCATCAGGCAGAACCACCAGGCGGTCGGCGGCGATCGCACGCTCGGTGGCATAGGCGCCGATCGGTCCGCCAGCATAGGCCACGCGATCTCCCGGTTTCACCTCGGTAACGCCGGCGCCAACGGCTACAACAGCCCCTGCGGCTTCCATGCCAGGGGTTGAGGGCAGCGGCGCCTTATAGAGGCCGGTGCGGAAATACACGTCGATGTAGTTCAGGCCGACCGCCTCGTGACGGACCAGCGCCTCGCCTGGGCCGGGTTCCGGCGTGGGGACGTCCTCCCACAGCATCACCTCGGGGCCGCCGTTGGCGTGGATGCGAATGGCCTGGGTCATCGTTCTTCCATACTGCTATCGTGTGAGAGCGCGGACCGAATCACTTTGGGCCACGCGAGGCAAACAAATCGGCGGCACCGCCAGCACCTTCCAGCGCCAGCAAGAACCGCTTGGTCGGCAGGCCTTCGCCACCGGAATAGCCGCCAATCCCGGTCATGGCCACCACGCGGTGACAAGGGATGACGATCGGGATCGGATTGCGGCCATTGGCACCGCCAACAGCGCGCGGGCTGCCGCCCACCGTGCGGGCGATGTCGGCGTAGGTCTGGGTGCTACCGGGCGGGATATTGCACAGCGCCCGCCAAACGCGACGCTGGTAGTCGGTGCCCATTGGCGCCAGGGCGAGATCGAAGCTGTGGCGCTTGCCGTCGAAGTAGTCGTGCAACTGGTGTCGTGCCTCGGCCAACAGCGGCGTTTCGCTCTGATCCGCCACCCACCCCCAGTCGATGGACACAATTGCGCCGCCATCCTCGGAGATGGTCAGGTCGCCTACAGGTGAGTGCAACGAGAGCTGTTGAGACAAGGCGACGGGTTCCGGCGACACACCAAGCTGGAGCGATGGCACCGCGCTACCCGCACTGTCAAGCTTGACCACCCCTGCGGCATTCGGTCCAGTCGGTCAGTAAGGGGCCAACGCTCCCGAATGGCAGTCACCGGCGGGGCCTTTGTTGAGCGATCCTCGTGCTTGCATGTCGGGCCGGCTTCGCGGATAGGAGGCTGCATGCGGCAGGGCATGTTATGCCTAACTCGGAGATCCAAGATGAGCCCGCCCGACCACCAAGCCGACCCAGCCCAGTTCTACGACGCGCATCTCTTTGTCTGCTGCAACCGCCGCCCAGATGGGCACAAGCGCGGCTCGTGTGCCGCGGCCGGCTCGGAAAAACTGCGCGACTACATGAAGGCGCGCGCCAAGGAAATGGGGCTGCCGAAGGTGCGGGTCAATCTGGCGGGGTGTCTGGACCGCTGTGAGTTGGGACCCTGCCTCGTCATCTATCCCGAGGGAGTTTGGTACAAGGTGAACTCAACAGCTGATGTCGACGCCGTGCTCGAACGCCATGTTCGCGATGGCGGTCGCGTGCCCGAGTTGATGTTGCCGGCCGTTTGACACCGGCCACCCGCTGTCGTTCACATGACCGAGTATAGCGACACGATCTTTGCCATTGCTTCAGGCGCCGGCCGCGCCGCTATCGCGGTATTGCGTATCAGCGGGCCGGCCAGTGGGACGATCTTGGACCGGATCTGCCGGCGCCGTCCGCGCCCGCGCCTTGCGGCTTTGCGCACGCTGCGAGATCGTTTCGATTTTGTTATAGACAAATCCTTGGTGCTTTGGCTTCCAGGGCCACGCAGCTTTACCGGCGAGGACAGCGCGGAACTGCATCTACATGGCGGGCGCGCGGTGCTGCGCGACGTTACCGCTGTTTTGGTGGAATTGGGACTGCGGCCAGCAGAGCCTGGCGAATTTGCCCGCCGCGCCTTTCTCAATGGGCGGCTGGACCTGGTGGAAGCAGAGGCGATCGCCGACCTCGTGGACGCCGAGACCACAGCCCAGAGACGCCAGGCGCTACGGCAGATGGATGGCGAACTAGGCACACTGCTCAGCGGCTGGGCCACGACACTGACCCGCCTACTGGCGCAACAAGAAGCCCTGATCGATTTTCCGGACGAAGACCTGCCGCCCGAGGTGGAAGCAGCGCTGGAACAGGCGATCGATCAGCTGCTGGGCGAACTGCGCGCTCAACTGGATGACGCCCACCGCGGCGAGAAGCTGCGCGACGGGTTGGTGTTTGCCATCGTCGGCGCTCCAAATGTCGGAAAATCTACTCTGATCAATGCTTTGGCACAGCGCGACATCGCCATTGTCTCCCCCCTGCCCGGCACCACACGCGATGTGCTTGAGACACGAATCGACCTCGGCGGCGTGCCGGTAACGCTACTGGACACCGCTGGGTTGCGGGAGGCCTCGGACGATATCGAGGCCGAGGGCGTTCGCCGGGCCCATGATCGGGCCGCGACCGCCGACGCCGTTATCGTGCTGGAAACCGCAACAGAACCCACCCCTGTGGATTTGGCGCCCCACGAGCGGACGATCCGAGTCACCACCAAGGCCGACCTGCTGCCCACCCACGCGATCAATACACCGGACATGCTGCGGATCAGCGCGCGCACGGGCGAAGGTATGAAGGCGCTGCTTTCCCATCTGACGGCGCAGGCTACAGCATTGACCCACGCGGCCGGCCCGCCACCGCTGACCCGCGCACGCCACCGAGCCGCACTGCACGAAGCCACCAGCCGCCTTGCTGCTGCTCGCATTGCGATTTATCCCGAGCTAAGGGCGGAAGACCTACGCTTGGCGCTGCGGGCGATCGGCAGGATCACCGGGTGGGTAGGGGTGGAGGACATTCTCGACTCGGTCTTCCACCAATTCTGCATTGGCAAGTAATACCGGCTACAACCGGCCAACAACCGGCCGCCTCGCCCTTCGGCCACGGAGTGGATATCGATGAAACGCCGCTGCGATGTGATCGTGATCGGAGGCGGGCATGCCGGCTGCGAGGCCGCCGCGAGTGCCGCGCGCCTTGGTGCCCGCACAATCCTGGTGACGCATAAGCGGCACACAATCGGCGAAATGTCCTGCAACCCGGCAATCGGCGGCATCGGTAAGGGGCATCTGGTGCGCGAGATCGACGCGCTGGACGGGCTGATGGGCCGCGCAGCTGACCAGGCCGGCATCCACTTCAAGCTCCTGAACCGCAGCAAAGGTCCGGCCGTCCGTGGCCCGCGCGCCCAGGCCGATCGAGCGCTCTACCGCGACGCCATTCAGGCGCTTTTACGCGAACAGCCTGGGCTGGAGATCATGGAGGCCAGCGTCGAAGACCTCGTGCTCGACGCCAGCGGCGCAGTGGCCGGCGTCCTGACCAGCTGTGGAGACGAGGTCAGCGCAGGCGCCATTGTGCTCACCGCCGGCACATTTTTACGGGGGCGCATCCATATCGGCCAAGAGAGCCACGCGGCTGGCAGGGTCGGCGACGCACCAGCCATCGGCCTGGCAAAGCGCCTAGAAGCATTGGGCTTGCCGATGGGCCGACTCAAAACCGGCACGCCGCCACGCCTCGACGGGCGTACCATCGCCTGGGATCGCCTCGCCGAGGACCGCGGTGACGCCGAGCCCGAGTTCTTCAGCACCATGACCAGCGCCCTGGCCAATCGCCAGGTGGCCTGTGGCGTGACTGCAACCACCCAAGCCACCCACGCGGTAATCCGCGCCAACTTGCATCTTTCGGCGGTATACGGCGGACAGATCGCCGGACGCGGCCCCCGCTACTGCCCTTCGATCGAAGACAAGGTGGTGCGTTTTGCCGACCGCGAACACCATCAGATATTTCTGGAACCCGAGGGGCTGGACGATCATACCGTGTATCCGAACGGCATCTCGACCAGTCTGCCGGAGGCCGTACAGTGCGCACTGGTCGCAACGATCCCCGGTCTGGAGTCAGCAAAAATCCTGCGTCCCGGCTATGCGGTTGAGTATGACTTCATCGACCCCCGCGCTCTGACTGCAGGGCTCGAATTGCATAAGGTTCCAGGCCTATTCCTCGCCGGTCAGGTGAACGGCACCACTGGTTACGAGGAGGCCGCGGCACAAGGGATCATGGCGGGCATCAACGCCGCACGCCGCACTTCCGGGGCCCCGCCGGTCACACTGGATCGTGCTGAAGCTTATATCGGCGTACTGATCGATGACCTTACAACACAGGGCGTGACCGAGCCGTATCGGATGTTCACCTCACGCGCGGAATACCGTCTTTCCTTGCGGGCGGACAATGCGGACATTCGCCTGACTCGGCGGGGCGGCGAGTGGGGTGTTGTAGGTCGCGAACGCCAGCAAGCGTTCGACGCCCATCTCGCCAGTTTAAGCGAGGCCGAGCGACTGGCCCGCAGCGAAACGGTTTCCGCCAGCATTTTGCGAGCCGAAGGAATCGACCCTCCCACTGACGGCGGCCGCCGATCCGCACTCGCCTGGCTGGCTGACCCACGGCTGGACGCAGCCAAAGTCGGACGCATTTTTCCTTGGACCTGCGGGTTGACGGCCCGTGGATTGGGCCAACTACGCGCGACAGCAATCTACGAAGGCTACCTCCATCGCCAACAACAGGACGTCGCGGGATTTAGGAAAGAAGAAGCAGTGCAGCTGCCGGCACTGCTCGACTATCAGACGATCGGAGGCCTTTCGGCGGAGATGTGTGAACGTCTCAACATTGCCCAGCCCGCCACGCTCGGGGCCGCCAGCCGCCTGCCGGGCATCACACCAGCAGCGCTCTCCGCCGTCTTGGCGTTCCTGCGCAAGAGACAAACGCTCGAGCGTTTCACGTGAAACAGAGTCCTGTACCCAGTTTCGCTGTTTCACGTGAAACAGCGGACAGACTGGACATCTTCATCGACCTCGTTCTCACCTGGAATCGCACCGTCAATCTAATTTCGAAAAAAGACGAGCCTCAAATCAGACAGCGCCACCTTCAGGACTCCATCGCCCTCCTCCCCCATCTACCCGCCGAGTTTGAACGCGCCATAGACCTAGGTTCTGGCGGCGGTTTCCCTGGATTGGTCTTGGCAATCGCCACCGGCCGACCATTCGATCTCGTCGAAGCAGATAAACGCAAAGCCGCCTTCCTTCGCGAAGCCGCCCGAGCCACAGGAACCGCTGTCACCGTGCACGCCGATCGCATCGAGCAACTGACACTTACCCCAGCTCCCCTTATAACCGCCCGCGCCCTGGCACCACTAACAACGCTCCTCACATGGGCCCAACCTCTACTCACCCCCGGTGGCGTCTGCATCTTCCCAAAAGGCCGAACCGTAGAGGAGGAATTGACGAAAGCGGCCAGCCAATGGCAAATGCGCGTCGAGCGGTGGCCCAACCCACTTGACCCTTCCGCGCAAATCCTCCGACTGAGCGAGATATCGCGTGGCTGAAACTCCTATCAGCGAAGACCGCGCGGCCGCGGTCCAAGCCTCGCCCAGGCCGCGCATCCTCGCCATCGTCAACCAGAAGGGCGGCGTCGGAAAAACCACGACCACGATCAATCTCGCCACCGCACTGGCTGC
>CAMBRC010000170.1 GCA_945869965.1 Asaia bogorensis
CGGGCGCGGGTCTCGGTCGTCCACATGCTCGGCCTCGCTGATCGATGCAAGGGAGTGAGTCACAGGTGGTTCGCGCCGGGCAAGCCAATCTTCCGGGCAACAAACAGAAGATTCAAATGACTCATAATCCTTCCGGACGGACACTGAGGGGGAAGGAAGATTCTTCTTTTTGTGAACAAAAAGAAGCAAAAAAACTTCATTCATTCAGGCCGAGCGTTGCCGGGAGGCACGGATGCAAGTGGGTAAAAGTTTTTTGGTTCTTTTTTTCAAAAACGAACATCTTTCTACCCCTCCTTCTCCAACCGCCCCCGCAGCCTACGCCCCAGGGCCAGTTCAGTCACGATCCCATGCAGCGTCCGCAACTCCTGCTGCGTCACCTCGCCTCGCTGGAAGAAGTGGCGGATATTGCGCACCATGCCCGGCCGCTTGGGCAGGTTCTTGAGAAACCCGCAGGCGTCGAGCTGGTCGACGAGGTGGAACAGGAAGTTCTCCAGCTCGCCCTTGGTCGCCACCTGGGTCTCGTTGGTCATCAGGGTCCGCGGCATGGTCTCGTCGGCCGCCGTCCACCATTCATAGGCCATCACCATCACCGCCTGGGCGAGGTTCAGGCTCATGAAGCCGGGATTGAGCGGATAGCGGATCAGCGCGTCGCAACAGGCCATGTCGTCATTGTCGAGCCCCGCCCGCTCGGGACCGAACAACAACCCGACGCGCAGATCACGCGCTGTGATCGATCGCAGTTCGTTTGCCGCCCCGCGTGCTGTCAAAACCGGCTTGACGATGTGGCGCGGACGCGGACAGGTGGCGAAGACATGATGCAAATCTGAAACGGCGTCAGCGACCGTCTCGTGCAGCGTCAGCTCATCGAGGATTCGATCAGCACCGGAAGCATTCCGCCAGGCGGCCGGTTGCGGCCAGCCGTCACGGGGGGCGACGAGGCGGAGGTGGAACAGCCCGCCATTGCCCATCGCCCGTGCCACGGCGCCGATATTGTCGGCCAGTTGCGGCCGGACGAGGATGACGACGGGAGCGTTGCCAAGTGGCTGAAGATCGGCCCCACCATCACGGCCGGTCATTGTCTAGCCCCAGCGCCAATGGATAAAGTTTTTTTGCTTCTTTTTGTTCACAAAAAGAAGGCCTTGCCTTTGCCCTCACCGCCGCCGCCAGATCGTGCCCTGGGCACTGTCCTCCAGCATGATCCCCTGGGCTTCGAGGTCTTTTCGGATCGCATCGGCGCGGGCGAAATCCTTGCCTTTACGAGCAGCAATGCGCTCGGCGATAGCGGCGTCGATGGCCGCGTTGTCGCCATCGCCATGGAACCAGTTCGGGTCTTGCAACACCCCGAGCAAGCCGCCGGTTGCACGAAGGCCTGCGGCGGCTCCGGCATCGCCGGCCATGGCGCGATCGGAGAGCGCGTGCATTTCGGAGATGGCCAGGGGGGTGTTGAGGTCGTCGCACAGGGCGTCGATCACTGACGCCGGTACTTCGCCCGCCTCCGCCGGCGCGCGTTCGAGGGCACGGTAGAAACGGTCGAGTTCCCGCCTAGCTTCAACCAGGGCGGTGTCGGAGAAGTCGAGCAGGCTGCGGTAGTGGGTTTTCAGCAGCAGGAAGCGGGCGGCTTCGGCGGGTACCTTCGCGAGGACGTCGCGGATGGTGACGAAGTTGCCGGTGCTTTTGGACATCTTCTCGCCGTTGATCACCAGCATGCCGTTGTGGACCCACATGCGGGCGAAGCGGCTGCCGGGGAAGGCGCAGAGGGACTGGGCGATTTCGTTCTCGTGGTGGGGGAAGATCAGGTCGGTACCGCCGCCGTGGATGTCGAAGTCCTGGCCGAGGTGCTTGAAGGACATCGCCGAGCATTCGATGTGCCAGCCGGGGCGGCCGTGGCCCCAGGGGCTGTTCCAGCCGGGCAGGTCCGGGGTGGAAGGTTTCCACAACACGAAATCGCCGGAGTCGCGCTTGTACGGGGCGACATCGACACGGGCGCCGGCGAGCAGTTCGTCCGGCGAGCGCCCGGAGAATTTGCCGTAATCGGCGAAGCTGGGGACGGAGAAGAGGACGTGGCCGTCGGCAGAGTACGCGTGGCCGGAGGCGACCAAGCGTTCGATGATCTGGATGATCTCGGCGATGGTTTCGGTCGCCCGGGGTTCGAAATCGGGCGGGAAATTGCCCAAGGCGGCGATATCCTGGCGGTAGTCCTTCAGCGTCTGTTCGGTGATTTCGCTGATCGGCACGCCGGCTTCGTGGGCCCGGGCGTTGATCTTGTCGTCGATGTCGGTGACGTTGCGGACGTAGGTCACACGTGGGAACTGGCGCCGCAGCAGGCGCACCAGCACGTCGTAGATCACCGCCGGGCGGGCGTTGCCGATATGGGCGAGGTCATAGACGGTGGGGCCGCAGCAATAGACACGCACGTGGTCGGGATCGATCGGGACCAGGGTCTCACGGCGTTTGGTCAGGTAGTTGTGCAGGCGCATCTCGGACATGGGCGGGATCACCTAACGCCAGCCGGGGGCCGGGACTTTCTTCACGCGGGACATGATGTCCTCGAAATTGTCGATCTGGCTGTCCCAGAACAGGTCGATCAGATCGCGGTTGGCCGTTGCCCAGGTTGCGACGCGTTCGAAATCGCGGGCATGCAGGCCACCGGCGATCTGCAGGACGATCGGTTCAAGGGCGAGGGTGGTGACCAGGCCGGGGTCGTAGCGGGTGCCGGGGGTGACCTCGATCAGCACGTCGTCGCGGCCGTTGGACCGTTGCAGCCAGACCACTTGTTGCAGGCCGGTGAGGTGGGATTTCAGGCTGATCGACTGGCGCATCTGGCCCGGTGGGGGCAGCTCGAAGCGCTGCGGCTCGGCCGGCGGCAGTTGGGGGCGATAGGGAACGGGACGGGGCGCCTCGACGCGCACCGGGGCGGGGGCGGGTTCCGGTGCTTCGACGATGGGGGGGGCGGCCGGGCGCAGGCGCAAGCGAGTCGGCGGCGGCGGTTCGGCTACGACCGGTGGTGGTGGTGGCTCGGGCGTGGGTTCGGGAGTTGGGGCCGGAGCCGAGCGGGCGGAGAAGCCGACGCCGATGGCGTCGGCGTCGGCGTCCAGGCCGGGCAGGGCCGAGCGCAGGAGGACCAGGGCTGCGGCGAAGGCGGCTTGGAAAGCGTCGCTGTCCTGGCCTTCGGCGCCGAAGCGGGCATGGAGTTCGGGCCAGGATTCGGCCAGTACGGTTTGGCCGACCTGGCTGGGCAGGGTGGCGGCCAGCCAGGCGTAGATGTCCAGCGCCAGGGCCGAGCCTTGGATCTGGGCGATCACGGCACGGTCGAGGGCGGCTTTCTCGAGGTCGAGGTTGTCCAGGAAGCGGGCATTCAGGCGCATCGACGGGCGCCATTCCTGGGCGACCGCACGAGGGCGGCCACGGGCGTCGAGCACACTCAGGCCCGGGCCGCCTTCGGTGGACAGGACGATGCGGCAGGCGAGCATGGCGGCGACCTGGACTTCGAGCGCACGGATGGCATCGCCGGTAACCGGGGGGGTCATCATGGCGGCCAGGGCGGTGGCGTCTTCGCCCAACGGGACCTGGGACTGTTCGGCGCGAAGGGCGGAGTCGCAGAGATGCATCAGCAGCCGGCGCAGCATCGGGCCGCCGGGAAGACGGTCACGCTCGGAGCCTGGCTCGATCGAGACGCTGGTGCCGCCGAGCTCACGGTGCCATGCGACCGCGCCGCCGGACTCGGCGGGGAGGGAAAACTGGGAAAAGCCGGGATGGTACCAAAGAATATTGGCATCATCCGGCGGTTCGGACACGCGCGCGCGCAATTCGGGAAGGATGGTCATGCTCCAGCGGGCTCTGTGAGCGGAATTAGAGGAATGCCGGGCGGCCTGGAAATGATTCTGGGCCGCACGGCGGAGAGGTGGCGATAGGCGCAATCGGCGGCGGGATCAAGCTTCGATCATGCCTGGTGGCGAAAACGCAGCAAGGGCACGGCGGCGGCGACGGTGACCAGGGCGGCGATCGACAGGATCCAGAGGGTGGCGTCGGCGCCGGAGTGGTCCAGCAGGAGCGCGCCGAGGGAGGGGGAGGCGGCTTGGGCGAGAAGCGTGGGCATGGCCAGTTTGCCCATCAGGGTGGGGTAGCCGTCGCGGCCGAACATGGCCAGGGGAAGAGTGCCCCTGGCGATCGAGCGGATGCCGGAGCCGGTGCCGTAGAGGATCAGGCCGAGTGCGGCCAGCGAGGGGTCGCCGAACATCAGGCCGAGGCCGGCGGCGGCGAGGACATTGGAGGCCAGCATGGTCCAGACCGGGTGGAAGCGGCGGCCGATCAGCGCCTCGATCACTCGGGCACCGACCTGGGCGGGGCCGATCAGGGCGCCGAGGGCGACGGCGACGGCCAGTTCGACTCCGCGCGCCTGGAGCAGGGTCAGCATGTGGACGGAAACCACCGTCATCAGCACGGAGGCGGCGGTCAGGTTGAAGGCGAGCAACCAGAAGCCATAGCGCAGGCGGGGGGTGAGGGTGATGGCAGTGGTTTTGGCGGCCAGGGGTGGGGTTTCGGTTTCACGGGGGAGCCCGAAGACGTAGAGGGGCAGGACGATGAACAGGGCGATGGCGGCGTAAGCCAGGCAGGCGCCGCGCCAGCCGATCTGTTCGACCAGCACCGCCGAGAGCGGCCAGCAGACGGTGCTGGCGAAACCGCCGTAGAGCGTGGTCAGCGTGATGGCGCTACGGGCCTGGTCGCCGTAGATGCGGCCGATTGTGGCGAAGGCGGGGTCGTAGAGCCCTGCCCCCATAGCCGCACCCAGGACGCACCAGCCGGCGAGGTAGACCGGCAGGGTGGGGGCGGCGGCGATGGTGGCGAGGCCGATGGCCAGGAGAATGGCGCTGGCGGCCAGGACCGGGCGGCCGCCGAAGCGGTCGATCAGGCGGCCGACCTTTGGGGACACCAGGCCGGAGATCAGGAAGGCGATGGAGAGGCCGCCGACGATCCAGGGCAGGCCCCAGGCGGTATCCGTCTCGATCGGCTTTGCCAGGACGGCGATCAGGTAATAACTCATGCCCCAGGCGAGAATCTGGGCAGTGCCCAGGCAGCCCACCACGAGCCAGCGCGGTCTGGATGTCATGGCGGGAGCCTAGACCGGTGGTGGTGGTTTCGCGATGGGCGTTAGTTTATTCTGATATCGAAATAATATTGGCATGCTTTGGCGTCGTGTCATGGGGTGAATTTTTTCGCGAAATTCATGAACGGCATGTCGCGCGGGCGGCGCTGTGGATGCAGCGGCAGCAAGGGGGGCAGCTTCGGGCGCAGGGGTTTGGGCGCACGCGGCTTGGGCGCCGGTTGCGGCCGGGGCGGCGGCTGGAGCTGGGGCGGCAAAGTGACGCCCAGGGTTCGGCAAATCGGGCGCAGGGCGCGGGCGATGGCGGCCACGGCGTGCGCGGGGGCTGCGTCCAGCACGGCGCGGGTCTGCGGGTCGTCGAGCAGGTATTGGATTTGGGCGCCGCGGCCGGCGGCCTGGTAGCCGATCCTGGCGATCAGCCAGAGTTTGCCCCTGGGCGCATAGGGCGCGGGCGGGCCGCCCTTGCGCGGGGGGGCATGGGGGCGGGCCGGACGCAGGCCGGGATATGTGCCGTTGGCGAGCCGGGCGAGGGCGCGGGCGAGGCGCTGACGGGCGCGCGAAATGCGGGTCCAGGCCGGGAGGATGAAGTGGGCGAGGGCACGGAAATGGGCGGCTACCACGATGAGCAGGCCGTTCAGGATGATGTCGAGACGCTCCGCCAGCGCCGCTGCCCCAGGCAGAGCGCCGGGGCCGCTCGGGTGGGGGAGGCGCTTGGTTGCCATGAGGGCGGTTTTAGCTCGGGCGGAGAATCGCGCCAAGGGAATTTTTCTGGAAATTTTTTCTAGAGAGGGGAGCGAAGATTCTTCTTTTTGTGAACAAAAAGAAGCAAAAAAACTTTATTCGTTTGGGCTGGTTGGGGAGATTTGGGGGGGGTGGGAGAGAAAGAAGCGTGGGTCCTTCGCTCCGCTCAGGATGACGATAAGTTGTGTTCTGGCCCGACCCCTCACCCTTGCCCCCTCCCTCACGAGGAGAGGGGGGGTATATGCTAATGAATGAAGTTTTTTTGCTTCTTTTTGTTCACAAAAAGAAGATTCTTGCTGCCGCTGGTCTTGCTAAGAAGCGGTGCGGATTTCGGCGAGGCTGCGGCGGGCGGTGCCGTCGGGGGCGAAGTT
>CAMBRC010000171.1 GCA_945869965.1 Asaia bogorensis
CTACATCGAAGGCTGGTACAATCCAGTGCGGCTCCATTCGGCGCTGGGATATCGTTCGCCAATGGCCTACGAAGCAGACATGCAATCCACCGTGACCGACGCCTAGCCCGCAAGCCGACAAACCGTCTACCGAAACGGGGCAACCCCAGGCCTCGATCGCACGCGCATTGGCTGATCTGCTGTAGGAGACTGCACATGCCCCGCCGCTATCGCGTCGCCGTTGTCGGAACCGGGATCGGCGCCAAGCACGTCGAAGGTTTCGTCGCCAACCCCGGCCTCTACGAGGTCGCCGTCATCTGCGGCCAGGACCGCGACCGGGCCGAGGCGGTGGCGGCCATGGTTTCCGGCACCCGGCCGGACATCCATATCGGCTTTGACGCCGCGCTGCTGGCCCGCGACGACATCGACATCATCGCCATCTGCCTGCCGCCGGACATGCATCTCGCTGCCGCCACGCGCGCCCTGGCGGCGGGGCGGCATGTGATCCTGGAGAAACCACTGGTCGCCTCGCTAGCCGAGATGGACGTTTTGGCGGCGGCGATCGCACGTAGCGGACGGGTGCTGATGCCGATCTTCCAGGCACGCTTCGGCGATGGCATCGCCCAGGCCAGGCACGTGTTCGCCAGCGGCCGCGCCGGCCGGGTGCATGTGGCCACGGCGGAGACCCACTGGTACCGCGGCCCGGCCTATTACGCGACACCCTGGCGCGGCAAGATCGCCTCCGAGCTGGGCGGTGCCTTCATCACCCATGCGATCCACCTGCACGACATGCTGACCCATCTGCTCGGCGGCGTGCGCAGCGTCAGCGCCATGGTGGCCACGCGGGTCAATCCGATCGAGACCGAGGATACCGGGGCGGTCGCGCTGGAGATGGTCTCCGGCGCGCTGGCCACGCTGTCGGTCAGCCTGGGCTCGCCGGAGCCGTCCTCGCGGATGCGCATCATCTGCGACAACGTCACCATGACCAGCGATGCCACGCCGGCGATGACGGCGGCGGTGCCGTTCCACTTCGCCCCGCGCGAGGGCAGCGACCGCGCCTGGCTCGATGCGCTGCTCGCCGAGGCGCCGCGTGCGATGGACGGGTTCGCCGAGCAGTTCCGGCTGTTCCATGCCACGCTGGAATCAGGCGCCCCAATGCCGGTGACGATGGGCGAGGCGCGGGCATCGCTGGAGCTGGCAACAGCGATCTATCATTCGTCGCGGACCGGTCAGCGCGTGACGCTGCCGCTAGCGGCGGACCACCCGGCATATGGCGGATGGGCGGCCGATCTCAGGCGGTGACCTCGGCCAGCCAGGCCAGGAGCGAGGGGGTGAACTGGGCTTCGGCGTCCCAGTTCAGCAAGTGGCGGGCATGTTCGACGACAACCAGCTTCGCGCCGGGGATGCCAGCTGCGATCAGCTGCGCGTCCTCGACGGTGGTGCCGGGATCTTCCTCGCCCGCCCAGATACGGACTGGTTTTCCGAAGCTGCGCAACTTGCCGCAGGCGTCAAGGCCGCCGATGGCGTGGCAGGCGCCGACATAGCCTTCGATCGAGGTGCCCTGGATCATCTCGCGGACCAGCGCCACGCCGTCGGGGCGGGCACGGCGGAAGCGGCGGGTCAGCCAGCGGTCGAGCATCGGGGCTTCGACGAGCGAGAAGTCGCCGGTGTCGCGGACTTCCTGGGCACGCTTGGCCCAGGCATCGGCGGTGCCGAAGGGCGGTTGGCAGGTGGTGGCGACGAGGGCGAGGCTGGCGCACAGGGCGGGGTGGCGGATGGCCAGGAGTTGGGCCGTCATGCCGCCGAGCGAGAGGCCGACGATGTGGGCGGGGGCGAGGTTCATGGCGGTAAGCAGGGCGGCGAGGTCGTCGGCGAGCATTTCCACCGAGTATGGCGCGGGGGACGAGGCGGACTGGCCGTGGCCGCGGACGTCGTAGCGGAGGACACGGTATTTCGCCGCGAGGGCGGCGTGTTGTGGGTTCCACATGCGCAGGTCGGTGGAGAGGGAGTTCGACAGCGCGACGACGGGGGCGCCCTCGGGGCCGTCGAGTTGGTAATGGAGGGTGGTGCCGTTCAGGGTGATTTGGGGCATGGCTATCTCTTGGTGCCGAGGCCGCGCATGAAGCGGTCGCGGATCTGGCCGGGGTCGCGTTCGGTTTGGCCGGCGGGTTTTGCTTGCGTCAGGCGGGCGGCGATGAGGTGGGGGCCGGGGGTGGTGAGGGCTTGGTCGATAAGGGATTCGAAGTGGGTTTCGTCGGCGGCCCAGTGGCTTTGCGGGATGCCGGCGGCGCGGGCGATGGCGGCAAGGTCGGTGCCTTGGCTGGTGGCGGTGGGTTGGCCGCCGGTGATTTCGTAGGCGCCGTTGTCCATGATGACGATGATGAGGTTGGAGGGCTGGCGGGCGCCGACGGTTGTGAGGCAGCCGAGCATCATCAGGAGGGAGCCGTCGCCTTCGAGGGCGATGACTTTTCTTGCGGGCTGGGCGATGGCCACGCCGAGGGCGATGGGGATGGCTAGGCCCATGCTGCCGAGCATGTAGAAGTTTTGCGGACGGCGACCGGCGGCCCAGAGGTCGAAGTTGGTATGGCCGATGCCGCCGATGACGGCTTCTTCGTTTTGCAGTTTCGCAACCAGGCGTTGGGTGATGTCGAAGCGGGCGAGCGGCTTGGCGGTGTCTCGCGTTGTGGGTTCGTTGCTCATTTGAAGACCTTCCCGCCGGTCAGGAGGGGGGAGAGGATGAGGCAGGCGGGTTGCTGGGTGGCGATGGCCTGGCGGATGGAGCGGTCGGTGATGAATTCGACTTCGTCGAGGCGGGAGAGCGTGTGGTGTTCCATGGCGATGGAGTCCAGGACGGGGCGCATGGTGCGGGCGACGAGGGCCTGGCCGATGTTGAATTCGCCGAGGGTGCCGCGCTCGCTGACCAGCAGGAGCACGGGGATCTGGAAGGGGACGGGGAGCGAGGCGAGGACGTTGGCGAGAGTCGCGAAGCCGCTGGTTTGCATCATGACGATCGAACGGGTGCCGCCCATCCAGGCGCCGCAGGCGATGCCGACGGCTTCTTCCTCGCGGGTGCAGGCGAAGGCGGTGAAATAGGGGTCGGCGTGGATGCGTTCGATCAGGGGGCGCAGCACGTTGTCAGGGACGTAGGGCACGAGTTTGACCTCGTGCGCCTTGAGGGTGGCGTGGATGATGCCATGCCAAGTGTTGTCGCTCACGCCAGCAGCTCTTTCAGTTCGGGGATGACCCAGAACGGGGATTGGCCGCGGGCGACGCGCTGGACGTTGTCGAAAGCGTTGCGGAAGCGTTTCGCGCGGTTTTCGTAGGTCGGGCCGGCGAGGTGGGGGGTCAAAATCACATTGTCGAGTTTGAAGAGCGGGTTGTCGGCAGGGGGGGGTTCCTGGTCGAAGACGTCCAGGCCGGCGCCGGCGATGGTGTTGTTGGTGAGTGCCGTGGTGAGGGCGGCTTCGTCGATGACGGGGCCGCGGCAGGTGTTGATGAGGTAGGCGGCGGGTTTCATCAGGTTCAGTTCGCGCGTCGAGATCATATGGCGGGTGCTGGCCAGGAGCGGGACGTGCAGGGTGACGAGGTCGGAGGTTTTCAGCACTTCGTCGAACAGGCGGAAGCGGACGCCGAGGGCGTCTTCCTGGTCTTCGGTCAGGCGGTTGATGTCGAAGTATTGGATGTTCATGCCGAAGGCCTTGGCGATGCGGGCGACCTTCTTGCCTATGGTGCCGAGGCCGATGATGCCGAGGGTTTTCTCGGAGAGCTCGAAGACGTGTTTGTTCTGCCAGTCATTGCCGCGCCAGATGCCGGAGGCGACGGAGGTGTGCTGCCAGACCAGGCGGCGGGCGGTGGCGAGCATCAGCATCACCGCGTGTTCGGCGACGGCGACCGAGTTGGCGCCGCCGTTGTTGGCGATGGGGACTTTCGCTTTTCGGGCGGCGTCGATGTCGCAGCGGTCGTAGCCGGCGGAGAGGAGTTGGACGAGCTTGAGATTTGGGCAGGTGGCGTAGAAGGCGTCGGTCATGCGGGGGTCGCCGAGGCCGATGAGGTAGTCGCAGCCGGGCATGGCGGCATTGAATTCGGGCGAGAAGGCGGTGGCCTCGATCAGTTCGAAGCCCGGGGGGGCGATTTCACGGGCGATGCGGGCGTCTACCTCGCCCATGGGCACGAATACGATGCGTTGCATGACTCTTCCTCCGGCTTCTCGGGGGAAGTCTAGCGGGACGGGCGGGGATGGCTAGGGGCAGTATTTGTTATGATATCGTAATATTTAAGGCGCGGGTGGGCAGTGGCGGTCATAGGCGGGGTTTTTGCAAACCCAGGAAGTCCGGGGGGATGCGGGGGCGGCGGAGGGTGATGCGGGGCGGTTTGGGTTGGCGCGGCTTGGGGATAGCAGGCGGGCGTGTTCTGGGCGGGAGGGCCAAGGCGGGCGGCAGGGGGGCGATGCCGAGGCTGCGGCAGAGCGGGCGGAGAAGGCGGGCGGCGCGGGGGACGGCGGTGATGAATTCGACGAACTGGGGCTCGGCCATCAGGGCTTTGAGTTGGGCGGCGCGGCCGGCGGCCTGGTAGCCGACGGCCGCGATGACCCAGGCCTGGCGGGTGGGCAGGCGGGGGGCGGGCGCGTGGGACGGGCGGCCGGGGCGGGAGGGGGCGGGCTTGGGCAGGGTGCCGGCGCGCCAGTGATGGTAGAGCGCGTGGAGGCGCCCGTTGATGCGGCCGATGCGCGTCAGCAGGAGGGTCCAGGTCTCGGCCGGGATGGCGGCGATGGTGCGCTCGAAGGCGGTTTGCGGGGCGACGACCGGGGTATAGGCATGCGTGCCCAACCAGACGACGCCGGGCGTCCGGCGGCGCTGCGCCATGTAGGCGCCTACGGCGGCGCGGAGGCCGCTCAGGATCAGGGTTAGAGTGGCCGGGATATCAATCATGGTAGTTATTTTATCCGACCGTATGTACCGCGCCAAGCGGAAATTTCGGGCGGGGTAACGCGGTGTCGTGTTGCGAGTCCCTTGAGTCTGGGAACGCGATGGGGACGGGCGATGCAGCGGGATGATGGGATGACGCGGCGGGGGGCTTTGGCGGCCGGGTTGGCCAGTTTGGGTTTGGGCGGGGCGGCGGTGGCGGGGATGGTGGCGGCGGCGCCTGGGGCGGCGCCGGCGGGCGGGCCGGCGGGGCGGCCGGTTGTGGTGGAATTGTTCACCTCGCAGGGGTGTTCGTCGTGTCCGCCGGCGGATGCGCTGTTGCGGGTTTTGGCGCGGGAGCGGGGGGATGTTTTGGCGCTGGCGTTTCATGTGACGTACTGGGACCGGCTGGGGTGGCCGGACCGGTTTGCGCTGGCGGAGGCGACGGCGCGGCAGCGGGGGTATGCGGGGATTTCGGGGATTGGCGGGGTTTACACGCCGCAGATGGTGGTGGATGGGGTGAGGGATGTGGTGGGCTCGGATCGGCCTCGGGTGTTAGCGGCGATTGCGCGGGCGGGGGCGGCGGCGGGCGCCGGGGTGGCGGTGGGGATGGCGTATGAGGCGGCGGAGGTTGCGGTGACGCTCGGCGATAGGCTGGGGGGGGCCGGGGGCGGGGCGGGGAAGGTTCTGCTGGTGGGGTTTGATCCCGAGCATCGGACGGCGGTGCGGAGGGGGGAGAATGCCGGGCGGGAGTTGGTGGAGGCGAATATCGTGCGGTCGGTGGTGGGGCTGGGAGAGTGGACGGGGGGTGCGCGGATGGTGCGGGTGGCGCGGCCGGCGGGTGAGCGGCATGCGGTGCTGGTGCAGGCGGGGGATGGGCGTATGTTGGGGGTGGGAGTCTTGGGGTGAGGGGTTGTGCGTTGCCGCCAGTGCAAGGAGAACGAAGCCGTCCTGGACAACAAGAGCCTCAACGAATTGACTGCTCTTGAGGATGACGCCAAGTCGGAACTCAATCCATAAGAATGCCACTTCGTTCGAGTGCCATTCTGATGAGTTTGCCGACTAAATGGTAGCATTGTCGCGGCAAATATGGCAGACTCGCTTTTTAGGTAAGCAATGATGAGACCGCATCCAGCAGACCGAGCGCGACCATTTTTTTGATCTGCAACCCACCCAGGGCTGTTCAACGCTGACAACTTAATCGCGTGAGCGGCGCGATGTCGGGGAAGAAAGTTGGTTCCCTCGGCGCGTTTTGTCTGAATCTATGTCGGGCAACCGCCACGAAGGTTTGCCCCGATGTCGAGTGTGTTGCTGACGTTG
>CAMBRC010000172.1 GCA_945869965.1 Asaia bogorensis
ACCTGCGCCGGTCTTGGCGCCTGATCGCGGCCCTGCCGGCTTGATAAACCACGCCACCACTCGGCCCACCGTCTGCAACCCCCGCTCACAGCACGGTGGGGTTAAAGATACCGTCGCAATTCAGGCATCTACCTGAGGCGGCCGAGGCGAAGACCGTGCGAGTACGAGGCGAATCGGTCGCCCGCGCACAGGTCTCATTACGCCCAGTCGCGGCGAAACAGCCCCAGCGCCACCATCGCCAGGCCCAGCAACAGCAGCATCCCGGGCTCCGGCATCACCGCGGCGATGCCGCCCCGCTCGGGCGGGGGATCAACCACCACCAGCCCGGCATCGTCACCCGGCACCGTCCCGGTCGGACCGTCCTCGTCCTCCGCCGGGGTTGCCAGCCGGTCATCGATGACGCTGCCGGGCGTGGTGCTGGCAAAGCCGGGCCAGGCCGGCCAGAAGGCATTCGCCGGCAGCGCCCCGATCCAGACCGCACCGCCAGTCACCCCGCCAGTCACGCCGCCAGTCGTCGCGTCGCCATCACCATCCAGCGCCGCGCCGCCAAACGGCGTCCATGCCGGCAGCCCGGCCACCGGCCAACCGCCCGGTAAAGCCGCGCCACAGGGCGGCAGCACCGGCAACGCGGCAAAGCCTTGCGGGAAGAAGCCGTCCTCGCCGCCTTCCGCTGCGTCATCGGATGCCGAAACCGGAAACGGCGCCTCGATACCGCCTTCGCCCCCCCCCGCCACGCTGCCAAGAGGAAGGCTGCCCCAATACGGTCCGGGCGCGCTCCACTCCAGGCAGGCGTCGTCGGGCACGGCCAGCGCGATTTCAGCGCCGGGAAACCCATCGGCACCCCCCTCTGGAGATTCTGGTTCGACGATCGCACCGCGCGGCGACAGCCCGAACCCGGCGCCCGGCAACAATGCGGGAGCCAAAAATACGGACAATAGGGCGGGAGCAACGATCCGGCGGATCGCGCGAGACATGTGCATCTCCTGAAATGCCGAAGCGTCTCAAAAAGATACCGTCCAAAAATTATGATTCAGCTAAAATATCGGCCTACCGCCCGCCAATCTCTCCCAACAGGCAATCAAGGTCGGAAAACTCGTCCAGCGATCGCGCCACGATCTCCGGCGACAGGTAATGGTCCACCCGCTCGCGCACATGCGCGATCAGCGCGTCGTCCGATGCCTCCGCCGACCAGTCCTCGCCATCGGCGGCAGCTCGCTTGGGGGCCGATGACAGCACCCGCCACTTGGCGCACCACGTCACCGACCACAGCCACATCGCCCGCCGCAGCGCGCCATGCCAGCCTACAGCCTCCGGCACGCCCGGCACCCGCGACCAGACCCGGTAGAATTCGGCGATCTCAGCCACCGTCAGCACCGCCCGGCTCTCCACATCCCAAGTGGTCGAGCTGTAGAGCGTGGCATGCGCCAGATCGAGCGACGGCGCGCCGTAGCGCCCCTTCTCCAGGTCCACCAGCACGGCGGTGCCATCCGGCCGGATCAGATAATTGCCGGGATGCGCGTCGAAGCTGATCAAACAAGTAGCCGGCCGCGACGGCGCCCGGCACAGATCGAACAGGGCGGCCATCTCGCGCTCCACCTGCCCGCGCACACCGCGATCCAGCCCGGCCTCGGCCAGGAAGGCGCCCTGCACCGCCACCTCGTCGCGCATCGCCGCCAGCGGATCGGCCGGCGCCAGCAGCGGCACGGTGACGGCCGGGCGCGGCAGGGCGTGGATCGAGCCCAGCGCATGCGCAATCGCCGCGAGGTCCTCCGGCAGCCGCGCCGGCCGGCCGTCGATCGCCTCCACCACCAGCGCGCCATGCGGCAGGCCCGGCGTGGGCGGCAGCACATCGAGCAATTGCGGCACATGCCCGCCCGCCGCCGCCCGGCGAAAACACGCGGCCTGATACGCCAGGTTGGCCGCCGCCGGCAGGTCCATCTGACTCTGCTTGGGCACGCGCGCCAGCCAGCCAGTGCTGCCCAGGCGGATATGGTCGTGCGCCAGCCCCTTGTCGCGCAGCGGTGTCATCGCGGCATCGGCCAGGGCCGCCGTCGTCGGGTTGGCGGCCAAGGCGGCGCGCAAGCCGGTGCACAGCGCGTCCAGCCGGCCCCCCGCCGCCATCATGTCCGCCGCCACGATGTCTGCCGTCTCGTCCGCCATGCATTCTCCCGCTTCGGTTTCCACCCCGTCTCGTCTTCCACCCCTTCGATGTAGACGCCGCGAACGCGCATCCGTGACACGCCGGACCGGCAGCGCGCAACGCCCCGCCGGGACGATTCCGCACACGGATGGTTTGACCGCCGATGCGCGGCGGCGCCATGATGTGCTGCAACGCAACAGGGCAAGGCGGTTCGGGCAGCACATGCGGGTTCTGATCATCGAGAACACCCCCGGCGCGCCCGCTGGGGCGTTCGGCCAATGGCTGTACGAGGCCCGCGGCGCCACGCTGGATGTGGTGACGCCCGAGACCATGCCGGATACGCACGGCGATGCGGATCTGATCGTCACCCTCGGCTCCCCCGCCGGCGCGTGGGAGGATATCGGCTGGGTGCACCGCCAGCGCCGCCTGGTGCAGGACGCGCTCGCCGCCGGCAAGCCGGTGATCGGCATCTGCTTCGGCGCCCAACTCGTCGCCACCGCCATCGGCGGGCGGGCAGCCCCGATGGACGAGCGCTGTTTCACCGGCTGGCACGCCAACGAGGACGTCGCCGACCCGGTCTGGCAAGGCCCCTGGGTGCGCTGGCACGCCGACCACCTGGAGGTTCCCGCCGGCACCGAGGTGCTGGCGCGTGACAAGGGGACGGTCCAGGTGTTCCACCATCGCAGCCCCTCGGGCGGCAACGCGGTGGGCGTGCAGTTCCACCCGGAGGCCGGACCGGACTCGGCCAATCTCTGGGCCACCAAGACGCCGGACATGCTCGCCCGCTCCGGCGCCACCCCGGCGCAGATCGCCCGCGACGGCGCGGCGCTGGATGGCCACGCCGCCCGGCTCGACGCCCTGTTTACCGAAATGCTGCGCCGCGCCGGCGTGGCCCCAAAAGGAGGCCTGCCATGATCCTCACCCGCCGCGCCATCCTGGCCGCGTCCGCCGGCACCCTGGCCATGCCCTACGTGGCCCGCGCGCAACAGGCCAGCATCACCGTCGCCGCCTATGCCGGCATCTTCCAGGACAACTACGAACCGGCCGTGGTCGAGCCGTTCCGCCGCGCCAACCCCGGCATCAAGGTGACCTATTTCTCGATGGGCAACTCGGCCCAGGCGCTCGGCCAGCTGCGCGCGCAAAAGGCCAACCCGCAGGTCGAATGCGTGATGATGGACGTCTCGGTGGCCAAGGCGGCCAGCGACGAGGGGCTGTTCGAGGAAGTCGACGCCAAGAGCGTGCCGTCCGTCGCCGATCTCTCGCCGCGCGCCTTCACCCCCGGCGTGCACGCCCCCGCGGTGACCTTCGACAACCTGGTGATGCTGTACTCGCCGCAGAAGGCCGTGCCGGCGCCAACCAGCTGGAAGGCGTTCTGGGAGGCGAAATACAAGGACCAGATCGCCATCCCCGGCGTGCCGGACATCGTCGGCCTCGGCTTCCTGATGATGGCCAACAAGACCTTCGGCGGCACCGACTACCGCGAGCTTGAAAAAGGCTTCGAGGCGGTGACCAGGCTCGCCCCGAACGTGCTGACCTGGGAGCCGAAGCCCGACCCGTACACCATGATCACCAACGGCACCGCCACCCTCGGCGTCGGCTGGAACGCCCGCGGCCAGCTCTATTCGGCCCAGTCCGAGGGCAGGATGGCCGCCCTGCTGCCGAGCGAGGGCAGCCTGTTCCAGATCAACGTGCTCGGCCTGGTCAAAGGCACCAAGCAGCCCGAGGCGGCGCGCGCCTTCATGAACCACGCCCTCGGCGCCGAGGCCCAGGCAGCCTTCACCGAGCGCATGTTCTATGCCCCCACCAACATGAAGGCCAAGGTTAGTGCGGCCGCCCTGGCCAAGACCGCCGCCTCGCCGGAGCGCATGGCGCAGATGCTGCCGGTCGACTGGCTGGAAGTCGCCAAGTTCCGCGAAAGCGTGAGCCAGCAGTGGCGCCGCCGCGTGCTGGCCGCCCGCTGAGCATGTCCAACCCGCACCTCGTCCTGGACCGCCTTGAAAAGCGTTTCGGGGCGGGGCCGCCGGCGGTGGCGTCCTTGTCGCTGGAGGTGCAGAAAGGCGAACTGCTAGGCCTGCTCGGTCCCTCCGGCTGCGGCAAGACCACCACGCTGCGCATGATCGGCGGGCTGGCCGAGGCAACCGCCGGGCACATCAAGGTCGGCGGCCGCGACGTCACCGCCCTGCCGCCGCATCTGCGCGACATGGGCATCGTGTTCCAGAACTACGCGCTGTTCCCGCACATGGACGTGGCGGGCAACGTCGCCTTCGGCCTGGAAATGCGCAAGCAGCCGCGTGCCGAGATCGCCGCCAAGGTCGACCGCGCCCTGGCCATGGTCCACCTCGAGGGTCTCGGCCATCGCCGCCCGCGCGAGCTGTCCGGCGGCCAGCAACAACGCGTCGCCCTCGCCCGCGCCCTGGTCATCGAGCCGTCGATCCTGTTGCTCGACGAGCCGCTCTCCAACCTGGACGCCAAGCTGCGCGACGAAATGCGCACCGAAATCCGCGACATCCAGCAACGCCTGGGCATCACCACCATCTTTGTCACCCACGACCAGGTCGAGGCGCTGGCCATGTGCGACCGCATCGCGGTGATGCGGGCGGGGCTGCTGGAACAGGTCGGCACGCCGTACGACATCTACGAAAGCCCGGCCACCCCGTTCGTCGCCGATTTCGTCGGCCGCATCAACCGCCTGGAGGGCCTGCGCGACGCCCAGGGCAACATCACCGCCGGCCCGTTCCGCTTGCGCGCCGCAAGGCCGGGACCGGCGGGGCGCGTGACCGTGATGATGCGCCCGCACCGCATCCAGTTCACCACCGAGCCGACCGGCCCGGAATGGAACACCGCCAGCGGCACCATCCAGCGCGCCACCTATGTCGGCGATGTCCTCTCCTGCGAGGTCGAATGCGCCGGCTCCGTGCTGACGGTGGAGCGCCACACCCATCCCGGCCTGCCGATCCCGCGCGCCGGCGAGGCGGTGCAGCTTGCCTGGAGGGTCAGCGATACGCTGGCGTTTGATGCGTGAGGAGCCAGCAAGCGTCTTCTTTTTTTGAAAAAAAAGAAGCAAAAAAACTTCATTCATTGGCTTGCGAACGAATAAAGTTTTTTTGCTTCTTTTTGTTCACAAAAAGAAGACTTCCCTTGGGCCTTTCCTAAGATGCCCATCGCCTCCCGCATCGCCCTGGCGCTGCTGCTACCAGCCCTCCTGGTGAACCTGGCGGTCTTCCTGGTGCCGATGGGCAATCTCGCCCTGCTGTCGTTCCGCGAGGCCAATGCCGGCGGGGCGATGCTGGAGGGCTTCACCCTGGCCACCTGGGCCAAGCTGTTCTCCGACATCTTCTATGCCGAGCTGGTGCTGGACACCGTGGTCATCGCCCTGTCGATCACCGCGCTGACCCTGCTGTGCTCGTATCCGATCGCGCTGTTCATCCACCGCGCGCCGGATCGCTGGAAGAACATCCTCATCGTCGCCTGCGTCTCGCCATTGCTGGTGAGTGCGGTGGTGCGCACCTATGGCTGGATGGTGATCCTCGGCGATGGCGGCGTTGTTGCGGCCTTCCTGCGCTGGCTCGGCATGGCGAAGGCGCCGCGCATGGTGTTCAACACCACCGGCGTGGTGGTCGGGCTGGTCGAGATCCTGATGCCCTACATGATCCTCGCGCTGATCGCCGGTTTCGGCCGGCTGAACGCCTCGCTGGAGGAGGCGGCGTCCAGCCTCGGCGCGCGCCCATGGACGGTGTTTCGCCGCATCGTGGTG
>CAMBRC010000173.1 GCA_945869965.1 Asaia bogorensis
CGCAGCAGCGCGGCCGTGCTCGACAACACCGTCACCCCCTCGCGCGCCGCCAGCCGCACCAGTCCACCGACACCTTCGGTGCCGACGCTGACCACGAGCTTGGTGCCGCCACTCGCGATCGCCGACAGGACAGCTGCCACGCTCCAAGCATCTGAGATTGCCGTCGAAACCAAGAAGCGGTCCTCTGGCCTCAGTTGCTGGTTGGCAATCGTGACGGCCGTCCTGGTGAGGATGCCATAGGACGACAACACGATGCCCTTCGGCCGCCCGGTGCTGCCGGAGGTGAAATGCACCATGCAGGGTGCGTCGGGATCACTGATGACCGGCGCCATGTCATCGTCGCCGGCCAGGCAATCGGACAGCGCGATCGCCCGGGCGCGTGATGGCGGTGGGCCGGCCGGCAGCAGGGCATCGTCGAACAGCACCGCGTCCGGCGCCGCATCCTCCAGGATCAAACGAATGCGCTCGGCCGGGTCGCCGACGTTCAGCACGATGCACACCCGCCCGGCCACGGCACAGCCGAGCAGGGCCGCCACCCCGGAAGGCGTCTGCGGCAGCAGCGTCGCCAGGGTCTGGCCGGGCGGTACAAGGCGCTGCACCTGGGCCGCCACCTGGCGCACCCGCGCGATCAGCGCCGGACGGCTGATCCGCTCGGCATTGCCGGCCAGCGCCATGTTGTCGGTCGGATGGGCGCCGGCCTCGGCCAGACAGGCGTAGAGCGAGCGCGTGGCGAAGGCTGCCTGGCCGTTCGGCACCGCGCCGGCGCTGTGCCAGACCGGTGCTATCGTGCGGAGCATGACGCCGGCCGGATCACCCTGGAAGTTGCTTTGATATCAGGCGAACGATATCGCCGACCGTCTCAAGTGCGTCGAGGCCGCCAGTGTCGACCTGGACGCCGAATTGCTCCTCGGCCAATGCAACGGTCTCCAACAGGCGCAGGCTGTCCACGCCGTCCAGCGTGTCGAGCGCGGAGTCCAGGCCGATCCCCGGTTGCGGCCGGGCGGTGACGGTTTCCAGGATGCGTACCACCACGGCCAGCATGTGGGCCGGGTCGTTGGCCGAGGGCTGGTCAGGCTGGCTCATGGGGCGGTCATCCTGCGGCGGCATCGACAAGGGCCGCAGTGGCTTCGCAGATGCGCCGCCAGGTGGCGTGGGAGATCTCATGCATGGTGAAACGATCGATATGCCCGACGTAGAGCCCGTCCCCCAGCGCCTCCACCTGACCGATCTGAGCCGGGGTGGCGGCCCTGACGACACACAGCAGCGGTGCCGGCCCGATGCCGCGCAGTGCTGCCTGCACCGCGGCAAATGTCGCCAGCCTCGGCGTGTAGTCACTGATCTTGAACACGAAGATACGCCGCCCGGTTTCAATATCCGCCAGCAGTTTGCGGCGCAGCAGGCGCAGCCGGGCGCAGCCGGCCAAGCGTATCTCCTCCTCACGTGCGGGATCGGCGATGCGCTCCTTGTGAAGAGTGTGGACGCTCAGATAGCGCGGGTCGACCAGACTGTATTCTGATGCATCGTCACGCCACTCAAGCTTGGTGAAGGCTGGGTCGCCGAGCCCGTCGAAGCGGCGGCACAGGCCCAGCACCAAGCGTGCGACGTCGGTGCCCGCAGCGTGGAACAGACTCATCGGTTCATGGCCGGCCCCGCGTTGTACCAGACCAAATTCGCAGTTGTCGCCCAGGCTTTCGAACCGTGCGAGCAGTGTTTTATGTTCCGATAGCGCAGCAGAATAGGTTTCCATGGCGTGGCCATGCACAACGAGTTCTGCCGGGCCATTGCCGACGGCAAACACCGCGTCGGGCAAGGATGCGGCACCATCGGTCCAACGCATACCGTTGTGCTCGACCTGGTGGAAGCCTTGGACCAAGCCTGGGTGATCGAGCGGGATCGGCATTTGCTGGCCACCGCACAGCAGCGTCAACGCCCGCACCCGGTACCCAAGCTGGCGGGTATCCTCGCCCAACCCGATATCGTAGGGACGCGCCGAACGCGACATCAGGCGCAGGTCGGCGCATGGCAGCATCAGCGGGAAGACGAAACTGTCGTCGCGCAACTCCGGCTCGATCCGGATGCCGGCCACGATCAGATGCAGATCAGAGCTCGAGACCGACCGCATTGCCGGCGCGTCCGCGGGCCCCGCTTGCGTCGGCGCGGCGGAATCGCGACCGTCCATCAATGGCATCTCCGTACTGGCATCTATTGCTCACGCTGCGCGATGCACCATGCCCTCCCGCCGCATACCGCGTGGTTAACGGAAGCGCGGTCCGATCCGCAAGCGCGCGCCGCGCCACAGCGTGTTGGCGCGCTCGCCATCACCGCGCCAACCGGGCCCCGACCGCGAGCGTCAATCCGTCGAGCCGCGGGGTGTAGGCGACCGGCGCCCGTGCTGCCCAGATGTTGAGCGGGTGGTACAGCAGCAGCATCGGCACGTCATCGGCCACGATGCGCGCCGCTTGTTCGACGGCCAGGCTGCGGGCCTGGGACGGATGCAACGTCAACCCCTGCTCGACGATCCCGTCCAACAGGGTGTTCGAATAGCGCCCGGTATTGCTGCCGCCATTGTTGCGCGCCGGGTCATGGGTGACCAGGAGTTCTCGCGTGGTCGATAGCGGATCGGCGATACTGGCACAGCAGGCGAACAGCTTGGCCGCATACTCGCCGCGCCCGCTGCGGCGGGACAGGTTGTTCCACGGCAAGGTCTCCAGCGTGGTCGTCACCCCGACGCGCGTCCACATCTGCGCCACTGCCTCGGCCACCTGGGTGATGTTGGCATAGCGATCCGTTGGGGCCAGCATCACGATCCGCAATCCGCTCGCATACCCTGCCTCGGCCAGCAGCGCCCGGCTGCGGGCAAGGTCCTGGATGGGCGGGCTCAGCCCGGCAATGTGGTCGGGGCCGCCGGGTGCTGCGATCTGCCCAGTGGGAACCCCCGCGCCCGCCAACAGCCGCTCGGTCAGCGCTGCGCGGTTCACCGCCAGCGACAATGCCTGGCGAACCCTGAGATCGCGCAGCGGATTGACCGCCAGTGCCGCGCCGTCTGGCCCGGTCAGGAACGGGCCGCCATCGCTCCGCCCCTGGTTCAACATGATGTACACCGACGCCAAGCCCGGCGCGCGCGCCAGCGCCATCCCTGGCCGCGCCGCCAGTATCTGGGCATCGATCGGCGTCACCCGCTCGACAAGATCGGCATCGCCCGACAGCAGCGCCACCGACCGCACGCTGTCGCGCGGGATGAAGCGCAGCGCCACGCTGCGCCAGGGTGCGATGCCATCCCACCAGCCGTCGTTGCGCACCAGGTCCAGGCCGGCATCCGGCGAGAAGGCGGCGTAGCGGTACGGCCCGGTGCCGATCGCCGCGGGGCCGCTGTTGAAGGCGAAGCCATCGGTGACTGCCGCGCTGGCGGCCCGCAGGATCGCGACGCGGCTGAGGTCGTGCGGCAAGGTGGGCGCCGGCGCCGCGGTGATCAGCCGCAGCGCATGGGGGCCACGCTGCTCGATGCTGACGATGGGCTGCAGCCGCGTCGCCAGGCCGCGCAGGCTGGTCTGCAGCGAGCGGACGCGCGCGAAGGTGGCGATGACGTCCGCCGCCGAGAAGGGCGTGCCGTCGTGGAACACCACGCCCGGCCGAAGCGCCAGATCCCAGATGCGGCCATCCGTCAGGGTCCAGGATTGCGCCAGGGCGGGCTCGACCTGCCCGTCGGGCCGCACGCGGGTCAGGGCTTCGTAGATGTGGTTGTTGACCGTGTTGTCGCTGGACACGAGAAAGCCGTGCGGGTCCAGCCCCGAGGGTGCGATCGCCAAGCCGATCACCAGGCGTTCGCCCGCCTCGGCGCGCGGCTGGGATTGGGCGGCACTGGTGGCCGCGAACAGAACCGCGGCGATGGCGGCCAGGACCGGCAAACGGCGCATCATTGCTGTCACGGTGCGTCCGGCGGCATTGCCAGGGCCACCAGTGCGGCGTCATCGCGCTTGCCGGCCGGGGTCCGCGGTATGGCGGCAATGCGGCGCAACAGGGCGGGGACCATCGCGGCCGGCACTGCCTGTCGCAACGCGGCGCGCACCTTGGCCAGCAACGGGTCGGCCGTCTGAATTTCGCCCTCGTCTGGCGCCGCGTTTGACACCACGAAGCCTGCCAGCCGCACCCGCTGGCCGTCGCGCAGCGCCACCACGGCGGAATCGGCCACCCCCGGCACCGTGCGCATCGCCGCCTCGATCACTGCCGGTTCCACCCGCTGGCCGGCCAGCTTCACCATGCGATCGCGCCGGCCGAGCATGACCAGCACGCCATCCCGCGCGATGCGCACGATATCGCCGGTGTGGAAGATACGGCGGGTCGGGTCGGTCGGATCGGTCGGGAAGCGGGCGGGCACCAGGCGGCCGGCGATCCAGTCGCCGACGGCCGAGACGCGGGTGCGGACCACGAGTTCGCCGGGCTCGCCAGGCGGCACCGGATGGCCGGCCTCGTCGATCACCAGGGCTTCGACCCCCTCGGCCAGGTAGCCCACGCCCACCCGCACCGGATCATGCGCGGCGTCCGGCGGCACGAACCAGTGCGCCACCCGGCCAACTTCGGTCAGCGCCAGTGCGACATTGATCCGGCAGTTCGGCGGAATGCCCGCGCGGATGACATCCAGGTCGGCGCACATGATCGCATCGCCGCCAAGCATCGCCACGCGCAGCCCGGACAACGCCGCCTGCGCCGCCGGCAGCCCGGCCAGGGTCTTGAGCAGTTGCGGCGTGGCGTGCAGGACGGTGACGCCGCATGCCTTGATCTGTTCCAGCGCGGCGCCCAGGCCGCGGCGGTGGACATCGACCACCACGACGCCGGCGCCGGCGACAAGGGCGGTGACCCATTGCGAGAGCGCGCCAGAGGTTCCGGCCGCGCCAGTGACGGCAACGCGGTCATGTGGGCCGAGGCGCAGGGCGAGAATGCGCGGATAGGCATTGAGCACCGCCTCCGCCTGGCCGCGTGCCACCGCCTTGGGCAGGCCGGTGCTGCCGGATGTTGAGAAGATCAGGGGCGCGGTGTCGGCACCGTCTGAAGACCGCGGTGGCGCCATGTCGGGCGGCCCCTCCGTATCGAAATCGAGCACGGGGAGCCCGGCGGGCAAGGATGCCGCCAGGGGTTGCATGGTAACGACCCCGACAAGCCCGGCCGCGGCGATCGTGCTGGCGAGGAACGGCGCGGGGCTGTGCGGACCCAACGGCATGCATGGCCGGCCGGCCGCCAGGCATCCGAGAACGCCGGCGATGTGGCGCGCGTCGTTCGGCAGCAGCACGCCCACCGCACCCGAGGGCCAATCGCGGGCGCGCAGCGCAGCGGCGATCCGGCGGGCGGCAGTGTGCAGTTCGGCGAAGCTGTACTCCCGCTCGCCATCGGCCAACGCCATCGCCGCGGGTTGGCGCAGAGCCAGTTCGGCTAGGTGCGCCGGGACGCCGCGCGCCAGCCAGCCATCATCCAGCACGGGTTCCGGCAGGTCCGGCGGCGGCGCCTGGTAGGCGGGAAGCGGGCCGCCGGCGATCCACGGCACTGCACCGGGTGCGCGGTGCCATGGCTTTTTGCTGGTCTCGTCATCCGCCATTGGTGCGCCGATAATCCCTTTTGCCAGACGTCTCGCCGCCGCCTCGCTGGCCGGCGAGCATGGCCCGGCACGTGGCGCACTGGCAACCGAGTTGTCCAGCGCGACGGCCATGGCGCGGGTCACCATCCCCCCCGGCTTCCGGCCTTCCCTCCTGCCAGCGCCGCTGCAATGATGCCCGCGAGGTTGGGGAGCATCGGGCATGTGCGACACCATGGCGGCCAGTGGCATGGCGACGGCGACGGGCTTC
>CAMBRC010000174.1 GCA_945869965.1 Asaia bogorensis
AGGTGGCCCAGATGACGACGGGCGTTAAACCCTGTCCTGAGACGACCGGCCTGTCCGCGCCGTGATCCGGGTGGCCACCCGGATCACGGCACCCCCCTCGTCGGGACGCACGACAAGCCTAGCCTCTTTCCAAGAGACAATCCTGAGCACAGCGAAGGATCCACGCTTTTTTCTTCGCACCCCCAAGAAACCCTTGGCGCGCGTATTACGGTCATATATAATCTCTAACTATGGAAACACTCGCAACGCTGCTCACCGCCGTGCTGAAAGGAATGCGCCTCGCCCTCGGCCCGTACGTCAACAGCGCCCGAACACCCGTACTCCGCCTCGCCTATGACCGCATCGGCCGCGCCGCCACCCGTTTCCAGGCCCTCTTCACCCGCTGGCAGACCAACACCCTGCTCACCCCGCGCACCAGCCCCGCCCAATCCCGCCAGAGCACACCGAAACCCTATTTCCCCGCCGGCCACGCCTGGCTCGCCGGCAGCACCGACCACCACGTCCGCGGCCGCGCCAGCCAGCTCGAACACCTCATCGCCAGCCCCGACATGGCCGAATTCCTCACCCAGGTCCCCCGAGCCGGCCGAATCCTCCGCCCCCTCTGCCAAATGCTCGGCATCACCATGCCCGCCGCACTTCTTTTGCTTCCCTCCCCCCGCTCGCGGGGGGAGCCGGAGGGGCGGCAGCCCCACCCCAAACCCACCAAACCCAAACGCGAAAAACCGCCCCCCCTACTCCCCCTCTACCCTCAGCGCCGCCCCCGCCCGATGCCGTTCATGGACGCAATACGAAAAAGCCGCCCCGCATGACCGGCGCAGACGCATATCCATATAATTACGATATCAAAACTACTCCGGCAAACGCCGGATTACGGCGCGGTATCAGGCACCAGCGACTTGATCAGCTCAAACACCCGCTTGCGCACCGCGGGATCGACGATCCGGTAATAGGCCCGCACCAGCTCCAGCGTCTCACGCCGGTTCAACGCCTCGTCAGCCCCCCCGCCAAAGCCTTCCTGCGCATCCGCGAAGCCAAAGCTGCGCCGCGCCCCCAGCGTCCCCGGCTGCCCGCCATACGCGGTCGCCAGCGGTTCCGGCATATCGTCGAAAAAGAAGCTGATGGGCACATCTAGCACCCGCGACAGGTCGAACAGCCGCGAAGCACCAACCCGGTTCACCCCGCGCTCATACTTCTGAACCTGCTGAAACGTCAGCCCCAACGCATCGCCCAGCCGCTCCTGCGACATCCCCATCAGCGTCCGGCGCAGCCTGATCCGTGTGCCCACATGCGCATCGATTGGGCTCGAACGCGACTCCCGCTCCGGCCGCCCCGCCGGCTCCTCATCTCCGTCAACCGAAGTCCTCGACATACACAGCCCCATCCTGTCTGACCGAGCCTTCTGCCCGAAACCCGCTCCACGCAGCCCTCGTACGGACCATTGCGGTTGATCGAAACAATAGCCGCACAACCGGAAATCGTCAACAAATGATGAACCACCCGCGGCTTTGTCTCGCCCTATGAGACTTCAAGACGTCGTGATCGAAGCCAACCCCACCCGCCCAGGCCCAACGCAAGCACCGTCAACCCCACCGGCATCAACAACCCAAACCGGGCAAAAATCGTCGGCCCCAACGCCCCCGGCAGCGCCAGTACCAAGGTCCCGCTGACCCCCATCCCGATCCGCCCAAGCTCCCGCCCAAACGCATCATACCCCGCCGAAATCCCGGTATTCGCCGCCCGCATGATCGGCAACCCTTCCTCCACCGCCCGCAGCCGCGCCGCCGCCAGGTGCTGCCGCGGCCCGGTCGAGTTGCCGAACCAGGCATCATTGGTCACCGTCACCAGCCAAGCCGGCCGGTCCGCCCGATCCACCACCACCCCGGAAAAGATCACCTCGTAACAGATCAACGGCCCCACCGGCGGCACCCCCGGCACCCGCAACGTCCGCGGCCCCGGCCCCGCCGCAAACCCGCTCGGCCCGAACTCCACCGGCAACGGCAACCACTTCGGCTGATACTCGCCAAACGGCACCAAATGCCACTTGTCATAGATCGCCACCGGCACCCCCGCCCCATCCAGCGCCACAAGACTATTATACGGCCGCCGCGCCTCATCGAACCGCACCGACCCGATCAGCGCCGGCACCCCCCCATCTCCCCGCTGCCCCGCTTGGGCAATCATCGCCCGCGCCGTGGCATCCCGATCCAACAGATACGGACTGGCCGTCTCCGGCCAAACCACCACGGCATTGCCCTGGACCGCCCCCACCGCCCCCTGCGTCAGCGTCAGGTAGCGCTCAAAGATCGCCGCCATCAGCCCGCGATCCCATTTCTGCCCCTGCTCCACATTCCCCTGCACCAGCACCACGCTCACCCCCGGCGCCGCCCCGGCCTCCCCCCCCAACCGCCAAACCCCAAACCCGGCCCACGCCACCAGCACCACCAACCCGCCGGCCACCGCCCGCCGCCCCAACGCCGGCGTGGCCGCCAAAGCCAACGTGGCCAAGGTCAACCCATGCACCCCCACAAATGCCGCCGGTTGCAGCATCACGTCGCCCACAACCCCTGGCACCGCCCACACGCTGCCCCAAGGATTCCACGGAAACCCGGTCGCCACGAACTGCCGCGCCAGCTCCGCCACCCCCCAGGCCCCCACCAGCCCGGCCACCCGCGCCCACCCGGCCGGAAGCCACCGCGCCACCGCGCAGGCACCCGCAATGAACACCGCCATCACTGCCGACAGTGCCGGCACCGCCAACGGCACCAGCCACCAATACCGCGCCGCTTCGATCAGGATCGCCTCGGTGATCCAGTACAACCCCACCAGGTGATGCCCGAAGCCAAACCAGAACCCGACCCGAAACGCCCCCCATCGCCCAGGCTGCGCCCCCACCAGCCCCAGCAACACCGGAACCACCAGCCACAACACCGGAATTGCATGCACCGGCGGCAACGCCAATGCCGCCAACGCTCCCCACGCCATCGCCCGCAGAACCAACCCGCGCCCTACCCTGCGACCACGATGCGTTCGGCCGGCACCGGGGCGCCGGTCAGGTGGGCGGCGATGCATTCGGCGGCCATCAGGCCCATGTTGACCAGCGAGCCATCGGTCACACCCGAGACATGCGGCGTGATCAGCGCGCGCGGATGCTGGCGCAGCGGGTGGCTGGCGGGCGGGGGTTCGGTTTCGAAAACGTCGAGCCCCGCGCCGGCGAGGTGGCCGCTATCCAGGGCAGCGGCGAGTGCTGCTTCGTCGACGATGCCGCCGCGGGCGGTGTTGACCAGGTAGCTGCCGGCCGGCATGGCGGCCAGGGCCGCGGTGTTGATGATGTGATGGGTTTGCGGCGAGTAGGGGCAGTGGACCGACAGTACGTCGCTGTGGCGCAGCAGGGTTTCCAGGTCGGGTGCCTGGACGATGCCCGGCGGCAGGGTTTCGGTCCGGCCGGGCCGGCCGAGCGCCATGATCCTGAAGCCGAAGGGCTGCGCCAGCAGGGCGACATCGCGGGCGATGGCGCCGAAGCCGAGCAGGCCCAGGCCCATGCCGTTGATATCGCGTACCTTGGTGGTGGCGCCGCGCCAGTTGCCGGCGCCGATCGAGGTGCCGAGGGCGCGAAAATCCTTGGCCATCGCCAGGATCATCGCCAGCGTGTGTTCGGCCACCGCGCGGGTGTTCGAGCCCGGGGCGCGGGCCACCATGATGCCGCGCGCCTTTGCCGCAGCCAGGTCGACATCGTCCACGCCGACACCGTGGCGCGCGACGATCCGCAGCCGGGCGGAGGCATCCATTGCAGCGGCGTTCACCGGGCCCTGCCGGGTCAGGATCGCGTGCGCCTGAATTTCGCCGGTCAGCGCGGCCACGGCTCCGGCGGTGGGATAGGGCGCCATGTAATGGATGCGGCAGCCGGCGGCCTCCAGCACCGCCACCGCCGGTTCGGCCAGGCGTGGCGAGGTCATGATCACCTCAAACCGGCTCACGGGCCGGCTTCCTTGGCGGTGCGTTCGTAGTGGCGCACGTATTTTTCGGTCAACAGGTCGGTCTTCACCACGATGGCGACGTCCACGGTGTTGAACTGGGTGTCGATCACCGCGCCATCGCCAACAAACCCGCCCAGGCGCAGATAGCCCTTGATCAGCGGCGGCAAGGCAGCCAGCGCCCGCCGCGGCACCAGGGTCGCGGGGTCCATCCGCCGCATCTCGACATAGCGCGACGGCACGGCGCGGGGGCAGACTTCGGGGGGCGCCAGGTGATGGGTGTGCAGGTAGGTCAGCTCGGTGGCCAGGGCGTCCGGATCGGTGCCGTGCAGGCTGGCGCAGCCGAACATCACGGCGACGTCGTGCTTGGAGATATAGGCGGCGATGCCGCGCCACAGCAGCTGCATCGCCGCCCGGCTGCGGTGTTCGGGCCCAACGCACGAGCGGCCGAGCTCCATCACCCGGCCGGGAAAGGCCAGGATCGCCGACAGGTCATATTCGTCGGCGGAATAGAACCCGCCGGCGCGGGCGGCTGCCTCGCTGCGGATCAGGCGATAGGTGCCGACCACGCTTTCCGGTCCCTCGCCGAGGGCGTGGTCGACGACCAGGAGGTGGTCGGCGACGGCGTCGAAGCGGTCGCGATCGCGCCGGCTGGCGGCGGTGGCGGCGTCGGCATGGGCGCCCATCTCGTCGTAGAAGACACGGTAGCGCAGCGCCTGGGCGGCATCGATCTCGGCCGCGGTGGTGGCGATGCGCACGCCGAGGTTGCCGCTGCGCAGCTCGCCAAAGCCGGCATCCGGGTCGGCCACCGGGCTCATGTCGGATCGCTATCGGTTTTGGCGCGGCGCCGCCCGAACAGCTCCAGCCGGTGGGACACCAGGTCGAAGCCGAGGCGCTTGGCGATGTCGGCCAGCACGCGCTCGTGGGCTGCGTCCTCGAATTCGATCACCCGGCCGGATTCGACGTCGATCAGATGGTAGTGGTGGCCATGCTCGGTCGGTTCATAGCGCGCCCGGCCGCCGCCGAAATCGCGGCGCTCCAGGATACCGCGCTCTTCCAGCAGGCGAACGGTGCGATAGACCGTGGCGATCGAGATGCGTGCGTCCAGCGCCACCGCGCGGCGGTACAGCTCCTCGACATCGGGATGATCGTCGGCGTCGGACAGGACGCGGGCGATCACCCGGCGTTGTCCGGTCATCTTCAGGCCGCGCTCAACGCAAAGACGCTCGATGCGGCTTTCCATCCAATCTCCCGTGCCCGGCGGCCACCCGGATTCCCGGCCGCCCGCCGCCATCCACGACGCTGTGCGTAGCCGATCGGGGCGCCTCGTGTCCATGTGCCCGAGGGCGGCGCGCGCTCTTCCGGTCAGGAGGTGTCGGGCATATATCTGCACGCCACAACCGATTGGCCTGCGCCACGATGAACACCGCCCCGCCCGCCGCCGCCGACCGGACGCTGGACATCACCCGCGACCTCTGTCCCATGACCTTCGTGCGCACGCGCTTGGCGCTGGACCGGATGACGGCCGGACAGACATTGCTGGTGCTGCTGAAAGGCGAGGAGCCGCGCCGCAACGTGCCGCGCAGCACGCGCGAGCACGGGCACAAAGTGCTGAGCGAGGAAACCGGCGCCGACGGCATCACCCGGCTGCTGCTGGAGCGGGTCTGATACCAACCGTCGGAACGCTTGACTCATCCAGGCAAGCAAGGCTGGGCTCTGCCCAGACAGGCAAGCAAGGCTGGGCTCTGCCCAGACCTGCCAGGGGCCGAGCCCCTGGACCTCAACCCTATAAAAAATAATGGGGGTCTGGGGCCGTCGGCCCCAGC
>CAMBRC010000175.1 GCA_945869965.1 Asaia bogorensis
TGTTGCGATCCGCCACGATGGCGGTCAGGACCTGACGGTCAGCTTCGGTGAGGTCGATCGTGGTGATCTTGCGCATCCGAGAGACTCGCATGCGCAGTCATCCAAGTGAATCCTGAATCGGATGTAACTGTCAGATTATATCCACTAGGGTGCGATTCAATGTTGTGGGGGGGGGTATAAGCTGACGATTCGGCAACCGAGGGAATCCGGCCCATGGCGACAGTGAAACTCAGCGACGAAGCGTTTTTGGCTTTTTTCAATCCCATCTTGGATTTCGCGACCGATTGACGTCGATAATTAGCGCTGTGGGGAACCTGCGCACACCCGCCAATCTCAATCAGCCAGAAGCATCAATGAAGGAAGCCGCTTAGCCGCACAACTTTGGATCGCACCCGCGGCCACATTGCAGGTTGCTAAACGAGACCCGTCAGGTAGCATAGCGTCAAAATCCGACAAGGTGGGAAGCACAACATGCGCGCACTGGCGAGAAGCGTGTCGATGGCTGTTCTGATGATGGGCTTGGCCAGTGGAACGGCAACTGCGCAGAAGACGGTTACGGTGGCGGTGGGCATCGACCCGACCAGCATCGACCCGCACAAGATCTCGGGCGGCGGCGACTACCAGTTCTTCAACCACACCTTCGAGGGGCTTTACGGCCACGACAACGCGGGCAAGCTGGCGCCGGAGTTGGCGCTGAGCCACGAGGTAAGCGCGGACGGCAAGACCTACACTTTCAAGCTGCGCCCGGGGGTGAAATTCCACAACGGCGAGGCGTTCACCGCCGAGGACGTCGTGTTCTCGCTGCTGCGCGCCAATTCGCCGGAGACGCGCAATCCGCGGGCGGCGATCCTGACGCGCAACATCGAGGCGGCGGAGATTGTCGACGACCTGACGGTGCAGCTGCGGCTCGCCAAGCCGGACGCTTCGATCCTGGAGAACCTGGGCGAGTATTTCTACATCGTCGATAAGACGACGCTGGAGAAGATGGGCGACGAGGGCTTCGGGCGCGCGCCGGTGGGTACCGGGCCGTACAGCTTCGTGTCGCGGCGGATCAAGGAGCAGATCGAGCTGGCCGCCTTCGCCGACCACTGGGGCAAGAAGCCGAAGATCGACCGACTGGTGATGCGGGTGGTGTCGGATCCGCAGACGCGCATTGCGCAGCTGCGCGCCGGCGAGGTGGACGCGATCGTGAACGTGC
Source organism: Asaia bogorensis (assembly GCA_945869965.1). GTDB lineage: Bacteria > Pseudomonadota > Alphaproteobacteria > Acetobacterales > Acetobacteraceae > CAMDGX01. The sequence continues at coordinate 1,199 of CAMBRC010000175.1, forward strand.
CGCCGCAGGTGGCCAAGCAACTGGAGGCCGACCGCAACATCAAGGTGATCGTGGCGCCCAGCTTCCAAAACATCTTCATCCTGCTGAACACCCGCGCCGAGCACGGGCAGTTCAAGGACCCGAAGGTGCGCCAAGCGCTGAACCATGCCATCGACAAGCGCACGCTGATCAGCCGGGTGATGTTTGGCTACGCGACGATCTCGGCGGCACCCTGCCACAAGGACATCACGGGCTGCGACATCGACCGCGATCCGTACCCGTTCGACCCGAAGAAGGCGCGGGCGATGCTGGAGGAGGCGAAGTTCGACTTCTCCCGCACCTACAAATTCTGGGGCCAGACGCCGGGTCGCGCGGCGCAGAGCAAGGAGGTGGCCGAGGCGGTGTCGTTCTACCTGAACCAGGTGGGGGTGAAGACCTCCATGGAGTTCCTGGAATACGGCGCCTGGCTCGCGCGCATCACCGCGCGCGAGTACAACAGCTACGACATCCACTGGCAGAACTGGACCGACTACAACAACGACCCGATGGGGCGGCTGCCCCGCGCGATGCGCACCGGTGGCTCGCTTTCGTGGCATTCCGACCCGGCGCTCGACTCGCTGATCGGCTCGGCCAACGCGATCGTGAACCCGCAGGAGCGGCTGGCGCATCTGCGCAAGACCTTCACGCATATCTACGAGAACCCGCCCTACATCATCCTGTGGACGACCAACGAGATCTACGCGACGCGCAACAACATCCGCTGGACGCCGCGCGCCAACGTCTCCTGGCCGGTGTTCTGGGAGATCGAGAAGGACTGATCCGGGCCGGTCGGAACGAGCCGACATGGCGTATTACGTGCTGCGGCGGCTGGGCCAGACGGTTGTGACGGCGATCTTCGTCAGCATGATCGTGTTCAGCCTCGCGCGCGTGACCGGCGATCCCACGATCCTACTGCTGCCGACCGAGTCGACGCAGGAGGACCGCGACTTCTTCCGTACGCAGCTCGGCCTCGACCAGCCGCTGCACCTCCAGTATTTCACCTTCGTGCGCAAGGTGCTGGAGGGCGACATGGGGCAGTCCTTCCGCTACCGCGAGCCGGCGCTGGGCATCGTGCTGGACCGGCTGCCGGCGACCTTGCAACTCGCTTTCGTGTCGATGCTGTTCGCTATCCTGATCGCGCTGCCGATCGGCATCCTGGCGGCGATACGGCGCGGCACCTGGGTGGACACGCTGGCACGCTGGTTCGCAACCCTGGGACAGGCGATGCCGACCTTCTGGCTCGGGCTGATCCTGATGCTGGTGTTCGCCGTGCATCTCGGCTGGCTGCCCACCTCTGGGCGGGGCGGGGTGGAGAACATCATCCTGCCGGCGGTCACGCTCGGTTGGTTCTCGGCGGCGGCGATCGCGCGGCTGACGCGCTCCGCGATGCTGGAGGCGATGCAGAGCGATTTCGTGCGCTTCGAGCGGCTGTCCGGCCTGCCGGAGCGGGTCGTGGTGCTGAAGCACGCGCTGCGCAACGCGGCAATCCCGATCGTGACCTACATGGCCTTGCAGTTCGGCGTGCTGCTGTCCGGCGCGGTGGTGACCGAGACGGTGTTCGCCTGGCCAGGCGTGGGGCTGATCGTGGTGGACGCGATCAACGCGCGCGACTATCCGGTGGTGCAGACGGCTGTGATGGTGACCGCGATGTTCATCCTGCTGCTCAATTTGGTGGTCGACCTGCTTTACAGCTGGCTCGATCCGAGGATCCGGTATTGAGCGGCGCATCGGCGTTCGCGCGCGCCTGGACGGGGCGGCTGCGCGAAGGTATGCGCGGGGCGCCGGTGCTGGCGACGGGGCTGGTGGCGCTGTTCGTGCTGGCGGCGGTGTTCGCGCCATGGATAGTGCCGCATGACCCGGCCGAGCAGAACTTCCTCGCCTCGCTGGCCCCGCCGTTCTGGGAGGCGGAGGGGAGCATTTCCAACCTGCTGGGCGGCGACAATCTGGGACGGGACATCCTCTCGCGCATCATCTACGGCGCGCGGCTGTCGCTGATCATCTCGCTGTTCGCCATCGCCCTGGCCGGCACCGTCGGCGTGCTGCTGGGGCTCATCGCCGGATATGTGGGGGGCGCGCTCGACAGCCTGATCATGCGTATCGTCGATGCGTTCCTGGCCATGCCGTTCATCCTGATGGCGCTCGGCTTCGTGGCCGCGCTGGGGCCGAGTGTGACGAACATCATCATCGTGATGGGCATCACCAACTGGGCGCGCTATGCGCGGCTGGTGCGCGGTGAGGTGCTGAGCGTGAAGAGCCGGGACTACGTGGCGCTGGCGCGCGTGGCAGGCCAGCCGCGCTGGCGCATCGGTATCAAGCATATACTGCCCAACGTGACCAACAGCATCATCGTGCTGGCCACGCTTGATCTCGGGCGGGTGATCATCCTGGAGAGCTCACTGTCATTCCTGGGGCTCGGGGTACAGCCGCCGGATATCTCCTGGGGGCTGATGCTGTCGGACGGGCGGGCCTACACCACGGTGGCGTGGTGGCTGACGGTGATGCCGGGGCTGGCCATCCTGCTCGCGGTGCTCAGCCTCAACATCTTCGGCGATTGGCTGCGCGACCGGCTGGACCCGCGCCAGGCGAGGGACTGAGCCATGACCGCAGCCGCAGCCCCCGTGCCCGTCCTGGAGGTGGAGAACCTCAGCGTGCGATTCCGCGCGCGGCGCGGGGATGTGCCGGCGGTGGACGGCGTGAGCTTTCGCCTCGCCCCAGGCGAGATCCTGGGCGTGGTTGGCGAATCCGGCTGCGGCAAGTCCACACTGTGCTCGGCGCTGACCCGCCTACTGCCGGACAACGCGGTGGTGACCGGCAGCATCCGCTACCGCGGCGAGGAGCTGCTGACCAAGACGGCGTCCGAGATGCGCGCGCTGCGCGGGCGCGAGATCACCATGGTGCTGCAGAACCCGATGACGGCGATGGACCCGCTGTTCACCGTCGGCAGCCAGTTCGACGAGGTGCTGCAGTACAACTCGGCCATGTCGGCCGCCGAACGCGGCGCTCGGGCGCTGGAGATGCTGCGCCTGGTGCACATCCCCTCGCCCACCGAGCGGCTTGCCAGCTATCCGCACCAGATGAGTGGCGGGATGAAGCAGCGCATGCTGACGGCCATGGCCACCGCGCTCAAGCCCGGCCTGTTGCTGGCGGACGAGCCGACGACGGCGCTGGACGTGACGATCCAGGAGCAGATCCTGCGCCTGCTGGCCGAGATCCGCGCGACACTGGGCACGGCGATCATCCTCGTCACCCACGACCTCGGCATCGTGCGGCGGCTGACCGACCGAGTGGTGATCATGTATGCCGGGCGCGGGGTGGAGACGGGCGAGACCGAGACGATCTTCACCGAGCCGCAGCACCCCTACACGCGCGCGCTGCTCGCCTCGATCCCGCGCATCGGGCAGACCAACCGGAGGCTGACGGCGATCGACGGGCAGATCCCGGACCTCGCCAGCCTGCCGCCCGGCTGCGCCTTCGCGCCGCGCTGCCCGCAGGCGATGGCGCGCTGCACCGAGGCCTATCCGCCGCCCTTCGACACCGGGCCCAACCGCACCGCGCGCTGCTGGCTGCACGACCCCGCGCAGCGGGGGGCGCCCGCATGAAGGCGCCGCCGATGGTCACCGCCGAGGGGCTGGTGAAGCACTTCCCGCTGTCGCGCCGGCCCTTCGCCGAGAAGCGCGTGGTGCATGCGGTGGACGATGTCGGCTTCACCGTCGGCGCGGGCGAGACGTTCGGGCTGGTGGGCGAATCCGGCTGCGGCAAGACCACGATCGGCAAGCTGCTGCTCTACCTGGAGCCGCTGACCGGCGGGCGCCTCGATGTGGCCGGCCACAGCCTCTCCCCCCTGGCCCGCGGCACCGAGCGTGCCTTCCGGCGTGACGTGCAGGCCGTGTTCCAGGACCCCTACGGCGCGCTCAACCCGCGCCACCGGGTGCTCGACGTGGTGGGCGAGCCGCTGACCGTGCAGCACGGGGTGCGCGGGGCGGCGTTGCGCGAGCAGGTGCAGGAGCTGCTGCGCATTGTGGGGCTGCCGACGCGCGCGGTGGATCAGTATCCGCACGAGTTCAGCGGCGGCATGCGCCAGCGCCTGGCGATCGCGCGGGCCATCTCGGTGCGGCCGAAGTTCATGGTGTTGGACGAGCCGGTTTCGGCGCTGGACGTGTCGATCCGCGCACAGGTGCTGAACTTGCTGCGCGACCTGCAGGAGGAGCTGGGCCTCACCTACCTGTTCATCGCGCACGACCTCGCGGTGGTCGAGTTCATGTCGGATCGCGTGGGGGTGATGTATCTGGGCCGGATGGTGGAACTGGCCGATGCCGCGCAGCTCTATCGCCGACCGCTGCATCCCTACACCCGCGCCCTGCTGCGCGCCGCGCAGGCAACCGACCTGCCGCGCGGCGGGCGCGACACGGTGGCGATCGAGGGCGAGGTGCCCTCGCCGATCAACCCGCCGAGCGGGTGCCGCTTTCGCACGCGCTGCCCCTTTGCGCAGGCCCGCTGCGCCGCGGAGGTGCCGGCGCTGACA
>CAMBRC010000176.1 GCA_945869965.1 Asaia bogorensis
CCCTTCCAGCCCCCGCACCAGCAGCGCGATCCCCTGCCCATGCCAGCGTTGCACTGCCTTATGGTCGGCGCCCAGCAGGGTGCCGAGTCGGCGCCACGGATAGAGGTGCCGTCCGGTGGTCGGGCTGACCAGCATCCGGCAGGCGACGATTCGGCGCAGCACGTAGCGGTCATCCGGGATCAGGCTGAGCCAGCCCAGCACCTGGTCCATGCGGGTGATTTTCGCCGCACTGGGCACTGGCGGGCGCAGTCGCACACCGGCGCCTTCGCGGCCATAGGCTTCGGCGGCTTCCTGCAGGACGGTCCAGGTGCTGGTGCGCAGGGCGGTGGTATAGCCACCGGCCGGCAGGCACAGCAGGGTTTCGCCCGCTTCTTCCAGCCGCGCGATGACTTCGTCGGCATCCAGCCGCGCGCCATTGGCCGCGCCATTGCGCGCGCCGTTGCCGGGGGACGGGAAGCGCACCTGCGCCCGCCCGGCGACGCCATTCCCCCCCGATTTCATCGGGGGGAATGGCGCGATCGGCGCGGCCGGCCCCGGCTGTCCGCCAACTGCGCCGTTAAGTGCGCCATTCCGGTCATTCAGCATCGCCGTTCTCCTCTTTCTTGTGTGCAACCGTCGGCCGCTTGGCATCGACCACCTTCAGCCCCAGCCGCGCCTTGCGCTGCTCGGGGTGGCGGTACTCCTCCTCCACCAGCAGCCCGGTCTTGAGCCAGATCGCCAGCACGCGGGCCGCCTCGTCCGGCGCGAAGCCGAACAGCTGCTCCAGCACCCCGCCGGCCCAACGCCCCGCAGCGCGGCCGGTGCGGTGGCGGGTGAAGGCGTGGCCCTCATGCCCGGCGGCGATGGCGTCCAACGCCCGGTTGCAATCCCGCCCCGACAGGTCGCGGAACGGGCTAGGCGGCGTCCACGGCGCGATCGCGCCGACGGCATCGCCCAGCGGGTACAGCACCGAGCCGTTGCCCAGGCTGACCGATTCCAGCCGGTACCACTTCGCCGTCTCCGCCCGCGGCGCCAGGTTGGCCTTGGCGTCGTCCAGCCGCACATGGCGCCAGCGCTCGCGCTCCGGCACGCCCAGTGCGCCGGCCTCCTCGGCCGTCATCGCCGCCAGCAGGCTGGCCGAGCGCGCGGCATCGGTCAGCGCCTTGGCGCCGCGCGTGGCGTCAACGCTCTCCGCGGCGCCCTTACGTACGTGATGCACCAACAAAACGGCACAGGCCGCCTGGTCGGCAACCTCGGCCCAGGCGGTGGCGGCCGCATCCATATGGACGTTGGAATTCTCGTCCAGCCGGTGCGACTTCACAAAGGGATCCACCACGATCAGCCCGATCCCGCCAGCCCGCGCGGCGGCGATCATCGGCGCCTGGTCCGGCAGCGCGATGCCGCCATCGCCGTCCGGCTCCGCCATCACCAGCCGGCGCAGCCGCCCGGTGTTGAGGAACAGCCGCCCGGACACCTCGGCGTCGGCAATGCCGTGCAGCATCATCAACGCGGCCAGCCGGCGATGCATCTCGTCCAGCGGGTCCTCCAGGTTGAACACCCAGGCCGGCGCGCTGTGATGCACCCGCTCGCCCAGGAACGGCCGCCCGGTGGCCAGCGCCAGCGCCTGCCCCAGCGCGAGTGCGGATTTGCCGACGCCGCCCGGGGCCGCCAGCACCGAGACGAAGCGGCGGATCAGCCGGCTGCCGTACAGCCATTCGCGCGGCGGAATCGTGGCGGGCGGCGGCAGGGCGGCGGGATCGGCGGCCAGGCCCGCTGCATAGGATTGGGGGGGGAGTGCGGACGGGCGGATATGCTGCTCCCACGCCGCCCAGGCATCGGCGCCCGCGTTCATCGCGCGCCCCCACCCAGTCGCTGGCCGCGCAATATGCGCCGGATCGCCGCCTCGACCTGCGCTCGGCGCTCGGAGTCCGACAGCACGCCATCGGGATCGGCCGCCTCCGCCGCCGCCAGCAAGGCCGCCGCCGGCGCGCGCCGCTCCAGCAGCGGCCACAGCGCCGCCGCCAGCCGCCGCCCGGCGACATCGCGCGCCAGCACGGTGGCGGCATGGGCATCGGCGAAGCCATGCGCGAGGCGCATCGCCAATCCCGAGCGGTCGCAACCCGGTGCGGCGGCGCGCGCCATGCGGCCGATCGCGTCCAACAGCTTCGGCCCGTCCACCAGGCCGCGCGCCGCCAGCATCCCGGCCAGCGCCGCGGCGCGATGCTGCGCCGTGGGGTCCAGGCGGTGCCGACCGCTCAAGCCGCCCACTCCAGCCGGCCGGGCTCAGGCGTTTCGGCCAGCAGCGCGAACGGATAGGCCTCGCCGTCCAGCAAGGTGCCGGCGGTGATGGCGCCCCAGCTGGCGGGATGTCCGGCGGGCAGCGCCTCGCGCCCGGCCGCGGCGGCTTCGGGGTCATCATCGCGCGGCGGCGGCTCCGGCTTGAACGCGCCGACCAGCCGGCCGCGCTGGATCGCCGCCCAGCGGCTGATCCCCAGCATGGCGGCGATGGTGTCCCAGCTGCGGCCCTCGGCACGCAGCGCGCACAGAATCCGGTCACGCTGTTCGGTCCAGACGAGGGGCGCGGGCATGGTCTTGATCTCCGGTGCGGGATGGCACGCGGCGATTGTTAGAATTGTTCCTAACAATTGTCAATGATTGTTAGCTTGCGCAGTTAGCGATTTTGTCCTATATCGTCTGAATGAGCGACACCGGACGACCCACCGCCACCTCCCTCGGGCTTCCCGAACACCCCACCGCCGGGGCAGGCGCGCGAATACGCGCCGCCCGCCAGGTGGCCGGCATGACCCAGGCCGAGCTGGCGCTGGCCGTCGGCGTCAGCCGCAGCGCGGTCGCGCAGTGGGAGACCGACCGGGCCGGCCAGGTGGGGGTCAACCTCACCCGCATCGCCGACGTCCTGCGCGTCTCCACCGAGCACCTGCTGCGCGGCAATTTCCCGCCCGGCGGCGGCGGCACTGCCGAGGATGCCTCCGAGCTGGCGCTGCTGCGGCTGTTCCGCGTCTGCCACGGCGAGGACCGGCAGATCCTGTTGCGCATGGCCTCGCGCTTCGCCCGCCATGCGGACCGGGTGCTGGCCCAGAGCGTGCGCGGCGTGGATTCGCCCTCGGCGCTCTGAGCCACCGATGCCGCAATGAATGTTTTTGGGCAGGTCCTCGCGGGATCGTGATTAAAGATGAACAGAACGCCCGGCGCCGCATCGCCGCGAACGCCTGGAGATAAATTACGTGCGATCACAATAATATGCGGCCGGACTAACGCCCCCCCCCTGATAGCCATGCGGCCTCCCGGGCAGTGGCGACAGCATTACAAGGCGGCAAAAATGCCGGTTCGTCGCAAAACCTCTCCGTTTCAGAGACTTCGTGACTTTCATTACGGATTTACTGCATTAGAATTGTCCCTAGAGATCGACGGTAACTCTAGGAATAAACGCTAATATGGCAAATGTAACTGTTTTAGGCGCCGGCGGTGCCACGGTCACTATCGCACTCTCTTCGGCTGAGAATGCCGCAGCCGCGCAAGTGGCATTCGCTTCGGTCAATACTATTTTTGCCAGCGGCATTGTCGATCAGCAGATCTGGTCGGGCAGCGGCACCCTGCCGGCGCCGAATAACCTGCTGGGCGGCGCCATCATCGCCACCGCCGGCAATGTCGGGGCGCTGAGCGCCCAGTATATCTCGGTCGTGGTGGACGCGCCGGGGGATTCAACCGTGGTCGGGCCACAGAACGCCAACTCGACCGTGTTCGCCAGTGACAATTCCGACCTCACCTACGGTAACCTTTCGGCCAACGCCGAAATCTTTTTTGGCAGCGGAACCAACGCGCTGCTGAACTTCCAAGGCAAATCCAACCTGACCGCGACCGGCGGCACCCACGTCGTCGTAACCAGCGGCGACGCCAGCACGACCGTCAACCTTGCCGGCAAAGCCACCGTGCTGACCGCTGACTTGGCCGGCAAGTCGGGCGGCAACACCATCAACGTAACCGCCGGCGCCAACGCCACCGTGCTCGCGGCGGGTGCCAGCACGATCCCGGCCACGATCAACGCCATCAGCGGCAGCCTGTTCCTCGTCTCCTACGACAACGGCAGCGCGATCATCAACCCAGGTGCTGCCAACGTCACCGTGGTCGGCGGCCTGTCCCAAAGCACCGTGACCGGCACCGACAATGGCGGCCGCGTCACCCTGTTCGGCGGCACCGGCTCGGTCACCGTGAACGACGGCCAGGGTGTCTTCACCGGCGGCAGCGCCGGCAATAACGTCATGTTCACCAGCACCGTGGCCGGCTCCGCCACGCTCACCGGCGGCGGCAACGGTGACTTCCTGGCTGCCCTGGGCTCGGGTCAGCGGATCATCGCCGGCGCCGGCAACTCCACCCTGTGGGGCCGCGACGCGACCGGCCCGAACACCTTCATCGTCGGCAACAGCGTCCAAACCACCGTGTTCGGCGGCGGCCAGGGCGGCAACACCTACATCTTCTCCGGCCTGGGTGCGGCAGAAGTCGACGGCCGTAACGAGGCGGCGCCGGGTGTGGCCTCGACGAATACCTACTTCAACCTCGACGTGGACGGCAACGCGACGATGGGTGGCACGTTCTTCATCGCCGACTTCCTGACCGGTGTGGACAAGCTTCAGATCGACTTCGACGACAGCGCCACCGTAACCTATTTCGCCCCTGGCGCTGCCGGCAGCCCGATGGGCACGATCGGTGGCACCCAGGTCATCGTCAGCAGCGGCGCCACCTACAACTTCTTCGAAAGCGGCGCCCTGGGCCAGGATATCTTCGTCCAAGATATCATCTCGGAAATCAGCGCGGGCTGATCTCTCGTCCTCGCGGACCTGGCAGCGGGCCGCCCAATGGGCGGCCCGTTTTGCGTTTGCAGGCATGGGCTTGATCCGCGGTGCGGACGCCGACTGCGTGCTGGCCCAAAGCGTGGTGCTGGCCCAAAGCGTGCGCGGCGTGGATTCGCCCTCGGCACTTTGAGCTGCCGATACCGCAATGCGACAATGCATATTTTTCCGGCAAGTCCTCGCGGGATTGTGAATATAGATTAACGGAACACCCAGCGCCGTATCGCCGCATCCTCCTAAAAATTAATTACCCGTCATCATAATAGCATACGGCTTAACCAACGCCCTCTGACGGCCATCCGGGCCTTCCAGGGAGTGGCGACAGCGCCACATGGTGGGCGGAAAACCCCGATCAGTCTCAAAATTTCTCACCGCCCAGGCATGTTCTGGCTTGCGATCCAGCCCCAGTTTCCATTAAAAGCGGCGCAGTAATTATTAACACCCTAAGTGTCCGTCCGGAAGGATTATGAGTCATTTGAATCTTCTGTTTGTTGCCCGGAAGATTGGCTTGCCCGGCGCGAACCACCTGTGACTCACTCCCTTGCATCGATCAGCGAGGCCGAGCATGTGGACGACCGAGACCCGCGCCC
>CAMBRC010000177.1 GCA_945869965.1 Asaia bogorensis
GCCGTGCTCCCGCGCCTCGGCGGCTTCAATGCGGGCGGGCAGAACGGCAGCCATTGAGGCTAAGCGGCCGGCTTCGGTGACAGCGCCGAGTAACTTCGATTCGTGCATCTCGGCGTCGGCTGGGCTGCCATCGAGCAGGACCGCACCGCGTTGCTGCTCGAGCTCGGCAGCGACAGTCCGCACCAGGGCCAGGGCGGCCTCGGTGGCGGACAGGCTGGCACGTAGCGTGGCGCTGTCGGTGGCCTTGGGCCTCAAACCCAGGACGGAGCGTAGGGTCATGGCGTGGGTGCTTTCGTTGCAATAAGTTTCAGGTTACGGCGGTGCTGTGCGGCGCGGTGCAGGTCGGCAGCCGCGGCGTGCCGGGCTTCGATGCCGCGCGTGGTGGCCGCCTGCGCTTCGGCCTGAACGCGTTCGTACTCGGCGTCGGTGAGTGCAGTGACCGGCGGCGTCGGCGGCGTCGGCGTGGGCACCGGCTTCACCGCAGCGGCCGGTAGTGGTGCACCGGCTGGCAGGGCTACAAAGGGCGCTACAGCGGCTGGCAAAGCTACGGGCACCGCTGCGGCCAGGACGTGCCATCGGCCATCGGCGAGTCGCTGGACGGTGCAGCCGGCGGTGTCTGGACTCCGAGCTAGGGCGGGCAGGGTGATGTGGTGCAACTCGAGTGCTGACCGTGGCCATGCCTCACCGGTTCCCAGCTTGTGCAGGTCAGCGGCGGTGGCGAGTAGGCTGCCGCCGCTTTGCCGTGCCGCTTGGGCCATCTGCGTTGCCACGGCATCGGAGGTAGCGGCCCAGGCTGCGTGAACCTGGGCTTGTGGGTGTAATGTCATATCGAGGCTCCGGTCGCATGTGTCCCGGTTCCGGCGCGGCGACGGGCGCGACGGGGGGAATGGGAGCCTCTGCAAATTTGCAGAGGCTCTTGCCGGTGGGATATTCGGCAAATTTGCCGAGTTTGCCTGCGGGACAGCGGGCGCCGGCAGGGCAACGCGGAATGGCGGTTTTCTGCGCCTCTCCAACTGTCCCACTGTCCCACCCCCAGGGAACGGGACAGTGGGACAGTGACACATCGTAATAGATAGGTAGTGTCCCAAATTATGTCTCCCCAGGCGTCCCGCTCAGAATGGCGGTAGACTGCGGCTTTCCGGGCGGCTGTCCCGCTGGTGTCCCACTCACTGTCCCGCGCGGTATTAGTTACGGGGCCAAACTGTCCCGCTGTCCCGGTGTATGGGGTTGGGACAGTGGGACAGTCCGGGGCCGGAACATTATTCGCCATCGGGGCCACGGGTCACATCGCCCGCCTCCCTGGCCTTCACTTGCAGGCGGGACACGCGGCTTTTGGTAAAGCCCAACTCCTCGGCAATGTCTCGGACGCTCAGGCCCTCGGCCGTGAGTTGCGCCACCCGGATCATGTCTGCTTGGGCCAAGTCGCGGGTTGTCCACTCTGCCCCGCTCAAGCTGGCCTCGAATGGCTTGGCGTCGTCACCGTGGAAGCCGCGCGATTTTTCGAAGTGCAGTTCGAACCGCGCGCCCTCGGCCGGGTCGTAGTCAGAGGGCGTACGGAGCGCGAGCACCGAATCCAACACATCTTCCCGCCGGCTGGTGCCGCGCTGCTGTCCACCTTTGCCGGCGTGGTGCATGAACAGGACGCTGCGGCCCCGGCGGCGTTGACCAAGTGCCCATTGCTGCACCGGCAGCCAGCTTTCGCCTTCGTTCTCTTTTCCGCCAGAAACCAGGGTCGAAATATTATCCACGATCAGCACCTCGGCGCCGTCCAGCACTTGCTCAAGGTCGAGTTGATCGGCCTCGCTGGACAGGTCGAGCCCGCGTTCCTTCTGCATGTCGGCGGCGAGGAAGCGCAGGAAACCGGCTTCGGGCGGCTTGGTGGGCGCAGTCGCGGCGATGGCGCGCAACCGCTCCTGCAATGTGTTCGCCGGCATCTCACCGTCCAGCACCAGCACCCGGCGCGGCCTCGGCGCAGTGAATCGCAGAAACGTCCCACCGCTGGCGATGGCAAAGGCGCAGCCAAGCGTCAGGTGTGTTTTGCCGATCCCGCGCGGCCCGTAGCACATCGCCAAGCCCTTCGCCGGCAGGAACGGCGCCAGCACCAGTTCCCGGGGTGGCAGCGACATGGCCATCAGCGCAGCGCCGGTCACAACCTGTAGCCGGGGCGGCTTAATCGGTTCGTGAATGGCCCCGGCGGCGGCAAGCGCGGCTTCGGGCGAGAGGGCGTTCATCAGGCGGCCCGCCGGGTTGCATCGTCCCAATCGCCGGCAGGCGGGCGCAGTATGCGAGCCTCGCGGCCTGCCTCTGTCCACCGCACTGCACATGCCCGCGCGGCGACGATGCCGGCTTCGTCGCTATCGGCGAACACGGTCAAACACTCGATACCGGCCAGCAACGGAAACCGCGCGATGGCACCGGCCGAGGTCGCGGCCCAGATCGGGTGCCAGCCGGTGCGCTGCATCGTGGCCAAGGCGGTTTCAATTCCTTCGGCCAAACCAAGCCCAAGCGATACTTCGTGATCGGGGACCAAGCGGATTACGCCCACGGTGCCCAGCATCACCTTGGCGCTCGGCCCGGCGGCCTTGCCGGCGCCATCGGGGTGCAAATAGGTCAGATGCGCGCCCACCGGCTCGTTGCCTTCGGGCGAGGTCATCAGCGCCACCATCGCCGGTCCGGCCGGTCCGTTCGCCGAGTTGCGCCACGCGGCGGGGTGGAAGCGCAGCGCCGTATCGTCGCGGTGGTAATCGGGCAGCACCAGCCCGCGGGCGGCGAGGTAGGCTTCCGCCAGCGTGCCCGCCGCTGGCACTGCCTCACGCCAGATGCGGCGGGCCATGTTCCGCGACCATTCCGCGCGGGCATCGTCGGCAGGCTCAGGGCGGGCCATTGACGGCGCTACACGGCGGGCGATAACCGGCTGGTGTTGCTGGTGCGGCGCCTCGCCCAGCCACCCCACCGCCCACGCCAGGGCGTCCCGCATGGGGATGCGGCGAAGGTGGGCGACAAGGCCGAGGGCATCGCCACCGCAGCCGGCTTCGTGGTCGTGCCAGGCGCCGCGCTTTGGGCCAGCAATGACGATCGCCAGCGAGCCCTTTCCGCGAAAGCGCAACTCGGTGCGGCTGGTGCTGGTCGGTTCCGTGCCGGTCAGATCGCGCGAGAGGTCGGCCATGCGTTCGGCCAAGCGGGCGTTGACGGCGGGGATGAGGGAATCTGCCAATGCTGCCGCCTTAAAACGGAATGTCTTCGGCGCCGCGCACCACGCGGAAGCCGCGCTTCGGGTCGGCCCGCTCGGCCTCGCACCGCAGGCGGCTTTCAATCCACGACAGGGCGCGTCCTTGCGCCTCGGGTGCCAGCGCACGCAGCGCCGCAAAGGCTGCCCATGTGGCGGTCATCTCGGCATCCGGGCCGAGGGCCGGCGTTTCGGCGCTCATGCCCTGCCCTCCGGCTTCCCGGCGCCGTAGATCGCGCGCGCAGCATCGGCGCTGATGTACGTGCTGGTACCGTCCGCGTGCGTGAGCGTCGCCCCCGTGGCGGTATCGGCGGCGCGGCGGGCCAAAAAGTGCATGACCTGTGCGACGGCGGCGGCCTTGGCGTGGATGGTGCATCTCTTGCGCAACTCTGCGGCGTCGGCGCGGCGGTGGTGGCAGTTCATCGCGCCGCCCTCCGCCGTGTGCGTTGACGCGCCCGCTTCTCCTCGTTCTCGCGCATCCTTCGCGCTCTTGCCGCGGCCTGGAGGTCGCTCTTGACCCCGCGAACGTCCAGTTGCTCGCCTCGCTCCGCCACGTTCACCACGTGGCTGACGATTTCCGCCGGAGTATCGGGCCGGCTCAACGCAGCGACCACCGTGGGCGGCAAATGCGACACAATGTCGTTTTTGCCGCCCAGGAATTCCGCGGCCTGCATGTATCGCTGCGCAGTGCGGAACGTGATGCTGAGGTTCGCGGCGAGCCATGGGCCGAATGCGCCATGCGGCAACGCGGCTTTCACCGCGGTCAGCCGTTCGCCGATTTCGGCAACATCCCGGTTGAACCGGGCGCGGATAAAGGAAGCGGCGTCGTCAGCCTCTTGGCGGATGTTCGCGCTGAGGGTGGATAGGTCGAAGGCTTTTGCCATGTGGCGGCACTCCAATGTGCCGGCCGGGCTGGAATTCCTCGCCGCAGAATCGTATATGCGGGGTGCAACCGCCCGCTTACGCTTCCGCCGCTCGGCCAGCCGGCCGGGCGGTTTGCGTTTCAGGCGGCGCTGCGTTTGATGGTGGCGTCGGGCAAGCTCTCGACAAAGGCCAAGACGCTATCGGCGTCGACCAACACGCTCTTGCCGTACTTCTTCAGCACGATGCGCCCGGCGGCGGCCTCTAGATAGATCGCGCTGCGGCTCATGGCGTGGACGCGTTCGCCAGCGCGGGGCATGGGGACGTAGCGGTGGGGGAAGGTCTGAGACATTCGGCGCTCCATCTGTTCCCGTGACGTGCTCGGGACGTTCAACGATGGAGGCCACATAGAACCCGCTGCCGGCGGCGGTCCGCTGAGGGATTACCTTGGGCGCACTGATGAAATTAAGGTGGAATGATGCCAATCGCCCATGACTTTGGCGCGGGCGGCGTCCTCTCTTAGCCATTGCGCGATGGAGGTAGGGCCATAGGCCCGGCGCATTGCCTCCTCAACTGCCCGTTCTTGTGTTGTCATCGCGCTAAAGGCGGCCAGCCCAACACGCATGCTTCTCTGCTCAGCCTCCATGGCTGCGCGTACTCCTGGCGGCAGGCGTGAGAATGCGGAGGTTCCGGCAGACATCCAGGCCGGAACCTCCCCCCGCGCCAATCCTGCCTCCATCTCAGCGCGGGCCTTCGCGTGCCGCCGCTCGAATTCAATCTGTCGGCCGGCTTCTGCCAGGAGCGATTGAGCCTGCTTCTTGAACGCCTCATGCAGCCGGCGCACGAGCGAGGCGGAGGCTAACGATTGCGCCTTGCTGAAACTCTCTCCCGCCCTCGAGGTGGCGACAGTGCATGCCGCCCGCCATTGCGGCACGCGGTGCTCAAGCATCTGCCTCGCCATGGCGAGGAGGAGCTGCTTCGGGGTGCCCAATGGCGGCCGCCCGGGCGCGCGCTTCCGTTTCTGCATGGTGCCTCCGCAGGGCATCCGCATGTGAAAGTCGGCGGGAAGTCCGGTGCGGACCGGATTTTCGGGGATCAGCCTATCCCGCCGATTCGCAGTCTAGCCGAGTCGTG
>CAMBRC010000178.1 GCA_945869965.1 Asaia bogorensis
AACGTGGTCAAGGCCGAGGGCAATGCCGGCAGCACCGCCTATGTCTTCACCGTGTCTCGCCCGGGCGCCCTGCTGCCGGCGGCGACGGTCGGCTGGGCGGCGGCCGGCAGCGGCGGTGCCGCCGCCAATGCGGGGGATTTCGCCGGCGGCGTGCTGCCCGCCGGCACGCTGTCCTTCGCCGCGTTGCAGACCACGGCCAGCATCACCGTGCACGTGGCGGGCGACGCCGCGGTCGAACCGGACGAACAGTTCAGCGTCACCCTGTCCGGCGCCACGGCCGGGATTGCCATCACCACGGCGTCGGCGACCGGCATCATCACCGGCGACGACGCGACGGTCGCCATCGTCGCGGTCTCGGCCAGCAAGCCGGAGGGCACCGGCGGCACCACGCCGTTCACCTTCAAGGTCGACCGCAGCGGCGGCAGCCTGGCCGGGCAGAGCGTCAAATGGGCGGCGGCCGGGGCGATCGGCATTGGCACCGCGCCGGCCGATGCGGCCGACTTCAAGGGCGGCGTGCTGCCGTCCGGCACCGTCACGTTCCCGGGCGGCGAAAAGAGCCGGGTGATCACCATCGATGTCGCCGCCGATGCCGTGGGCGAACTCAACAACCGCTTCGCCGTCACCCTGTCCAACCCGTCGCCCAGCGTGACCATCGCCATCGCCGTGGCCGGCGGGATCATCCTGAACGATGAGATCACCCCGTTCACCTTCCCCCTCGTCCGCACCGGCATCCTCGCCGCCACGCAGGCGGTCACATTCGCGCCGGGCGAGACGGCCAAATCAATGACGGTCCCGGTCATCGCTGATGCGCAGGGTGAGAACGACGAGACATTCATGATCCCGCTGACATCGCCGACCGGCGGCACCACGCTTTTCAATGGCGCTCGGTTCGGCGTGAGCGTCAGCGACAACAGCGGGTTCGCAAGCTCCGCGGCCAACGAAACCCTGACCGGGACCGGCGGGCGCGACAGATTCTTCCTCGGCGGCGGCCTCGACAGCGTTTCCGGCCTTGGCGGCGAGGACCATTTCTACTTCCTTCCCGCCGCGATCGGCCCGGCGGCGGCGAACACCGCCACGCTGGAGGATTTCAACCCCGATGCGGGCGACCTGATCGTCCCGTGCTTGATCGATGCGATTGCCGCCACTCTGGCGCACGATACCTTCAGCTACATCGGCCAGGCGCCGTTCACCGGCACCCCCGGCCAGATCCGCTACGAGGACCATGGCGGCATGACGCTGATCCAGGGCAACGTGAACAACGACACCATCGCAGACCTGACGATCCAGATTTATCTGGCGAGCGGCGTGACGGGCAGCGTGAGTTCGTCATGGTTCGCGTTGTAGCGCCCCAGCGACGCCGCCGCAGGGGAACTGGCCGGCCTTGCGGCGATTGACGCCATCGCTGTAAAGGCCGCCGAACGCCCAAAATGGGGTTGTTGAATGCCAGCCGGCAGGCCATCGTTTGTCCGGCTGCGGGATGGCTGGCCCGTTCGGGGCATGCCGGTTCAAATCGCGCCACAGAATCAATGCCGAGGAGTCCTAGGGGCATGACCAAGCTGGAGATGGCTGCACGGCCGGAGCTGCGGGCCGCGGACGATGCGGTGATCGAGGACGCGATCGCGCATGCCGATCCCATGGTTTTGCGTGGCTTGCTCTACCAGTTGACCGGCGATCCCGCGGTGGCGGCGACGGCGGTGAGGACGGTGCATGCCGGCTATGTCGATCTCGTTTCGCCGGCGACCGAGGCGGACGTGACTCTGCTCCGGCACAAGGGCGCCGCGTTCCTGAAAGCCTATCGCGACAGCGGCGCGGGCATGCTCGCCATCGGCCCGCGCGAACGGCTTGCGGACAGCCTGGGCCTGATGCTGGGGCGGACCCTGCAGGGCGAGAGCCTGCAACATCATTTGGAGGAGCTGGCGCTCGACCCGGCGGCGCGGTCGCTGCGCTGGCGGGAGACGCCCGATCCCGCACGGCTGGCCGAGTTTACCGTGACCGTCATCGGCGCCGGCATGGGCGGGTTGAACGCAGCACTCCAACTGCGCGCGGCCGGGTTCGCGTTTACCGTGCTGGAGAAGAACACCGGCGTGGGCGGGACCTGGTGGGAGAACCGCTATCCCGGTGCGCGGGTCGATACGGTCAGCCGCTCCTACACGCATATCTTCGGAGTCGATTTCCCGTATCCGAATCCGTACTGCGACTGGCGCGAGAATTCGAAATACTTCGACTGGGTCGCCGATCATTTCGACCTGCGCCGGCACATCCAGTTCGAGACCGAGGTCAAGGCGCTGACCTGGGACGAGGTGGCCTGCGAGTGGCAGATCGACATCGTGGGGCCTGACGGTGCGCGCACGATCCGCTCGCGCGCGGTGATCACCGCTGTTGGTTTTCTCAGCCGCCCGAACCTCCCGAACATCCCTGGCGCCGAAACCTTCGCCGGTGCCGCGTGGCACACGGCGCGGTGGCCGGAGGGCGTCGACATGAAAGGCAAGCGGGTTGCAGTGATCGGCACCGGCGCCACCGGCTACCAGATGATCCCTGAACTCGCCCTTGAGGCCGCCCACGTGACCGTGTTCCAGCGGACGCCGCAATGGCTGTCTCCGGTGCCCGGCTATCGCTCGCCATTCCCGCCGCAGGTCAATTGGCTGGACCGCAACCTGCCGTTTCACACCAACTTCATGCGCGCCCGCAGCTGCACGCTCGACCGGCTTGCGCACGTCGCGCATATCGATCCGGACTTCAAAGATCCCTTCGCCTGCGGCCCGCTCAACAAGCGCGCCCGCGATGTCAGCATCGCATTCCTGGAGCGCAAGCTTGGCGATCCCGCGCTGGTGGCCACGATGACCCCGGCGCACCCGGTCTGGTCGGCCCGCGCGGTTGTCGTCGACACGGAATATTGTGTCCTTGATGCCTTGCTGCGCGACAATGTCACGCTTGTCACCAACGGGATCGAGCGCATCGACCCTCGCGGCGTCGTGGCCACGGAGGGTTCGCTGCACGAGGCCGATGTGATCGTCTACGCCACCGGCTTCCATGCCACGGAATACCTCTATCCCATGACCATCACCGGCCGCGGCGGGCAGACGCTCGGGGCGCAGTGGGCCAAGGATGGCGCGCGCGCCTACCTTGGCTGCATGATGCCGGGCTTTCCCAATCTCTGGTCGATCTACGGGCCGAACACCAACGGCGCCCTCAACGTGGCGTCGTTCCACGAGAAGGTCGCGCTTTACGCGCTCCAGTGCATGGAGACGCTGGTGCTGGGCGGCGGCGGCACGATGGAGGTCCAGGCGGACGCGTTCTGGCGCTACAATCGCCTGGTGGACGAACGCAACCTCACCAAGGCGTGGAGCGATCCGCGCGCGCGCAACTACTATTGGACCGAACACGGCCGCTCGGCGACGATGAACCCCTTCTACAGCGCCGAGATGTCCGGCTTCCTGCGCAAGCCCGACCCTGCCGACGTGGTGATCGCCTGACGGGGGAGGGATCGAATGGGACAGCCCGTGTTGTCGACCGCCAGACGGGCTGAACCCTGCGTTGTCACCCTGATTGAGCAACAGGCGGAGCTGCGTGGGTCGCAGGCCGCCCTGATCGGTAGCGATCGCAGCCTGACATTCGACGAGCTGAACCGTGCGGCCAATCGATTGGCATTCACGTTGCAGGAAATGCTCGGGCTGGCGACAGGCTTTGTTGCCGTGTGCCTTCCGCCTTGTGTGGACCGGATCATTGCAGTGCTGGGCATACTTAAGTCCGGCCGTGGCTATGTGGTGATTGATCCCCGTCTGCATGATCAGGGGCTGCGCGATCTGGTTGGGCATGCCGACGTGCGGTGCGTTGTGACCAACCCGATCCTTGCCAGCCGTTTCGACGCGGAACTGCCAACACTCGACATCGCGCAATGCCATCTGTTCGGACGGGACGATAATCCCGGCATATGCGCCGGGCCGGACGCGCCGGCGTATCTGCGATATACGTCAGGCTCCACCGGCGCGCCGAAGGGGGTGCTGCACAACAACCGTGCGGCCCTGGGCCAAGGCCTCGCGTTTGTGGAAACCGTGCAGTTGCAACCTGGCGATCGACTTTGCTGCTTCATGTTTTTCCCCCACGCAGTGATCCTTGGCACGTTGATGACCGGAGCCGCCCTGCATATCGTCGATGCAATGAGTGAGGGGCTTCGCGCGATCGCGGGCCGATTGCGGCGGGATCGGGTATCCGTGCTGTCCTGTTTCCCTTCGATGCTGCGATCCCTGTCAGTGACGCTCTTGCCCGGTGGCCACTTGGCCGATTTGCGCAGGATCACCTTGAGTGGCGAGCCCGTCACCGCACGTGACATCAATTTGGCGGTGCGCCTCATGCCTGAAGGTGGCATGGCCACGAACAATTATGGCAGTTCGGAATTCGTCCAGATTGCATCGCATTCCGTGCGCGGTGCGTTGCCAGACTCCGCCGTGGTGCCAACCGGAAGGCCGCCGTCCGGGGTCGAGGTCCGTCTTGTCAACGCCGATGGCGATCCCGTGGCAATCGGCGAGATCGGTGAAATTACCGTTCGCGCTCCATTTATGAGTTCCGGGTATTGGAAGCGGCCCGATCTGACACAGAAAATATTCGGCAGCGCCACGCCCCAGGATGGGACGACCTACTATCATACTGGCGACGTCGGACGCATCGATTCTACTGGGCTTCTCACAGTTCTTGGTCGGGTGGACAACCAGATTAAACTGCGGGCACACCGTATCACACCGGAGGAGATTGAGCATGTGCTGCTGCGTCATCCCACGATCGATGCAGTGGCCGTTCGAAGCTTTTCGGACGAACTGGGGGTGTCCTTCCTCGTTGCATACTTGGTGGCCGCACCAGATGCCGTAGTGGAGCCGGCGGTGTTGCGCGCATTTGCGCGAACACACCTGCCGAAATACATGATACCGTCGGTTTTTATTCCGATAGAGGCATTGCCACAGACGGTTGGTGGCAAGCTGGATCGCTCCGCGTTGCCGGATCCTCTTGCGCCATCGCGCGCCAGCCAGCGGCGATAGCGGATCGCGCGCGAGGACTATTGGACCGGACACGGCGGCTTGGCGACGATGAACCCGTTCTACCGCGCCGAGATGTCTGGCTTCCTGCGCAAACCCGACCCTGCCGGCATGGTGATCGCTTGATGGGCAGCGATCTTCCCGGAATGGATTGCGGTGCCGCCGGGGGCTATCCCGTCTAG
>CAMBRC010000179.1 GCA_945869965.1 Asaia bogorensis
GCTGGGGCCGACGGCCCCAGACCCCCATTATTTTTTATAGGGTTGAGGTCCAGGGGCTCGGCCCCTGGCAGGTCTGGGCAGAGCCCAGCCTTGCTTGCCTGTCTGGGCAGAGCCCAGCCTTGCTTGCCTGGATGAGTCAAGCGTTCCGATGGTTGGCATTACCGGCTGCGGCGCGCCACCGCGACCGCCGCCAGCAGGTCGGCGACTTCCACCGCGCCCGGCAACACCTGGTCGCCGATGATGTAGGCTGGTGTGCCCTGGATCTCGAGCCGCTTGCCGAGGGCCAGGTTGGCGGCGATCCGCGCCGCGATTTCAGGATCGTTCATGTCGCGCTGCAACCGCTCCCAGTCCAGCCCCGCTCGCCCGGTGGCGGCGCGCAGCCCGTCCTGGTCCAGCGCGGGCGCTCCGGTCATCAGCGCCGTGTGCATCTTCAGGTAGCCACCCTGTTTGTGCGCCGCCAGCAACGCGCGCGCCGCCAGCGTGCTGGCCGGGCCCAGGATCGGGAAATCCTTGTAGACGAAGCGCACGCCGGGATCGCGCCGCAGCAGCTCGGCCACCACCGGCAACATTCGCCGGCAATACGGGCAACGCACGTCGTAGAACTCGACCACGGTGACATCACCGGCGGGATTGCCGGCCACCGGGTCGCCCGGCGCGCGGGTCAATGCCTGGTTCAACTCGGCGATCGCCCCGCGGGCCGCGCTGGATTTTTGACGCTCCTCATCCTCCTGCAGGGCGGTGATGGCATCGCGCAGCAGGCTGGGATCGGTGCGCAGGGCGTCGCGGATGATCGCGATGATCTCCTGGCGCTGCTGGGTGGTGAAATTGCCCAATTGCTGGAGCGGGTTGGGCTGCGCGTGCGCCGGCGAAACGGCCAACAGCACCACCGAAAGCATCAGCCAGCGCAGGATCGGGAAAAGACGCATGCTCAAAAGCCCTCGCGGTTCTCTTTTCTGACGGCATTGCCGATATCCACCGCCCGCAGCCGCGACGGCCCGGCCGGCAACTGCTTCTCGGCACGGCGCGCCAGGACGCGGGCGCGCGGGATGTCCCCTAGCACCAAAGCCTCCTCCGCCAAAGATAGATCGGCCTGGCCCAGATCGCCCAGCCGGCCCCAGGCAATGCCCAGCCGGCGCCACGAATCCGCGTCGTCATGCTCGCGCGCCAGGGCGGATTGCAGGTGGCCGATCGCCTGGCGCAGCTGCGCGGGGTCGCCGGTCTCGATCATCGCCCGCGCCAGGGCGGCCCGCAGCGGCGCGAATTCCGGCGCCAGCCGAGCCGCCTCGCGATATGGCCCCAGGGCTGCCGCCCCGCGCCCGCCCTCGAACAGGATTTGCCCCTTCAGCTCATGCAGCCACGGACTGGTCGGCATTTCGCCCAGCAGCCCGTCGATCAGCTTCAGCGCCTCGTCGGTACGCCCCAGCCGGAACAGCGCGATCCCGCGCGCATAGCGCGCCGGCGCCGAGACATCGTCCTCGCGCAGCCGCCGCAGCGTGACCGAACTGGGCTCCAGAAACCCGCGCAGCTTGGCCTGCACCATCTGGAACCCGGCCTCGAACCCCGCCGGCAGCTTGGCGTCCGAATTCGGACTGCGGGCGATGTGCGCGCCCACCGCCTCGATCCGGTCGCGCGTCAGCGGATGGGTCCGCAGATAGGGGTCCTGCAACGAGTCCACCAGCGCGTCCTGGTCCTGCACCCGGCGAAACAGGCTGACCATCCCGCGCGCCGACCAGCCGACCCGGTCCAGCGCATACAGCGCCGACTGGTCCGCCCCATTCTCCATGCTGCGGGTAAAACTCATCAGCCCGCGCTGCGCCAGCGACTGCCCGCCCAGGATCGCCCCCATCCCGGCATCCGCCGTCCGCCCCACGGTGCTGGCGGCGATGCCGATCAGCATGGCGGCGATCGACTTGATCATCGCCTCGCGCATCATCTCCGGCAGCCTCGCCAGGTGCCCGCCGCGGATATGCCCGGCCTCGTGCGCCAGCACGCCGATCACCTCCAGCGCCGAATCGGCACGCGCGATGATCCCGGTGTTGATGAACAGGCGGTTGCCGGTGCTGACGAAGGCGTTTAGAGCGTCATCGCGGATCAGGATGATGCGGACCGAATTTGGTTCAATGCCTGAGGCACGGAACAAGGGGTTGGCGAAGGTGCGCAACAGCGTCTCGGTTTCCGCGTCGCGGATGATCACCACGGAAACAGCCGCCCCCTGCGCCGCGGCTGGCGCGGAGACGGCCGCAGCCGTGAGCGTCACCGGCGCGCCCAGCGCCGCGCCCAGCACAGCGCGGCGTCGCAGCATCGGGTGGCAGGGGCAGCATGGCCGAACACCAAACATCGGCTCGATGCTAGCAGCCCGCAGCGCCGCCGTCCTGCTTGCCGTCAGCCTCGCCGTAAGCGGCTGCTCCGCCATCGATTCCGTGACCGACCGCCTCACCGGCGCCGACCGCCCAAAGGAAGGTGCCGCCGGCTTCGTGCGCGGCTTCCTCGGTGCCGCGGTCGCCGACGAGCCGCAGGCAGCTTTGGCCGCCCGTGCCGTGCTCTCGGCCGGTGGCAATGCCGCCGACGCCGCCGTCGCGGCCGGCTTTACCTTGGCCGTGACCCTGCCGTCGCGCGCCAGCCTCGGCGCCGGCGGTGCCTGCCTCGCCTTCGCCCCGGCCTCGCCCCTGCTCGGCGCCGAGGCGGTGATGTTCCTGCCGCCCGCCGGAGGTGCCAGTGGAGATCGCCCCGCCGCGGTGCCGATGATGGCGCGCGGCCTGTTCGCCCTGCATGCCCGATACGGCAAGCGTCCCTTCGAATCGCTGATCGTGCCCGCCGAACAGCTCGCCCGCTTCGGCGCCCCGGTCAGCCGCGCCTTCGCCCGCGACCTCGACGTTGTCGCCGGCCCATTGGGCGCCGACCCCGACACTGCCGCCATCTTCCTGCCCGGCGGCCGCCGCCCCGCCGAGGGCGACACCCTGCTGCAACCCGACCTCGCCGGCACCCTCGGCCAACTCCGCATCGCCGGCATCGGCGACCTGCACCAGGGCGGCCTGGCCCGCCGCTTCGCCGAGGCAAGCCAGCGCGCCGGCGGCGGCATCACGACCGAAGCCCTGCGTGCCGCCCTGCCGCAATACCTGCCGGCGCCGAAGCTACGGCTCGGCGGCTTCGACTTTGCCTCGTTCCTGCCCACCGACGGTGGCATCGCCGCCGGCCAGGCGGTCCGCGTGCTGGCCAACAACCCCGCCGCCACCGACGCCGCCGCCGCGCGCGCTGCCGGCATCGCCGCCGCCTGGCGCCGCGGCGCCTTTGCCGGCAACGCCCAGGCTGCGCTCGACGCCACCGATGTCCCCGCCGGCAGCCTGCCCGCACTGCCCGCCTCCACCGGCTTCCTCACCGTCGACCGCGAAGGCAACGCGGTCGCCTGCGTGCTGACCATGAACAACCTGTTCGGCACCGGCCGCGTGGCGCCCCAGACCGGCGTGGTTCTCGCCGCCTCGCCCACCGCCATGACCCCGCCGCTGCTCTCGGCCGCCATCGTCTTCGGCACCCGCAGCAACGTGACTTTCAAGGGCGCCATGACCGGCACCGGCCAGGACGGCGCGCCGATGGCCGTTGCCGTCGGACTGCAACAAAGCCTCGCCGCCCGCCGCGCCCTGCCAAACCCGGTGCCCGAACCCGGCCGTGCCAATGTCATGATCTGCCCGAACGAACTGCCTGGCAGTCCCGAGCAGTGCAGCTGGGCCACCGATCCGCGCGGCCATGGGCTGGCGGCCGGAGGAAACTAAGAAAGCAGTTCTTTTTTGAAAAAAGAACCAAAAAACTTTCATCCACTTACTTATTGAGTAAAGTTTTTTTGCTTCTTTTTGTTCACAAAAAGAAGACCTTCCTTACCTGAGGGACTCACCCAATGGCCCTGAAGACCGGCCGAGGCGCCGCCGCCCCTCCGTTCATCGTCATGGACGTGATAACCGCCGCCAACGCCCGCCAAGCCCAGCTCCCGCCTGGCGCCCCGCACGTCATCCGCATGGAAGTCGGCCAGCCTGGCACCGGGGCGCCCGCCGGCGCGGTCGCCGCGGTCCAGCGCGCGCTCTCCGCGGGAGCCTCCATGGGCTACACTGAGGCCTTCGGCCTGCCCTCACTGCGCGCCCGCATCGCAGCCCATGGCCGGGCCTGGTACGGCGTCGATATACCCGCCGCCCGCATCGCGGTCACCGTCGGCGCGTCCGGTGCCTTCCCGCTCGCCTTCCTCGCCGCCTTCGACCCCGGCGACCGCGTCGCCATGGCCACCCCGTTCTACCCGCCCTACGTCAATATCCTGACCGCCCTGGGCATGACGCCGGTGATGCTGGACACCGGCCCCGAAACCCGCTTCCAGCCGACCATCGCCCTTCTGGAAGCCATGGACCCGTGCCCGGACGGCCTGATCGTCGCCAGCCCCTGCAACCCCGCCGGCACCATGCTGGCACCCGACGAACTCGCCGCCATCGCCCGCTGGTGTCACGTCAACGGCGTCCGGCTGATCAGCGACGAAATCTACCACGGCCTGACCTACGACCGCCCCCACGCCACCGCCGCCGCCTACAGCCCCAGCGCCATCGTGGTGAATAGTTTTTCGAAGTACTTCTCAATGACCGGCTGGCGTATCGGCTGGCTGGTGCTGCCCGACGACCTGGTCCGCCCGGTCGAATGCCTGGCCCAGAACATGTTCATCAGCGCGCCCCATATCGCCCAGATCGCCGCCGAAGCCGCCTTCGACTGCACCGAGGAGCTCAACGCCAATATCGCCCGCTACCGCCGCTCCCGCGACCTGCTGCTGCGCGCCCTGCCCGCCGCCGGCTTCCCGAAAATCAGCCCGGCCGAAGGCGCCTTCTACCTCTACGCCGACATCTCCGACCGAACCAACGACTCACAAAAATTCTGCGCCCGCATGCTCGCCGAAGCCGGAATCGCCGCATCCCCCGGCATCGACTTCGACCGAAAACGCGGCCACCACTTCCTCCGCCTCAGCTACTGCGGCCCCGAAGCCGACATGGCAGCAGCGGCAGAGCGGCTGGCGCGCTGGAAGTAGAGGAAGGAAGGCGAGGGCTCTGCCCTCGACCCGCTGGGGCCTGAGGCCCCAGACCCCCATCCGTAAAGCGCCTCCGGCAAAGGGGGGCATCGAGGCCTTCATCAAGGCCTCG
>CAMBRC010000180.1 GCA_945869965.1 Asaia bogorensis
TACATCGAAGGCTGGTACAATCCAGTGCGGCTCCATTCGGCGCTGGGATATCGTTCGCCAATGGCCTACGAAGCAGACATGCAATCCACCGTGACCGACGCCTAGCCCGCAAGCCGACAAACCGTCTACCGAAACGGGGCAACCCCAAACATATCCCCAAGGAAACGATCACCGGCAGCGACGGGCTGTGGTACATCTTTCGGGTGCGGGTGTTGAACACGTATCTGCGCGGAACCTATGGGAAGCCGGCGGTAACAGCGACCAGGGTGAGTGCTAAAGCAGAGCTCCCCAAAACCCCCTTTCTGCACGCCAGCGGGATCATCCATTTCGACCTGCCGGGCCACGTCGGCTACACGGGGCATTTCACATTATGGGATGGTAGGGCCTGCGCCTATGGCGATCACTTCGCTGACGCTGCGTCGGCGTTCCTGTGGAGGGCCGCCTAAGGCCACGTGGAAAAATAACTGCTTCGGTCTGGCGACCATATCCCGCCAAACCCGCCTCTTTTTATAAGTCGATCGCATCGGTTAATTCTCAACGACTCCTTAAGCCGGCACAGCGAGATTGCGCCGGGGCGGGGGCGCGTAAAAAATGCTTCGCCTGGCCCGCGCCGTTCTGACAGGATCGCGGCTCAGGGACGCCGAACCGGCAGCAGACCGGTCGGACCCATCGGGGGAAGCGGGCATGCGGATGTTGTGGACGGCGGCGGTCGTTACGTTGGGCCTGATGGGGGCGGCGGCGGCGCAAACATCGCCGGGACAGACCTTGCGGGTGATGAAATCGCTCGATGCGCCGCATTACGACGGGCAGCGCACCACCTGGTCGCCGACCTCGGACATCGTCAACATGTTCCAGGACACGCTGGTGGCGCTGGACTGGGACGGCAAGACGCCGATCCCCTATCTGGCGAAATCCTGGACGGTCAGTCCGGACGGGTTGCGCTATGTCTTCCAGCTGCGCGACGACGTGCAGTTTTGCAGCGGCAAGAAGTTCACCGCGGCGGATGTCGTCTATAGCTTTGAGCGGCTGCGCGATCCCGCCACGCGGGCGCCGCTGGCGTGGCGGCTGGGCAGCGTGAAGGCGTTGCGCGCGACCGATGCCCATACGCTGGAATACGAGCTGGCCGAACCGAATGCCGACCTGTTGCTGAACCTCGCCTCGTTCACCACCGCGATCCACAACCGCGACAGCGTGGAGAAGCACGGCAAGGATTACGGCACCCAGGCGATCGACGGCACCGGGCCGTGGTGTTTCGAAAGCTGGACGCCGCGCACCGAGGTGGTGCTCAAGCGCCACGACGCCTATCGCTGGGGCCCGTCGATGTATGCCAACAAGGGGCCGGTGAAGTTCGAGCGGATGTCGATCAAGATCGTGCCGGAGGACAGTGCCCGGGTGGCGGCGATGATGTCCGGCCAGTTCGACGTGACGCACCAGATCCCGTTGCAGTTCATCCAGCAGGTCAAGGCGGCGCCGAACCTCAACGTGCAAGAGGCAAAGCCGAACTTCCAGTTGATGTACTACGGCTACAAGACCACCCGGCCGATGGTGAGCGACCGGCGGGTGCGCGAGGCGATGAACATTGCCATCAACCGGGCCGAGATCGTGAAGGGTATCATGCTGGGCCAGGCCACGCCGGCCTATACCTTCATCGACGACGCCACGCTGGACTTCGACCCCGCCACCAAGGGGATGATCCGCGAGGATGCCGAGCGGGCCAAGCAATTGCTCGACGAGGCGGGCTGGCGGCCGGGGCCAGACGGCATTCGGATGAAGGACGGGGTTAGGCTGGCGCCCAAAGTGTACTTCACCCAGGTGGCGTATTTCGGCCGGGTGACCGAGGCGATCCAGGGCTATATGCGGCGCATCGGCATCGACTGGCAGGTCATGGGCTTCGACAGCACCATCGCCTTCTCAAAAATGAGCGAGCAGGATTACGAACTTTGGACGGTGACGTTTCCGTACATGTCGGCCGGTGACCTGCTGAATTTCTATTTTGATTCCAAAAATATGCCCGCGCCCAACCGGATGAACTGGAACGACCGCGAGACCGACGAGTTGCTGCGCCGGGGCAAGGCGGCGCTGAGCGATACGGATCGGGCCAAGTTCTATGGGCTGGCGCAGCAGCGCGTCACCGCCGAGCATCTGTGGATGCCGGTGATGAACGTGGCGATGTATGTCACCAGCCTGAAGACGCTGAAGGGGGTGCGGCCGCACATGCTGTACCAGAATACGTTCTACAAAGGGCTGGACTACAGCAGGTAAGCAAGGCTGGGCTCCGCCCAGACCCGCGTCGTGCGAAGCACGCTGGTGCGTGACGGCCAAGCCCCTGGACCTTATAATTTAAGGGTCCAGGGGGCTTGGCCCCTTGGTGGGTCTGGGCGAAGCCCAGCCTTACTGCGGCTTCTGCCCTGACATGCCGAGGTTAATCCAGCCATGGTGATGCCCGCGCACCCGGCTACCTGGCAGCGGCTCGAGGTTGACGAAGCCGGCCTGGCCCATCGCCTTGGCCAGATAGCGCGGCGAGAACAGCGCCAGGTGCCAGTTCGGGTGGCCGGGCGTGCCCAGGCCGTCGCCGTAGGAGAAGGTGCGGCCGGCCATCCACAGGCAGGGATCGTGCTCGGGGTTGAGACGATACCAGCCGTCGCGGTGGCTGTTGTCCACGCCGGTGCGTTCGAACTGCACGAAGGCTTCGGCGATTTTCAGCCCGTCCGGCACCCAGATCTCGACGATGCCGCCGGGCTTGAGGATGCGGCACCAATCCGACAGGGCGGCCACGGTCTGGTACCAGGGGATATGCTCCAGCACGTGCGACGCATAGATCAGGTCGAAGCTGCCGTCGGGATAGGGCAGTTTGCCGGAGGCGTTGGAGACGGCGTCCGAGAAGCCGTCATCGACGATGTTGAGCGATTCGAAGCCGGGCAGCGGCGTCGGACCCGGCCCGATCTCCAGGCAACGCGGCGAGGTCGTGGCGGTGCTGCTCAAAACAAGCTTCCTTGAAAAACCGGGGAAGGCGGCGATACCATGACCCGGCGGCGGTTGGCCAGATGCACGGCAATGTGATCGCGCGCTACTCGCGCCTCGGTGAAATCATGACTTCCATGGCCTGCAACGGTGCGTCGTCCATGCTCTGGCAGAGCTCTCCATCGCCGAACGGGCCTATGATGCTGCCATCGCTGAACCAGCCACGGTAGCGCAACGTATAACGGAGCCGCGCGGCGTCGCTGAGCGCGAGGCTGAAGCCACGCAGCGCCCGGCCCTGGCCGCGCGTGCCGCAATAAATGGCGGCGGACTGCGGTGGGCTGACATGGCTGCCGACGATCACTCGGCCAATAACGTCGCTGGGCTTCAAGTCGCCAGCCAGCACCACCCTGAACCCTTCGATCCGGCCACCCACGGAATCAACAACGCCCTCACGCGCGGACACGTCACCGACATTGCCGACATGAGCAACGAACGACAGACTCCCGCGTTGGCGCGCGTCCGTTGCGATGCGAGCGTATTGCTGAAGGAGTTCCGCCGTGTACCGCATCGCCGGATCCCTAGCCAGGAAAGCGAGCGCGAAACTGCGCCCGGCCCGAGCAATATCGGCAAACATCCCAGGCTGCCGGCGTTCCATCTCGATGAAATTCAGCACATCCTCATCGCGCTGCACCGGTAGATAGTGGCGCCAAGGACGCATTCCATCAAAGTAGTGCAACTCATGTGGCGAATCGTATTTCAGCAGCACGCTGTTGCTTAGTAGACACAACAAGACACGCGAACATTGTGGCACCGTTACCATCCATCGAGATGAGAAAGCGATGTCTGCATTGATCCCTCCACGGCACTGTAACACCGTCGCCGATCCCTTTCCCTCGCAGTATCTCCGCGGCGACGGCGTTGGCCTGGACAATCGCCGGTAGCCGGAAATCGACCGCCGGATGGTCGCGGAAGAACATCGCCGAGCGCAGCCGCGGCAGGCTCATGTCAAGGGCGGTTTGCTCGTTGATCATGGCACCAGTGGTCGAGCCGGCGAAGGCCGCGGAGCAACTCTTGTCCATATAGGCGAAGGGGTCGCGGAACCCGGCAATCGTATCGAACCCACCCACAAGGAGATCGATATCGGGCATCAGCAAGGCGTGGCTATCGTGCGGCTTTTGGAAAGAAAATATCGGCACATCCGTGTCGGGAACACCGCGATCGGCTAGATAAATAGCAATCTTTGTATGCAAATCAGGGCAGTAGTTTTTGACGACATCCTGAAGGAATTCGAGATAATTTAAAGCTCTGGCTGCCGGATCGGCACCCGTTACGCGCTCGCTGGGGTCGGTCGAAGCGAAAACCTTACCGTCTTTGATATCAAACAGGAAAATGCTTTTGTCGCGCCTAGCCCATTCGTCTAGCCGGCCGGTCAATTCCGCAGACGAGATCGTCTTGCCGGGCCAATGACCTACCTGCCTCATGGCCCAACCGTGCAATATCCCAGAAGTGCAATCCATAGCCGCTCAACGCGCTGTCGCCAAAGTTATGTTGATTCCAAGAGCGTACGAATTATGATGCACCAACTGGCCATGGTCAAACAATGCGCATTTTTTCCAGATTTGCACTGCTGCTTATCGCTCTGACTGCTACGACGACGGCAGCGGCTCAGATAGACGCGAAATGGCGCCCGCCTACATATCCGATTCCTGCCGGAACAGTAATCTTGGCCGAGCGTGGCGTGCTTCCGGATGATGCCGAAGACGTGGCCGACCGGATCAACGCCGTGCTGGCCACGCTGCATGCGGGCGCCACACTCTACTTGCAACCCGGCACCTACCGCATCGGCAAGACCTTGCTGATCCCTTCCGGCGTTGCCTTACAGGGGCCGCAGAACGCAGGCGGCCGTCCGCTGTCGGCGCTCGTACAGGTGCGACCCTTCGGCAAATGGGGACCGCTGAATCTCGGCCTACTATAAACAGCGGCTGCAAAGTGTACCACTTCACCGGTTGATGCGGTCGTCCTGAAGGCGGCGGCAAAGTGTACCGGTCCTGCTAGGCCTTTCTGATGTCCATGACGGGCATGGAGAGGCTGGAAGGATGTTCACAGTGGAGTTCTATG
>CAMBRC010000181.1 GCA_945869965.1 Asaia bogorensis
CAGGGTGGATTTGCCGCAGCCGGATTCGCCGACGATGCCGAAGCAGCCGCCCTGGGGCACCGCGAACGACACGCCGTCGACGGCGCGGACCATGCGCGGTGCGGAGAACATGCCGGTGCTCTGGCGGAAGATCTTTTCGACGTTGCGGACTTCGATAGCGGGGGTCATGCGGCGATCCCCGCCGTCCAGCCGGCAGCGAGATGGCATTCGTAGCGGTGGCCGTCCAGCCGTTCCTGTTGCGGGACAGCGCCGGTAGCGCAAACCGGCATCGCCTGGCTGCATCTTTCGCGGAAGGCACAGCCCTGGAAGCCTGGGCCGATCTTCGGCACGGTGCCGGGAATGCTGCCGAGGGGATCGCCTCGTCGGACCTTGCCGGGGACCGGGACGCAGGCCAGCAGGCCATGGGTGTAGGGGTGGGTTGGCTGGCCGAATACTTCGGCGGCCGGCCCGCTTTCGACCACCCGGCCGGCATACATCACGCTGACCCGGTGGGCCATGCGCGCGACAATGCCGAGGTCGTGAGTGATGAGCAGGATGCCCAGGCCCAACTCGCCCTGCAGCTCCTGCAACAGGCGCAGGATCTGGGCCTGGACGGTGACGTCAAGCGCGGTGGTCGGCTCGTCGGCGATCAGCAGGCGGGGTTCGCACATCAGCGCCATGGCGATCATCACCCGCTGGCGCAGGCCGCCGGACAACTGGTGCGGATACTGCGCCAGGCGCATCCCCGGGGCGGTGATGCCGACCCGGCCGAGCAGGAATGCCGCCCGCTCGAGCGCCGCCGACTTGCTGGCACCACGATGGCGCACGAACACCTCGGCCATCTGTGACCCCACCGTGTAGGCCGGGTTCAGCGAGGTCATCGGTTCCTGGAAAATCATCGCCATCGCGTCGCCGCGGAGCTTGCCCATCTCGCGCTCGGACAAACCCGCTATATCCCGGCCCTCGAAACGAATCGCGTCGGCTGTGCGCACCGCGCCGCGGGCCAGTAAATTCATCACCGCCAGCGATGTTACCGACTTGCCGCAGCCGGACTCGCCGACCAGGCAATGCGTCTCGCCGCGGGCCACCGACAAGGAAATGCCGCGTACCGCCTCGGTCCCGTTGCCGAAACGAACCCGCAAATCCGCCACGTCCAGCAACATGTCGCTCATGCGAAGCCTCGGCGCGGCGGTGCGGCAGGGAAGGTAAGGAAGGCCGGGGCGTTGCCCCGGACCCCACCAGGGTCCGAGACCCTGGACCTCAACCATAAGCGCCTTCGGAAACGGGGGGCATCGAGGCCTTGATGCGGGCCCGGACGCCCCCCCTTGCCGAAGGCGCTTAACGAATGGGGGGCTGGGGCCTCAGGCCCTAGCGGGTCCAGGGCAGAGCCCTGGCCTTCCTGCCTTCCCTGCCGCATCGCCACTCTAGACATCGCGTGTAGCGCCGAGCATGTCGCGCAGGCCGTCGCCCATGAAGTTGATGCCGAGGACCAGGGTGAACAGGGAGATTCCAGGGACCATGATGATCCAGGGCGAGAAGAACATGTATTCCTTGGCTTCGGCGATCATCAGGCCCCAGGAGGGCAGGGGGGGCGGGACGCCGAGGCCGAGGAAGGACAGGGCGGCTTCCAGGAGGATGGCCAGGGCCATTTCCAGGGTGGCGACGACGACGAGGTGGTGGACGATGTTGGGCAGGACTTCGCGCGTCAGGATATGGAAGCGCGAGCATCCGGCGGCCCAGGCGGCGGCGATGTAGTCGAGGTTGCGGACCTGCATGGTGGTGGTGCGGGCGACGACGGCGAAGCGGTCCCAGAGCAGCAGGCCGAGGGTCATCACGACGACGGTGAGGGACGAGCCGATCAGGCCGACGACGGCCAGGGCCACGAGGATCAGCGGGATCGACAGGCGGCAGGTGATGGCGAACATCACCGCGTCGTCCACCCGCCCGCCGAAGAAGCCGCCGATGACGCCCAGGGTGATGCCGATCAGGCCGGAGGTGATGACGGTGGCCAGGCCGATCAGCATCGAGATGCGGGCGCCGTAGATCAGCCGGGAGAAGTAGTCGCGGCCGAGTTGGTCGGTGCCGAGGAAATTGGCGGGGGAGCCACCTTCCATGAACGAGGGCGGGATCATGCGCGCTTCGAGGTTGTGGGCGAAGGGGTCGTAGGGGGTGATCCAGGGCGCCAGGATGCCGGCGACCAGGACGATGGCGACGATCAGGGTGCCGAGGCTGGCGGCCAGGACGCGGACGGAGGGCAGCTTCATGCGGGGCGGCTCATTGGGTGCGCAGGCGGGGGTCGAGGGCGGCGTTCAGCATGTCGGCCAGCAAGGTCAGCAGGACGAAGACGACGGCCAGGAACAGGACGACGGCCTGGACCACCGGGAAGTCGTTCTTGCTGATCGATTCCCAGCCGAGATAGCCGACGCCGTGCAGCGAGAACACGGTTTCGATGACGATCGAGCCGGAGAGCATGAAGCCGAGTTGGACGGCGGAGATCGCCACCACCGGCATCGCGGCGTTGCGCAGGGCGTGCTTGAGCACGATGGTGGCGCGCGACAGGCCCTTGGCGCGAGCGGTGCGGATGTAGTCGGACGCGAGTGCGTCGACCATGCCGCTGCGGGTCAGGCGCATCAGGGCGGGGATGGCGGAGAAGGACAGCACGATGCCGGGCAGGATGTAGCCGTGCCAGGTGTCGACGCCGGAGATCGGTACCCAGTCGAGCTTGAGCCCGAAGATGATGATCAGGGTGAGGCCGAGCCAGAAGCTCGGCATCGCCTGTCCGATCACCGCGATGGTCATGATGCCGCGATCCAGCATCGAGCCTTCGCGCATGGCGGCGATGATGCCCAATGGCAGCGCGATCGAGATGGCGATGGTCAATCCGGTCAGCCCGAGCGTCAGCGTTACCGGCAGGCGGGCCATGATCAGCTTGGAGACCGAGTCGTGGTACATGAAGCTGCGGCCGAGATCGCCCTGGGCGGCCGAGGTGACCCAGGAGACGAACTGCACTGGCAGCGGCCGGTCCAGGCCGTACGCCTTGCGGATGACATCGACATCGGCGGCCGAGGCTTGCGGGCCGGCGATCGACACGGCGAGATCGCCGGACAGTCGGGTCAGCGCGAAGCTGATGGTGACCACCGTGAGGGTCACGAGCAGTGCGATCAGCGCGCGGCGGGCGAGAAAGATCAGCATGGCTGCCACAGTATGGTCACACTGCGGTGACGACAAGCGCCAACACGCGGGGCGTTTCGCCGGGGCGGCGAATGCTCTACCAACGGGCCGTCGCGCGATGGGACCAAGGAGCACCGGCATGAACTACGCAGGCGAATTCAACGGCAAGCGGGTGGTGGTCACCGGGGCTGCGGGTATCTATGGCGGCTGGATCGCCGCGGCGTTCGCGCGCGAGGGGGCGGTGTTGTGCCTGTCCGACATGCGCGGCGAGATGCTGCCGGGCGTGGTGGTGCGGCTTGGCCTGGACCCTGCGCGCACCCTGACGCACACGACGAACCTGGAATCGCTCGATTCGATCCGCGACCTGGCCGCCACGGTGGAGCGGGCCTGGGGCGCGCCGGATCTCGTGGTGAACAATGCCGGCGTCTATCCGCGCACCGGGGTACTGATCAACCTGGAGCCGGCTGAATTCGACCGCATCATGAACGTCAATGT
The DNA here is from genome assembly GCA_945869965.1 of Asaia bogorensis. Taxonomy (GTDB): domain Bacteria; phylum Pseudomonadota; class Alphaproteobacteria; order Acetobacterales; family Acetobacteraceae; genus CAMDGX01. Next base: position 3,646 of record CAMBRC010000181.1, read on the forward strand.
GCGGGCACCGTTCCTGGTGGTGCAGGCGATGGCGCGGTTGATGATCGCCCAGGGGGTGGCCGGCAGCGTGGTCAATATCGGCTCGGGGGCGGCGCGCCAGATGCCGACGGGCAGCGTCACCTACTGCATGAGCAAGACGGCGCTGGAGCGGCTGTCCAAGGGCCAGGCGCTGGAACTGGCGCCGCACAAGATCCGGGTGAACGTGGTCGAGCCCGGCTTTGCGCCCGGCAGCGACTTCTCCTACCTGCCGCCGGACTATGTCGAGCGGATGACCGCGCGCATCCCGCTGGGGCGCAACAGCGAGCCGGGCGATGCCGCGGGCATGGTGATGTATCTGTCGTCCCAGGCGGCGAGCTACATCACCGGCGCGGTGATCAGCTGCGACGGCGGCAACTCGATCGGCACCTTCCAGCCGGCGACGAATAGCTAACGGGCACCGGCGCAAAGGCGCTTTAACTAAATATTGACGGGCATGCGCCAGTTTTCCCCCAGCGCTGGGCGCACGCGGTTGTGTTCGGCGGATTGCACAAGCCAGCTATGCATGGTAGGGGCCTCTGCATGACAATGACGCACAGAGCCCAAAACTGGGCCGCAACCGTGGCGGTGATCGCTGCCAGCATGGTGTTCGCGCCGATGGCGCATGCCGATCTCGCCTGCGGCTCGCTGCTGATGCCGGCCGGCCAGCTCAAGGAAGTCTCGCGCGGCATCACCCAGCACCATTCTGGCCTGGACCTGGTTGCCCCGCACGGCTCGCCGTTGCGCGCCGCCGCCGCCGGCACGGTGGTCGCCGCCCAGCCGTATTTCGCCTATGGCCTGTTGGTCGATCTCGACCACGGCAAAATGGTGTGATGACCCGCTACGCCCACATGGCCGGCTTCGCCCCCGGCATCCGCCCGGGCACCCAGGTTGCCGCCGGCCAGCTCCTCGGCCAGGTTGGCCGGACCGGGCGCGCCACCACAGCGCATGTGCATTTCGAAGTTCGGATCAACGGCCGGGTCGTCGATCCCAAGCCATACCTGTCGCTCGCCACCTGCACCCAGGCAACCCCGACGGTGCGCTTCGACGAAGCCCGCGCCCGCGCGACCAACGGGCCGCAACTGGCCGATGCCAGCGCCGCGCGCAACGTCATTGCCCTGCCGCCGCGCCGCCTCGACGCTCGGCCGGGCGGGTTGCTGGACTGAGGCGAGGTAACTAAGGCGAGGGCTCTGCCCTCGACCCGCTGGGGCCTGAGGCCCCAGACCCCCATCTGTTTGAAGCGCCGTCGGCAAAGGGGGGCGTCGAGGCCTTCATCAAGGCCTCGACG
>CAMBRC010000182.1 GCA_945869965.1 Asaia bogorensis
CTGGGGCCGGCGGCCCCAGACCCCATTCATTGAGGGTCCAGGGGGCTCGGCCCCCTGGTGGGGTCCGGGGCAACGCCCCGGCTTGCCTTACCCTCGCCGCGACAAGAAAGCCAAACGCTCGAACAGATGCACGTCCTGTTCGTTCTTCAACAACGCGCCATGCAGTGGCGGGATCACCACATGCGGGTCCTTGCTGCGCAGCGCCTCGATCGGCAGGTCTTCGATCATCAGCAGCTTGAGCCAATCCAGCAGCTCGGACGTGGCGGGCTTCTTCTTCAGGCCCGGCACTTCGCGGATCTTGAAGAACACGGTCAGCGCCTCGCGGGCCAGGTCCTGCTTGATGTCGGGATAGTGGGTCTGGACGATCTGTTCCATCGTCTCGCGGTCGGGGAAGCGGATGTAGTGGAAGAAGCAGCGGCGCAGGAAGGCGTCCGGCAGTTCCTTCTCATTGTTCGAGGTGATGATCACGATCGGGCGGTGCTTGGCGACTACGGTCTCGCGGGTTTCGTAGACGAAGAAGCGCATGCGATCGAGTTCCAACAGTAGATCGTTGGGGAACTCGATGTCGGCCTTGTCGACCTCGTCGATCAGCACCACGGTCTGCTCGCCCGAGGCGAAGGCATCCCACAGCTTGCCGCGCACGATGTAATTCGAGATGTCGCGCACCCGCTCATCGCCGAGCTGGCCGTCGCGCAGGCGCGAGACGGCGTCGTACTCGTAAAGGCCTTGCTGGGCCTTGGTGGTGGATTTGACGTGCCACTCGATCAGCGGGTGGCCCAGTGCGCCGGCGATCTCGTGCGCCAGGACGGTCTTGCCGGTCCCCGGCTCGCCCTTGACCAGCAGCGGGCGCTGCAGGGCGACGGAGGCGTTGACCGCGACTTCGAGGTCGCGGGAGGCGATGTAGCGTTCAGTACTCTTGAATCCAGCCACGTGTGGTCCCCTTCGATCGGTCGCCTAGTTTCAACGGTGTTTCGAATGACGGCAAGCCGGTTAGATTGCGGTTCTGCGTCGCACCAGAAGCCAGCCGGCGCCGATGCTCGGCAGCAGCAGCGCCAGTGCGGCCGCAAACATCGTGATACCCGATATCGGCATGATCCCGCCCCCGGGGGTGGCCAACGCGATGCCGCCGACGATCAGCGCCAGGCGCAGTGGCCATTCCAGTGCGCCGGTGCGCCGGAGATCACCGACGAAGGCCTGGTAGCCCTGGATACCGCCGCAGATGAACAGCGTGCCGGCCAGGGCGGCCATGGCCAGCCACACCGCCTCACCATACATCGCCAGGCTGCCATCGCCCTGCAGCACCAAAGCGGGGTTCACCACGAAGAAGAACGGGATGAAGTAGATGATGCTGCCGACCCACATCGACTCCCAGGCGGTCTTCATCGCCGGGGCGCCGGCAATCCCGGCCGCGGCGAAGGAGGCGATGGCGACAGGGGGCGTGATCGAGGACAGCATGCCCCAGTAGAAGATGAACATGTGCACCGCCATCCGGTTCAGCCCGAGCTTCTCCAGCGCCGGCCCGACCAGGATGGCCAGGAAGATGTAGCAGGCCGTGGTGGTCAGCCCGAGGCCGAGGATCAGGCTGGTCGCGGCACACATCGCCAGCAGCAACAGCACATTGCCGCCGGCCAGGCTGAGCAGGTCGGCGGCCAGGGACGAGATCACCCCGGTCATCGAGAAGGCGCCGATCAGCAGGCCGCAGCCGGCCAGGATTCCGACCAGCTCGACGAAGGTCTTGCCGTTGGCTTCCAGGAAGGCGAAGTAGCGGCCTAGGCCCCAGCGCTTTTCGGTCCAGATTTCGTTCAGCACCACCAGCAGCAGTAGACCGCCCAGCATCGGCCGCAGCCCGGCGTTCAGGTAGGCGTCCGTCCGCATTCCCGCCTCGACATTCGCCGGCAGCGCCATGGCGCGAGCGAGATCGGCGCCGAACCAGGTCATCGCCGCAAAGGCGGCCAGGGCGATGGCGATGTTCAGCGTGTTGCGCCAGGTCCAGCGGACGGGCATCGCCCATTGGCTGAGCACCAGCAGCAGGGCGGTGGCATAGAACGGCGCGTGGCTCTCGCGCTTGAAATACAGCAGCATGACGATCAGCATCACGATGACGAAGACGTAGTACCAGCCGTCACGCATCGTCTCGCCCAGGCTCGGCAGTTCGGATCGTGGAATGCCGACCAGCCCGTGGCGCGCGGCATAGGCGTCGACCTGCATGAAAAGCCCGGCATAGTACAGGATCGCCGGGATCACCGCTGCCAGCGCCACCTCGGCGTAGGATACGTTGAGGAACTGCGCCATCACGAAGGCGGTGGCGCCCATCACCGGCGGCGCCAGCACCGCTCCGGTGGAGGCACAGGCCTCGATCGCCCCGGCATAGCTGGCGCGAAAACCGCTTTTCTTCATCACCGGGATGGTCATGGTGCCGGCGGTCAGCACGTTGGAAACGATGCTGCCGGACATCATGCCGAGTAGACCGGAGGCGAAGATGCAGACCTTGGCCGCCCCGCCGCGGAAGGTGCCGCACAGCGCGAACGACAGGTTGATGAAAAACTTGCCTGCCCCGGTCATCATCAGCGCGGTGCCGAACACCAGGAAGCCGATCACCGTGTCGGCGAAAGCCTGGATCGGAATGCCCAGCAGGCTTTCGTTGGACAGCACGTGATAGGCGGCGGTCTCGTTCAGGTCGGATTGGTGGCCCTTCAGCGGCCCCAGCCAGCCCTGACCGGCGACCACGGGATACAGGGTGAACGGTGCCACGCTCAGCAGCAGGCTCCAGCCGCCGGTGCGGCGCAGCGCCTCCATCAGGATCGCCCACATGACGAAGCCGGCGACCAGCACTGGCTTGGGCACCGCGCCGGGGTCCATTTCCCAGCCCATCGCGTTGGACTCGCCGATCACGCTCATCAGATAGACCGAGATGCCGACCGACAGCGCGAACAGCGCGATGTCCAGCCAGGATACCTGCTCCAGCGAGGCGCTCTCACTGGCCGGGAAGATCAGGAAGGTGAACGGCAGCATCAGCAGGATCAGCAGATACATGTATTCGGTGTTCAGCACCGTGGCGCCGACGAAGAAGCGCAACCCGAATTGCTGGTTGATGCACAGGAAGATCGTCACCGCCGTGGCCGCCAGCAGCAGCGCGCGCCACCAGCCGCGCGGCGCACGCAGCCGCATCGTCTCGGCCTCAGCCGGCCCGCCCATCACGGACCCGCCCATCACGTGGGGATCGTCGTATTCCACGCGCTTGCCGGCCGCGGCGGCCACCTGTCCCGACACCGGAAATTCCCGGCTATTCGGTATAGCCGAGCGACATGCCGGCCCCGGTCAGCGCCGTCTCGCGTACCTTCATCCAGGCCGCGCGGAAGGCATCCTTGTCATCCGGCGGGTTGGTTTTCAGGAACGCCTGCCAAGTGCTGCCGAGCAATTCCTGGCGCTTCACCAGGGCGACATTGTTCTGCTCCGCCGCTTCGGTCCAGACGCCGGCTTCCTTCAGCGCGCGCACCGCGCCGGGATGGTAAGGCATCGACCAGGTCAGGTTCTGCCGCTTGGCCTCCAGCCCGTCCACGCCGACGACGACATCCTTGTAGTCGCCATAGTGGTCAATCATCGCCTTGGCGAGTTGATGGATCGCGCCCTCGCTCTGGTTCATGTAGGCGATGAACATCGGATACGGGTAGACCGGCAGCTCGAAGGACTGGTCTTTCGCGTAGCCGGCGCCACAGGTTGATTTGTGCGGATAGAAATACGGCGCGATCTTCTGCACCCGCTCCCAGCCGGCCTTGTCCGTCGCCGGGAATTCCGGCCACACCACGCCGCGCGGCGAATTCTCCGCCTCTTTCGCCTGGCCCGAAATGGTCGAGGCGAAGGCGATGTCGGCCTCGTTGTTGATGAAGCCCTTGAACATCGCGCCGTAGGACGAGAACTCCACCAGGGTGACGTCCTTGACGGTCAGCCCGGCGAAGGCGATCAGCGCCAGCATCGACTGGTTGATCGCCGGCGAGCCGCGCACCGTGCCCATGCGCTTGCCGCGCAGATCGGCCATGGTGCGCGCGCCGGTATCCCGCGCCACCGCGATCGCCTGGCCGTTACACGACGATGACGACAGGATCAGCCGCGCCGCCTGCGGCCCCCAATCCTTGGCGGCGAAATCCAGCACGCCTTCCTGGGCGAAATAGGTGCCGATGCCGTTGGCCGAGATTTGCGCCCGCCCGGTCTTGAGCGGCGCCATCCGCGCGGTATCGTTGCCGGCCGGAAGGACGCGCAAATCCACGCCGAGCCGGGCCTTGAGCATCTGGCCGACGGCGACGATCTGGTTGAAGCCGTTCGAGCCGGTTTCGTACGCGGTCGCCGAAATGCTGGCCGGCAGCTTGTCTTGAGCGACTGCGGGCGCAAAGGCACCGAGCGCCAAGCCGATCGCCGCACCAAAGCCTACACGCTTCGCCGAAAAGTGACCCATCTCCAGCCCCTGCCGTTCTTGTGATGTTGCCGACTGTATGGCCGAAGCCCGCCCCGCCGCCAAGCGCCGATCATGCGCCACCACCGCCATCGCGCGGGCGATCCGGTAGCGACAAAAGCCGCTGACGATAACTGGAGAAGTCGGATGGTGGGCGCGACAGGGATTGAACCTGTGACCCCCGCCGTGTCAAGGCGATGCTCTCCCGCTGAGCTACGCGCCCATCCGAAGCCCCTCCATAGAGTGCACCCCGGCGCCGTGCAAGCGCCCGTGGCCGATGAGCCAGGCGAATCGCTTGAACGTCATGCGTTCCCTCTGAGCACTGTCTCCAGGTAATCGACGTTCCACCCGGCCTTCTTGCGGCGGTTTTTGAAGCTTGTGGTGGGTCTGGCGGCAGACAGCAGGTTCAGCGCGGTGTGTCGAACGATTG
>CAMBRC010000183.1 GCA_945869965.1 Asaia bogorensis
CCCGCTTCGCTACGCTCCGCAAGCCTCACAGCGCGCGCCACTACCCGATCAATCAGGGCTGCGCAGCCCTTTTCTCTTAACCCGACTGGTACACTTTTACGCCGCCATCTGGCACAATTTGTCGCCGCCGTTGACACCGGCGCAGCCGCACCCGAAATCCGTCCGTCCGAGCCGCGCGCGAAGCGGATCGCGCGATCCCGCGCCCCCATCCCGCCCCGCATCCGGCCCGCCATGCCGCGCCCGGCCCGCGCCCGCCCATTCGCGCCGCCCACGACCCTCCGCCGCCCGGAATCGTGAAAACCCCAATTCCCGGCAGCGCACCCGCACGCCGCTATCGTTACGACATCAAAATAACACGCCAGCCAACAGAATAAGGTCCAGGGGCTTGGGCCCTGGCGGGTCCGGGCAGCGCCCGGCCTTGCTTACGCCACCAGCGCCGACCGCTCCGCACTCGCCCGCGCCCAGGCCGCCGCCGCGTCCTCGTCGAACAGCTCGGTAAGCTTCTTCATCATCGTGCCGCCCAGCTCCTCGGCATCGACGATCGTCACCGCACGGCGATAGTACCGCGTCACGTCATGCCCAATACCAATGGCGATCAACTCGACCTGGTCGCGGTTTTCGATCTCGCGGATCACCTCGCGCAGGTGCTTCTCCAGGTAGTTGCCCGGATTGACCGACAGCGTGCTGTCATCGACCGGCGCACCATCGCTGATGACCATCAGGATACGCCGATGCTCCGGCCGGTGCAGCAGCCGGCGATACGCCCACTGCAACGCCTCGCCGTCGATATTCTCCTTCAGCAAGCCCTCGCGCAGCATCAACCCGAGGTTCTTGCGCGACCGCCGCCAAGGCGCATCGGCCGACTTGTAGATGATGTGCCTGAGATCGTTCAGCCGCCCAGGGTTGCGCGGCTTGCCATCGGCCACCCAGCGTTCCCGCGCCTGCCCGCCCTTCCAAGCCCGGGTGGTAAAGCCCAGCACCTCGGTCTTGACCGCGCACCGCTCCAGCGTCCGGCTCAGAATATCACCGCACATCGCCGCCACCGTGATCGGCCGGCCGCGCATCGAGCCGGAATTGTCGATCAACAGCGTCACGATGGTGTCGCGGAACTCGGTATCGCGCTCGCGCTTGAACGACAGCGCCAGCATCGGGTTGGTCACAACCCGCGCCAGCCGCCCGGCATCCAGGATGCCCTCGTCCAGGTCGAAATCCCACGACCGCGTCTGCTGCGCCATCAACTTGCGCTGCAACCGGTTGGCCAGCTTCGAGACCACCCCCTGCAAATGCTGCAACTGCTGGTCCAACTGCTGCCGCAGCCGGCCGAGTTCCTCAGCGTCGCACAGATCCTCGGCGTCCACCTCCTCGTCAAAGGCGCGGACATACGGCTTGTATTGGTTCTCGTTGTCGGCCAACGGCTTGTCGCGCCGCGGCTGCGGCCCACCCGGCTTGTCGTCGCCTTCGGCGGCGGTTGCCTCTTCCTCGGAGTCGTCGGCCCCATCGTCGTCAGCGGCCTCGCCCTCCATCTCCTCGGGCTGGGCGCCGAGCATCGACTCGCTCTCGCTGTCGGACTGGCCTTCGCTGTCCTGCGAATTGTCCTGCTGGCCGGACTGCTCGCCGCCATCCTCGCCGTCATTCTCATCGTTCTCATCGGCATCGATTTCGGCCTCGGCCAGGTCCATCGCCGCCAGCAGCTTGCGCGCCGCCCGGGTGAACTTCACCTGGTCCTCGACAGCATTCGCCATCTCGTCCAGTGCCGCATCAGCTCCTTCGCCGAGCGTATCCCGCCACAGATCGAGCACCTTGGCCGCCGCCGGCGGGCTCGGCTCGCCCGACATGCGTTCGCGCGCCAGCAACGCCAGCGCCTGATGGATCGGCAGCTGATCCTTGCGGGTCATCCGATCGAAGCCCTCGGCCTCGCACTCTTCCTGCAACCGCGCCCGCAGGTTGTTGGCCACGCCGGACATGAATTTCGAGCCAACCACCTCGACCCGCGCCTGCTCGATCGCGTCGTAGGCGTCCTTTGCCTCGCGCCGGGCGGGCATACGGGCATTGTGGATCACGTCATCATGATGCCGAAGCCGCAGCGCCAGACTGTCCGCCGCCCCGCGCAGCTTGGCCATCTCATGCGCCGGCAGCGCCCGCGTAGGCAACGGCAGCCGTGCCCGCTTGCCCGCCAGCCCCGAGGGACCCGGCTGGAACGCCACCTGCACTTCGTTGTTTTGCGCGATGGCGCGCAGCACGCCGGCGGTGGCGCGTTTGAACTCCTCGGAACGCGTGTTGTCCTTGGATCCCGAACCACTACCGCTCATCGCCGCCTCGCTCGCTCAAATCATCCCGGCGGATCGCTCCGCCGGGTCGCAGATGTGGGACGAAAGCGCCAATCAGCGCTTCATGAACGCCCCGGTAGCCACCTCGGCATTGAAGCAGCGCTGGAAATACTCGGCCACCGTCTGCCGCTCCGCCTCGTCGCACTTGTTCAGGAACGACAGCCGGAAGGCAAAGCCGACATCGCTGAAGATGCGCGTGTTCTCGGCCCAGGTGATCACCGTGCGCGGCGACATCACGGTCGAGATATCCCCGTTGATGAACCCGGCGCGGGTCAGGTCGGCGAGCGCCACCATGCTCTCGATCTGCTTCTTCATCTTGGTGTCCGAAGCATCGACGCCCATCTTCGCCATCACGATCTCAACTTCCTGGCCATGCTGCAGGTAGTTGAGGGTTGCGACGATGTTCCAGCGGTCCATCTGGCCCTGGTTGATCTGCTGGGTGCCGTGATACAGCCCCGTCGTATCCCCCAGACCGACCGTGTTGGCAGTCGAGAATAGTCGAAAACTCCGATGCGGCCGGATCACCTTGTTCTGGTCCAGCAGGGTCAGCTTGCCCTCGACCTCGAGCACGCGCTGGATCACGAACATGACATCGGGCCGGCCGGCATCATACTCGTCGAACACCAGGGCGCAGGCATGCTGCAGCGTCCAGGGCAGGATGCCCTCGCGGAACTCGGTGATCTGCTTGCCATCCTTCAGGACGATGGCGTCCTTGCCGATCAGGTCGATACGGCTGATGTGGCTGTCCAGGTTCACCCGGATGCACGGCCAGTTCAGCCGGGCCGCAACCTGCTCGATATGCGTTGACTTGCCGGTGCCATGGTAGCCCTGGATCATCACGCGGCGGTTGAAGGCAAAGCCCGCCACGATGGCGAGCGTGGTTTCCTTGTCGAAGCGATAGGTCGGATCGACATCCGGCACATGCTCGGTGCGCAGCGTGAACGCTGGCACCTGAAGGTCGGAATCGATTCCGAACACCTCGCGGGCATTGACGGTAGTGTCCGGCGCGTCGATCGCCGACGTCGGCGCGAGGCGGTCAGAGAGAGCGGCAACCTGGTTCATAGGCCAGCGATCCTGTGGTTTCCGGGGTAGAATACGCCCGGGTTTCGGCGTTGTGTAGCCATGCGGGATGCAGATAAGCGGAGTGTAGCCATGCGGGCGCCGCCGGGCCAACCGGCCACATGACCAGCCCAGCTGAAATCGAAGCAATCAGTCCGGCGCGCCACGATCATCCCGCGGCCGCCATCCGTGGTTCCGGGCCGATCTTACCACGCAGCGCGGCATACGCCAGATTGATCGACTTCAGCCGTTCCTCCGCGCCGCGATCGCCGCCATTGGCATCGGGGTGATGGCGCTTGGCCAGCGCATGATAGCGCGCCTTCAGCTCGTCCATCGTCACCGGCCAGCCCAGCCCGAGCGTCGCCAGCGGTTCGCGCAGCTCCGCCGGCGCCTGCTCCGCTTGGTTGCGCCGCGGGCGTTCATGCAAAGCCGACAGGATCGACATCGGGTCGCGCAAGGCCGCATCCGGCAGTCCGGTTGCCCCCAGCCGCCCCAACGGCCATGTCGGCCGCTGCCAGGAGGTATCGGAGCGAAGATGCGCCTCGATCTGGGCGGGAGACATGCCCTTGTAGAAGTCCCACGAGGCATTGTAGGCGCGCACATGGTCCAGGCAGAACCACCAGTACTGGTTCAACGTCTGGCGCGAGCGCGGCGCGCGATACCCGGCCGCCGCACCGCATCCCGGCATCTCACAGACGCGGCCGGTCGCCCCGGGATCGGGCGCATAGGCCCGGGATCGGGGTACACGACGGGTCATGCCGTGTTTTGTGGGCAAGTCCGCCGGCTTTGGGAAGGGGGATTCTCGCGCAGCACCGTTATGGCAGCCCCGATTGGCACAGCCAATTGCGCGAACGAGCCCGCTTCCCCATCTTCCCCTGCATGGAATCCCGCGCCGCCCGCATCGAAGCCCTGCTCCGCCAACACCTCGCCCCGGCGTTGATCCGCGTCCAGGACGACAGCCAGCAACATGCCGGCCACGCCGGCGCCCGTCCCGGCGGTGAGACGCATTATTCCGTCCTGCTGGTGGCCGACAGCTTCCACGGCCAGACCCGCATAGCCCGTTCGCGCGCCGTGCACGCGCTGCTCGACGCCGAATTTCAGGGCGGCCTGCACGCCTTGGCGCTGACCTTGCGCACACCGGAGGAGCACGCGCGGATCACCGGCAGTCTCACCGCTTGAGCAGCCGCAACACTCCTCGCGCGGATCAATTCGCACGTTAATTCTCTACAAGTAGACATTTTCGAATTCCGGCGAAACCGACGGTATCTACCTAGTCTGCATTGCTTCACAAACGCGTGGTGCACGCGATTCAGGGTGGCATCGGACCCAGGGCTGTTCAACGCTGACAACTTAATCGCGTGAGCGGCGCGATGTCGGGGAAGAAAGTTGGTTCCCTCGGCGCGTTTTGTCTGAATCTATGTCGGGCAACCGCCACGAAGGTTTGCCCCGATGTCGAGTGTGTTGCTGACGTTG
>CAMBRC010000184.1 GCA_945869965.1 Asaia bogorensis
GCAGCCGGTGGATGGTCTTGGCCTCAAAGCCCGTGGCCTCGGTCATCCGCTTTGCCGCGCGGCCAGTCGGGGCGCAGAGCAAGAGATCGACGCCCTTGGCCGCGAGAATGCGCAGAATGGCGTTGACGATGGTCGTCTTACCGACGCCCGGCCCGCCGGTGATGACCAGAACCTTGGACATCAGCGCGAGCCGGATCGCCGCGACCTGGCTTGGCGCCAGCGCCAGGCCGGTCTTCTGCTCGATCCACGGCAGTGCCTTGTCGGGATCGATGGTGGCCCAGGGCAGCGTCCCATTGAGCAATTCCTGGATCCGCTCGGCGATGACCTTCTCGGCGCGATATAGGCCACCGAGGAACACGCATGGCATGTCGCCAACCGTGTCGGCCACCACCGTCCCCTCCGCCAATTCCAGGTCCAGCGCGGTCTTGACCAGCTCCTCTGGAACCTCCAGCAACTCCACGGCCAGCGGCGTGAGCTCCTTCGTGGGCAAGCCGCAGTGGCCGTTGTCCATCGCCTCGGTCAGCGCGTAGGAGATGCCGGCGCGGACGCGCAGCATCGCCGTCTTCTCGAAGCCGAGCTTCATGGCGATCGCGTCGGCGGTCTTGAACCCAATGCCGCGAATGTCACGCGCAAGCCGATAGGGGTTTTCCGTCATTACCTGGACGGCGTCGGCGCCATAGGTCTTGTAGATGCGCACCGAGCGCGCGGTACCGACGCCATGGCTATGCAGGAACACCATGATTTCGCGAATGATCTTCTGCTCGGCCCAGGCGTCGGTGATGCGCTTGGCCCGCACTGCGCCGATGCCGGTCACCTCGCGCAGGCGATCGGGTTCGGCCTCGATGATGTCGAACACCTGCTCGCCAAACGCCTTGACCATCTTCTTGGCGTAAACCGGGCCGATGCCACGGATCATGCCCGAGCCCAGGTACTTCTCGATGCCCTCAATGGAACTCGGCGCGGAGGTGCGCATGAAGCGCGCCTTGAACTGCTGCCCATGGGTGCGGTCGTTGATCCACTCACCCGATGCCGTGATCCACTCGCCGGCGGAGATGATAGCGGCGTGGCCGACCACCGTCACCAGATCACGGTGTCCGCGCGCCTTGGCCCGCAGGACGCAAAAGCCATTTTCCGCGTTGTGGTAGGTCACCCGCTCGACCAGGCCGGCGAGGACTTCGAGTTCCTGCGATCCGCCGTGTTCGCTCACCTGCTCTTGGCACCCGGCTCATAGCGCTTGGGCCGCATATCAATGCCCCTTCGTTCGGCGCCAATCCCACGGCATCTGGAATGTCCCGGCCCACAGGCCGAGCTTCGCCGTCTGCGCGCGGTCCTCTGCAGAGACATACGCCATCGAGTATCGGCGGAAGGCCATCGCCCAGCCGTTCGCGACCATCCACTGGTTGATATCCACACCGGCCCTGAAGCAGACAGCAATGGTCCGGCGGTAGCGATCCTGCCCGTTCGCCTCGCACCGCACCTGCGACCGCCCAAGCTGCCGTGTCAGCGCCAGGCTCGCTGCGTCGCCACACTGCCAGACGGCGCCATCGGCGCGGGCGCATAGTTGGGCGCCTTCCGGCGCGTCGATGCCGTAGAGGCGAATACGCGTTCCGCTGACGTCGATCGTGTCGCCGTCTATCACGGTGGCAACACCGATGATCACCGGTTTGCCAGCGGCGGGGAAACACATGGCCGTAGCCAGAACCAAAACTAATCCAGCAACGCGCATTACAGCCGCTTTGCCGCCCAGATCACTCGCCCGATGATCTTCACTTCCTCGGCCTCGCGCTCATAGGTCTGATACTCCGGATTGACGGACTTGATGATCACCTTAGGTGGCTCTGAGTGTGGCACATGCTCGACGCGCTTGGCGACCAGCCCCATGCCGTCCCAGATCACGAAGATACCCGGCGGCACCGGCACGCACTGGCTGGTGTCGAGAAGGATGCGATCGCCAGAGGATATCAGCGGTTCCATGGAGTCGCCATCGATGGTGATCACCCGCAGGTCGGCGGCCCGCGCACGGAGTTCGTGGCGGATCATGCTCTCGGCGAACATCCACGCCCCGCGCCCTTCCTCGAGGTCGTCGTTCAACGCGCCGGCGCCCGCCGACGCGCGCACGTCGATCTCCGGCACGCTGACGTAGCCGGCGACCGACATGCGTTCGCGCTGCTGCGGCGATACGGTCGGTGGGACCATGCGGGCCTTGGTAGCGCGCCTGCGGTCCTCCTCCGGGCGCAGGTCGTCAGGCGGCACACCGAGATGCAGCGCCAGCGCCTCGCGCACGTCCTCGGGCAGCACCTTGGGCGTCGCGCGAGTGATGTACTGATGAAGATACGCATCGTTCTTGTCGATCGCGCGCGAGGCCACTTTCAGGTTCGAGCCGGCCTGCTGGATCAGCTTCATCACATGAAGCCGGGTGGGATCGAGCTCCAAGGCGGGGCAACTCCTTGATCTGATGGAGGTAGGTAATAGCCTATTTTTTCCATTTGACCAATCGAAAATCTGACCCCAATCCTATGTCCATCATGCGAACGTACAGCGAACAATTCCTGGCTCGGGTCGAGGCCTTCCTCGTCGCCACCGGTATCCGCGCCAGCGACTTTGGCCGCGAGGCGGTGAGTGATCCCAACTTCGTCACACACTTGCGGAGAGGCCGTTCTCCCACCTTGAGCACCGCCGACAAGGTGACCGCGTTCATCGAGCGGGTGGAAGCGACACGCAATAGGAAATCCGCCCATAGCAAACACATCGAACCATGTTCCTAGGACCATGTTCATGCAGCTTTCCCACCTCAACCAGGTCCACCTCGCCCGGCGCTGGTCGCTGAGCCCGCGCACGCTGGAGCGCTGGCGCTTCCATGGCATCGGGCCGAGCTACCTCAAGGTCGGTCGACGGGTGCTTTACCGGGTCGCGGACGTCGAGGCCTTCGAGGCCATGCGCCTGAGGAATGCCGCCCCCGCCCACCTTACACAAAAGGAACATGCCTGATGCTCATGACCATCGACGCGCCGCCGGCGCCCCCACCCCCGGCTCGCCTTCTGATCCACGAGCAGGACCTGGTGCGCTGGCTGTCGAGCGCGCAACCCGGCGAGCAGTTTGTCTACCACCGCGGCTTCCTGGTGATCGACATGTCGAGCAGCGTTTCCAGCCTGCCGCCGCCGCAGCGCGAGATGGTGCAGCAGGTCGCCAGCCGTATGGCCGACCTCGCGGCACGCGGCCTGGTCCAGATCGTCCAGCGCCGCCATGGCGACGGCGACTGCAGCTACATCGCCATCGCCAGCAAGCGCCTCAATAGCGCGCGGCATCGCCTCAGCCACGCGATGCCCGGCATCCAGGCGCAGAGGGTGGCACGATGAGCATGTTCGCACCGCTCGGCCCGGTCGACGCCGCAGCTTCGCTCAGCCTGCCGTCTGGTGGCTTGGCGCTGCACGGCATCGCGCATCTCTCGCCGTCGAGCATCAACGCCTATGTCGCCCAGCCGGCGGCTTGGCTGATGGAGCGGCTGCTGCAACGGCGCGCCCCAGTCGGGAGTGCCGCCCATCGTGGCACCGCTGTCGAGGCCGGCATCGTGATGGGCCTGCTCGATCCTGCCGTCGCCATTGCCGACTGTGTGGCACACGCGCTGACCACATTTGATCAGCTGGCAGCGCTCTCGGCCGGTCCCTCGGTGGCCAAGGAGCGCGACGGCATCCCCGGCATGGTGGCGATAGCCATTCCGGAAATGCGGCAGTACGGCATCCCACAGACCCAGCTGCGGGTGGAACGACAGATCGATGGGATGCCGGCGCCGCTGCTCGGCTACCTCGACCTGCACTGGCCCGAGCACGGGCTGACGCTGGACATCAAGACCACCCACCGCATCCCCAGCGAGATCAGCACAAACCATGCACGCCAGGTCGCGCTCTACGTCCACGGCACCAACCATCAGGCCCGCGTCGCCTACTGCTCGCCCAAGCGCATCGCCGTCTACGAGCTGACTGACACCGCGCGTCCAGTGGCCGATGCCGTGGCAATCGCCCAGCGCATGGACCGCTTCCTGGCCATCAGCCCGGATCCCCGCGTGCTGGCCGCGCTGCTGGTGCCGGACACCGACCACTACTTCTACGCCAACCCCATCGCGGCTGCGCATCGGCGAGAGGTCTACGGCCTCTGATCGCGGCGATCTCGGCGCGCTGCCGCGCCCCCTCCCCCACCGTCCACAGCAAAGGGCACACCCATGGCTTTCATGACAGCACCGACCACCACCACCGGCGGCGGCGATCGGCTGCCGATCCTCAAGTTCGACGCCCGAGCCGGGCGCCTGTTCACCATGGACCGCAGCCAGGCCGCCGATGGCACCTGGCTCACCCAGCCGACCGACATCACCATGAGCCAGCCGCCGTTCTGCGTGGACTTCGGCACGCTCGAGGTGGGCTGGGCGCACTTCGCGCCGGGCGGCGCGCCGCTCTGGACGGTGGCCTACTACGGCCAGCCGCAGCAGCAGCGCCCGGCCTCGCCCGGCAACGACGAGCAGAACAAGGCGCTGCAGTTCAAGCCCGCCTGCCGGGTCAAGGTGGCCGGACAGGGCATCGGCGGGCTGCGCGAATTCGGTGGCAACAGCGCCGCGCTGATCAACGGCATGAACGATCTGCACACGCGCTACGAGTCGGCGCCCGAGGCCGGCACCGGCCAGATCCCGGTGGTGCGGATGAGTAGCACGATGGCGATCAAGGCCGGGCAGAGCACCAACTACATGCCGGTCTTCGAGATCGTCGGCTGGACCGAACGGCCGAAGATGCTCGGCGA
>CAMBRC010000185.1 GCA_945869965.1 Asaia bogorensis
AACGTCAGCAACACACTCGACATCGGGGCAAACCTTCGTGGCGGTTGCCCGACATAGATTCAGACAAAACGCGCCGAGGGAACCAACTTTCTTCCCCGACATCGCGCCGCTCACGCGATTAAGTTGTCAGCGTTGAACAGCCCTGGCCAGGGTAGGAAGGGTTCTTTTTTGAAAAAAAGAACCAAAAAACTTTTATCCATTTGCCGGGTGTTGGAGGCCGGGCAAATGGATGAAGTTTTTTTGCTTCTTTTTGTTCACAAAAAGAAGAGTCTTTCTATCTTGTTGCCCCCGCTGCACGGAGGGCTTCAATCTCGTCGTTTGAGTAGCCTGCGGCGCGGAGGATTTCTTCGCTGTGTTGGCCGACGCGGGGCGGGGGGCGGGTGATGCCACCTTCGCCTTCGGCCATGCGGAAGGCGGGGCCGGCGAGGGTGAGGGGGCCGAATTCGGAGTCCACTTTTTGCAGGATTGAGCGGTGGGCGAGTTGCGGGTGGGTGGTGATTTCGTCGATGCCCCAGACGCGGGCGCAGGGGATGTCGGCGGCTTTCAGGCGGGCTTCCCAGTTGGCGGCAGTGTCGGTTTGCAGGGCGCGTTCGATTTCGGCCTTGAGGGCGGGGCCGTTTGCGTTGCGCAGGAACCAGTCGGCGAAGCGGGGGTCTTCGAAGATGTCCGGGCGGTTCAGGGTGGTGAAGAGGATGCGGTATTGTTTTTCAGTGAGGACGGCGAGGAGGATGAAGCCGTCGCGGCCCTGGAACAGGTCGGCGGTGGGTTTGCGCGAGGGGGAGAGGTTGCCGACGCGGCCGGCGACGTCGCCGGTGGTGGTGTATTCGGCGATCTGTTGGGCGAGGAGGTTGAGCACGGCGTCGAGCATGGCGACGTCGACGAACTGGCCGCGGTTCGTGTGGGTGCGCTGGTAGAGGGCGGTGGACATGGCGTAGGCCGCCGAGAGGCCGGTGATCATGTCGGCGGCGGCGAAGCCGGCGCGGGTGGGGCCGGATGCGGCGGTGCCGGTCATGGACATGAGGCCTGACATGGCTTGGATCATGCCGTCGTAGCTCGGGGTGCGGCTTTCGGGGCCTTTTTGGCCGAAGCCGGAGATGGCGGTGTAGATCAGCTTGGGGTTGATTTTCGACAGTTGCGGCCAGCCGATGCCGAGGCGTTCCATGACCCCCGGCCGGAAGTTTTCGACCACCATATCGGCGTCGCGGACCAGGCGGTGGATGATGGCGATGGCCTCGGGCTTTTGCAGGTCCAGGGTGAGGCTGCGCTTGTTGCCGTTCACCGACATCCAGATGGGGGCCATCTTGCGCTCGGACCATTCGCGGGAGCGGGCGATGTTGCGGGTGTCCTCGCCGTCGGGGTGCTCGATCTTGACGACGTCGGCGCCCTGGAGGGCGAGCTGGAACGAGGCGAAGGGACCGGCGAGGACGCGGGTGAAGTCGAGGATGCGGATGTTGGAGAAGGCCTGGTTCATTGGGCGGGTTCCATAGGAGGAAGAGAGGAAGATCTGGGCTCTGCCCAGACCCGCCAGGGGCCAAGCCCCTGGACCTTATGAATGGGATCCAAGGGCCGCCGGCCCTTGGCGGGTCCAGGGCAGAGCCCTGGCCTTTCTAGAATCCTCGGAGTTCTGTGAATTCAGTGGCCGGCACGCGTTCGGTGCGGAGTCGGTTGGCGGGTGAGGTGGGGTCTTCGTGGCCGAGGGCGACGCCGCAGACGACGACGTCTAACTCTGAGAGGTTCAGCAGGCGGCGGATGTTTTCGCCGAACTGGGCGAAGATGGCCATGTGGCAGGTGTCCAGGCCGCGGGCACGGGCGGCGATGGCGATGTTTTGCAGGAACATGCCGTAGTCGATCCAGGAGCCGATTTCGAGCTTGCGGTCGATGACGCAGATCATGCCGACGGGGGCGCCGAAGAAGCGCAGGTTGTGGGCGGCCTGGGCCTTCATCTTGTCGGTTTCGCCGCGGGCGATGCCGAGATGGTTGTAAAGGTCCCAGCCGATCTTGCGGCGGCGCGACTGGTAGGGCTCGAAGAACGGGTCGGGGTAGTAGCGGTAGTCGCGGGCGGTGGTGGCTTTTCCGGCGAGGAATTCGGCGGCGAGGGCTTCGCGGAAGTCGTTGAGCGGTTGGCCGGCGAGGGCGATGGCGCGCCAGGGCTGCATGTTGGTGCCGCTGGGGGCGCGGGCGGCGACGTTGAGGAGGTGTTCGACGGTTTCGCGGTCGATCGGGGTGGGGAGGAAGCCGCGGACGGCGCGGCGGGAGAGGATCGCCGCCTCGGCCTGATTTTCTGCTGTCACATTCATCATACCGTTCCTATCCCGCGTCGTGAAGCGTTGGCACGAGCCGCGCCCGGAGCGGAGTCCCGCAGCCTTGCCAAAAAAAAATTTATCGTGCAAATTTCATACGCGCGGGTGATAATTTAGTCGATTCAGAAGCATTCAGTGACTCACACATCATCGATGTCTGCCATGCCAGCGCTCGCATTGCTCGCCGGAATAGGTGCCGCGTCTGGCGCCCATGAGGCGGCAGCGACACCGATCAGCTTTTCGATCAACTCCAATGGCGCCGCAAGTGCCACGATCACCTTCGACACATTTGACACCGGTCTCGGCACGTTGACCGGTGTGAGCTTCACGCTCGGTAGCAGCAAGGCGGCGACTACCGCCACGTTGTCGGTGACTGGCGGGGAAGGCGGCTTCAACGCCGGTCAAGTGTCTGCCGACTATCGCGCCCGCGCCCCTGGCACGCTCGGCGCACTGGCGAACACGATCTTCTCGGCCAGCGGTCTCGTCACGGCCGATTGCACATCGGATTATGGTTTCAACTGCACGGACAGCAAATCCGACAGCCCGAGCTTCGGCACCTCTTTCACCCTGCCTTCGGGCGACCTCGGCCTTTATGCCAGTGCCGGCCCTGGCACGTTTGACCTCCTGGTGGACTTCAACAACATTGTCATCCAGACGACAACTTGTGTCATAAATGGCAATTGCATGACCACCGGCGATGTCGTCTGGTCGGGCAGCATCGACGTCAACTATACCTATCAGGCGATCGAAGCGATCCCTGAGCCAGGCAGCCTGACGCTGCTGGCCTTCGGTGCGGCGGCGCTGGCCACTCGGGCGCGCAAACGAAGCTGACCAGGCCGTTCCCGGCTCCGCTCTCGGCCACCGAGGGCATTGCCTGGCCCGCGCTAGCGGGCGGGATGACGCCGCTGCTGCTTGGTACACTGCAGCAGCTGGAGCACAGCCAGTATTGGCCGCCCGACGAACTGCGCGCCCACCAATTCCGTCAACTCGCGGAGTTGATTCGCCACGCCACCCGGACGATGCCGTTCTATGCCACCCGGCTGCGCGCGGCGGGGCTGGATGGGGCCGGTTTGGGCGATGGTGAGGCACTCGACCCCGCGCGCTGGCGCGACGTGCCGATCCTAACCCGGCGCGAGGTGCAGGATGCCGGCGCCGCCCTGCATTGCTCTGCCATTCCGGCAGCACACGGCGCCGTTGTGACCGACATGACCACCGGCTCGGTCAGCATGCCGCTGCAAATCCGCCGCACTGCCCTGGCGGCGTTCTTCTGGAACGTCTTCACCCTGCGCGAGGAACTCTGGCATCGCCGTGACATCCGCGCCCGCATGGGGGTGATCCGCCGCGACGACCGCCGCCCGGCCGGTCATGCCGGCCCCTTCGGCAGCAGCATGCCCAGTTGGGGCCCACCGCTGGCCGGCGTCTACCCGACCGGCGATCTGGTGATGCTCGACAATCGCGCCAGCATCGCCGAGCAGGTGGAGTGGTTGTTGCGCGAACAGCCGGCCTATCTGCTGACCCTGCCGAGCCATCTGTTGATGTTGGCACGCCATTGCCTGGCCGATGGCATCGCCATGCCATTCCTCCAGGGGTTGCGCAGCTCTGGGGAGGTGCTGGGCGAGGGCATCCGCGCAGCCTGCCGCGCGGCTTTCGACCTGGGCGTCTGGGACATGTACAGCGCCACCGAGATCGGCTACATCGCGCTGCAGTGTCCGGCGCACGAACATCTGCACGTGCAGGCGGAAAGCTGCCTTGTCGAGGTGCTCGACGCCCGCGGACGCGATTGCGCGCCGGGGGAGACCGGCCAGGTGGTGGTGACACCGCTGCACAACTTTGCCATGCCGCTGCTGCGCTACAGCCTGGGTGACCGCGCCGAGGTCGGGCCGCCCTGTCCCTGTGGCCGTGGCCTGCCGGTGCTGTCGCACATCCACGGGCGCACCCGCGACATGCTGAAGCTGCCCGACGGCACGTCTCAGATCGCCTATGTGTCGCGCCGCGACTTCGGCCTGTTCCCGGCGATCATCCAGCACCAGGTGGTGCAGACCGCACGCGACGCGGTCGCACTGCATCTGGTGCTCCGCCGTGAACTCACCGACGACGAGGCGGCACGCCTACGCAGCATCGTGCTGGACGGACTCGGCCACCCGTTCCGTCTGGAGATTGTCGTGCAGGAGGCGATCCCGGCCGGACCTGGCGGCAAATTCCTCGAATTCCGCTGCGATGTTCTCGACTAGGTTGGAGCCAATTCTGGTCGGCGAGGGGACGGCGTTTTCGGTTGTTGGTTCAATTCGCAAGTCCTCCCGCCGGACGATACTGTCCGATCGAGTTTCGCCCTAAGTGTCCGTCCGGAAGGATTATGAGTCATTTGAATCTTCTGTTTGTTGCCCGGAAGATTGGCTTGCCCGGCGCGAACCACCTGTGACTCACTCCCTTGCATCGATCAGCGAGGCCGAGCATGTGGACGACCGAGACCCGCGCCC
>CAMBRC010000186.1 GCA_945869965.1 Asaia bogorensis
GGCGGTGGTGGCCGATCTCATCGATCTCGCGCGGGGGCGGGCGACGCCGGGTTGGGGGGCTGCTTCGGGGGCACTTTCCGCCGCACCTTCGGTGCCGATGTCGGCGCATGTTGGGGCGTATTACTTGCGGTTGATGGTGGTCGACCGGCCGGGGGTGATTGCCGATGTGACGGCGGTGTTGCGCGATGCCGGGATTTCGCTGGAGAGCATGTTGCAGCGCGGGCGTTCGCCCGGCGAAGCGGTGCCGGTGGTGCTGGTGACGCATGAGACCGGCGAGGCGGCGATGCGCGCGGCGATGGAGCGGATTGCGGCGCTTGGGGCGGTGTTGGAGCCGCCGGCGTTGATCCGGATTGAGCCTGCATAAGAAAGCTAAGGCAAGGGCGCGGCCCTTGACCCGCCAGGGGGCCGAGCCCCCTGGACCCTCACAACAAAGGGAGACTCCATATGGCTGACAAGGCGGAAGTTGTTACGGATCGCAATCTGGCGCTGGAGCTGGTGCGGGTGACCGAGGCCGCGGCGCTGGCGGCCAGTCATTGGATGGGGCTGGGCAAGAAGAACGATGCCGATGGGGCGGCGGTGACCGCGATGCGCCAGGCGTTTGATACCGTGGCGATCGAGGGGACGGTGGTGATCGGCGAGGGCGAGATGGACGAGGCGCCGATGCTGTTCATCGGCGAGAAGGTGGGCGCCGGCGGGCCGAAGATGGATATCGCCGTCGATCCGCTGGAGGGCACGACGCTGACCGCCAAGGGCGGGCCGAATGCGATGGCGGTGGTGGCGCTGGCCGAGCATGGCAACTTCCTGCATGCGCCGGACATCTACATGGACAAGCTGGCGGTGGGCGGCGGGCTGCCGGACGGGGTGGTGGATATCGAGGCGCCGGTGCATGTGAATTTGCGCAATCTGGCGCGGGCCAAGGAGCGCGAGGTGTCCGACCTGGTGGTCTGTATCCTGGATCGCGACCGGCACAAGGAGCTGATCGCGAAGGTACGCGAGGCCGGGGCGCGGATCATGCTGATCTCGGACGGCGATGTGGCCGGGGTGGTGGCGACGGCGCAGCTGGATAGCGAGATTGATATTTATATGGGTTCCGGCGGCGCGCCCGAGGGGGTGCTGGCGGCGGCGGCGCTGCGCTGCATCGGGGGCCAGATGCAGGGGCGGTTGATCTTCGAGGATGACAGTCAGATTGCGCGCGCCAAGGAGATGGGGCTGGCTGATCCGCATCGGGTGCTGAGTATTCTCGACATGGCGCGCGGCGACGTGATGTTCGCCGCCACGGGGGTGACGACCGGGGCGATGCTGAAGGGGGTGCGGCGCTATGGCCATTGGGCGATGACGCATTCGGTGGTGATGCGCAGCAAGTCCGGCACGGTGCGGTATATCGAGGCGCATCATAACTTTGCGACGAAGACCTGGACGCCGCGGTAGGAAGGCCAGGGGCTTTGCCCCTGGACCCCACGAGGGGGCCGAGCCCCCTCGACCCTCATTCATGGGGTCTGGGGCCGCCGGCCCCAGCGGGTCGAGGGCAGAGCCCTCGCCTTCCTTTTCTTAGGACATCCTGATGCTCCCCCTCGCCCTAGGCATCCAGCGCAGCATTTCCGGGCGGCGTTGGATCTGGCGCGAGGGCGAGGCGCGCACGGGCTTGGCGATCGCCCAGCGCCTGGGCCTGGACGAGGTCGTGGCGCGATTGTTGGTAGCGCGCGGGGTTGGGATCGAGGATGCGGTGCATTTCCTTGATCCTACGTTGCGGGCGTTGTTGCCGGACCCTTCGCGGCTGATTGACATGGATGTGGCCGCCGAGCGGCTGGCGCGGGCGGTTCGTGGCGGCGAGACAGTGGCGGTGTTTGGCGATTACGATGTGGATGGGGCGTGCAGTGCGGCGCTGATGGCGACGCTGTTGCGGGCGTTGGGTTGTGCGGTGTTGCCGTATGTGCCGGACCGGATTGCCGAGGGGTATGGGCCGAATTTGCCGGCGTTGCAGGGGCTGGTGGCGCAGGGCGCGACGCTGGTGGTGTGCGTGGATTGCGGGACAGCGGCGGGGGGGGTGCTGGAGGCGCTGAGTGGGGCCGAGGTGATCGTGCTGGACCACCATACCGCCGAGGGGCCGCCGCCGCGCGTGGTGGCGACGGTCAATCCGAATCGGCTGGATTGCGGGTCCGGGCAGAAGATGCTGTGCGCGACGGCGGTGGCGTTTCTGGCGGGGATTGCCACGGTGCGCAGCCTGCGGCGGGCGGGGCATTTCGCGGGGGGGATGCCGGAGCCGGATTTGCTGGGGCTGTTGGATTTGGTGGCGCTGGCGACGGTTTGCGATGTGATGCCGCTGGTGGGGGTGAACCGGGCGCTGGTGGCGCAGGGGCTGCGGGTGATGCAGCGGCGCGAGCGGCCGGGGATTGCGGCGCTGCTGGAGGTGGCGGCGGTCAAGGATAAGGTCAGCGCGATGACGCTGGGGTTTGCGCTGGGGCCGCGGATCAATGCCGGCGGGCGGATTGGCGAGGCCGGACTGGGGCTGCGGCTGTTGCTGAGCGACGACACGATTGATGCGCGGGCGATGGCGGCGACGCTGGACGGGGTGAACCGGCAGCGCCAGACGGTGGAAGCGGGGATGCTGAGCCAGGCGATGGAGGCGGCCGAGGCGCAGCTGGCGGCGGGGCATGCGGCGGTGCTGGTGAGCGGGGCGGAGTGGCATCCCGGGGTGGTTGGGATTGTGGCCGGGCGGATCAAGGAGCGGTTCAACCGGCCGGCGCTGGTGGCCGGCGTGGCGGACGGGATTGCCAAGGGGTCTGGGCGGAGCGTGACGGGGATTGATCTCGGGGCGGCGGTGATTGCGGCGCGGCAGGCTGGGCTGTTGGCGACTGGCGGTGGGCATCCGATGGCGGCGGGGTTTTCGCTGGCGGCGGGGCGGATGGAGGAGTTTCACGCATTTTTGGATGCGCGGTTGGCGGCGGCTTCGGCGTATCCGGCGGCGGCGGATTTGGTGGTGGAGGGGGCGGCCAGTGTGGCCGGGTGCACGTTGGAGCTGGCGGCGAGCCTGGCGCGGCTGGCGCCGTTCGGGAATGGCAATGCGGAGCCGACGCTGGTGCTGGCGCGTTGCCGGATTGTGCGGGCGGAGCGGATTGGCAAGGAGCTGAACACAGTACGGGCGTTTTTGGAGGGCGAGGGCGGCGGGCCTCGGCTGAAGGCGGTGATGTTCCGCGCCAAGGACGGGCCGTTGGCGCCGGCGCTGTTGGAGCGCGGGGCGGCGGCGCTGCATGTGGCGGGGCATTTGCGGGCGGAGGAGTGGAACGGGCGGGTTTCGACCAGCTTTATCATCACCGATCTGGCCGAGACGTGAGGGCGGCTGCTTGACCTGCCGGGCGGGCTCGGCTACCCAGCGCTCCTCTGTGCGTCCCGTTCGTCTAGAGGCCTAGGACACTGCCCTTTCACGGCGGCGACACGAGTTCGAATCTCGTACGGGATACCAGATTTTTCTTGATGCGGCCGCAGGGTTGGCGGCCATGCCGGCAGGGACAGGGCCTGTGACGGTCTATGTCGATGACATGCGGGCGCGATTTCGTGAGCACATCATGTGTCACATGATCGGCGATACCGAGGCCGAGCTGCATGACATGGCTGGGCGGATTGGCATTGCGCGGCGCTGGTACCAGGGCGACCATTATGACGTGACGCTGGACCGGCGGACGCTGGCGGTTTCGCTGGGGGCGCGCGAGATCACTTGGCGGGCGTGCAGCCTAATGACGGTGCTGCGGCGGCGTGATCCCTTGGCGCCGCTGGTGACGGCGGCGGAGGGGGCGGCTTGGTTGAAGGCGCGGGTGGAGGCGCATCTGGCGGCGTTGGCGGCGCGGGGGTGATCCGTTACGATGCGGCGGCTGCGCCCTTAGCTCGACCGGGGGAAAGAACGAGTGTTTGTGCCTCTCGGCCGAGGCGGTAGTGCTAAGTTGCTCCCTTGCTGGCTCGACTACCAACAAGGGAGCGGACGGGCGGCACTACCGCGCGGGGCGGATGACTTTTACATCATGTGATTCCAGCTCGGTTTGCTGGATTTTCCATGTGAAGCTACCCGTCGCGGGATTTAGGACAAGCGGCTCGTTGTTCGGCATGGCGAACACCACCGCGCCTGTGGCGTTCTTTACACTGGGCGGTAGGGCGAAAGGAGCACCACTGGTGCCGAAGCGCTCGCGGACCCAGATTCCCGAGCCGTCATCCAGCGTTAACAGGGCGTAGCCGGCGAACTTGGCACCACCAGAGATGGCGCGGATACCTCCCTCTGGCCTGCCCCCGTTTGGTGATCCGGGTGAGATGTTAATTGAGTGGGTTGGGTAATGCCAGTGTCGGTGTGGTCGGGCGATCGCCCGGCCACACCGACACTCCGGCGCCTCGTGGCAGGAATGCCTCAGAGGCTGGCGGTCGGTAGCCGAGGGAGCTGTGGGGTCGGACGGTATTGTAGTGCCGGCGCCATGCTTCGATCAGCACCTCGGCCTCGCGCAAGCTGTAAAAGATCTCCCCGTCGAGCAGCTCGTCGCGCAGCTTGCTGTTGAAGCTCTCGCAGTAGCCGTTCTCCCAGGGACTGCCTGGCTCGATGTATGCCGTCTGGGTGCCCACCTGGGCGATCCAATGCCGCAGCGCCTTGGCGACGAACTCGGGTCCGTTGTCGGAACGGATGTAGCCAGGCGTGCCGCGGCTGATCATCGCGTCGGCCAGTGTCTCCATCACGTCCTGCGCGTTCAGTCGCCGCTTCAACCGGATCGCCAGGGCTTCGCGTGTG
>CAMBRC010000187.1 GCA_945869965.1 Asaia bogorensis
TCACCATGCATCCGCAGATCGACGACCTGGTGCGCGTCTGCCTGGCGGCGCGGGTGACCCATGTGGTGCTCGCCGGCGGCATTCCGCCGGGGGCGGCGGTGCGCGCGGTGAAGGATGGCGGGGCGAAGCTGATTGCGTTTGCGCCGGCGCTGGTGCTGGTCAAGCGGCTGGTGCGGTCCGGCGCCGATGCCATCATCATCGAGGGCAGCGAGGCGGGCGGGCATATCGGGCCGGTGTCGCTGACAGTGCTGGCGCAGGAGATCCTGCCCCATATGCGTGATGTGCCGGTTTTCGTGGCCGGCGGGCTTGGCCGGGGCGAGGCGATCCTGTCGTATCTAGAAATGGGGGCGAGTGGCGCCCAGCTCGGCACCCGCTTTGCCGCCACCACCGAAAGCATCGCGCACGAGAATTTCAAGCGCGCGTTCATTCGGGCCAATGCGCGCGACGCGCTGCCGTCGATCCAGCTGGATGAGCGGTTTCCGGTGATCCCGGTGCGCGGCCTGGCCAATGCGGGGACCAAGAAGTTCCTGGAGCACCAGGGCGTGACGCTGAAGCGCTTCCAGTCCGGCGAGCTGACCAAGGAAGCGGCGCAGCTTGCCATCGAGCATTTCTGGGCCGGCGCGCTGCGCCGTGCGGTGATCGACGGCGATGTGGAGAACGGCTCGGTGATGGCCGGCCAGTCGGTCGGGATGGTGACGTCGGTGCAGACCGTCGCCGAAGTCATCGCCGAACTGATCGACCAGGCGGTCGTTGCCCTGGCCACCAGACATGCAAGGGCCGCTTAACGAATAAAAGTTTTTGCTTCTTTTTCCAAAAAGAAGCGCTTGTTCTTTTTTGGAAAAAAGAACCAAAAAACTTTTATCCGCTTGGCATGCTTGGTCAATTGACGATCTCGGCCCGGCGGGTGATTTCGCCGATGCCCGGCTGACGGAGGCGGCCGCCGCAACCGGATGACGATTGCTCCATTTTCGCGGTGATCGGCGGGTTTTCCGCCGCGCGCGCATTCCCCCCGGGGGCGAGTTGCTCTAAGCCCGAGGCATGTCCACGCCGCGCCGTCTTTTGGCCCGGCTGCGCGACCTCATGGCGCGTGGTGCGGCCCCGATGCCGGAGTTGGTTCGCCTTGTGGCGGCCGAGCTGGTCAGCGAGGTGTGCTCGATCTACGTGATGCGGCCGGGCGAGGTGCTGGAGCTGGCGGCGACCGAGGGGCTGCGGATGGATGCCATTGGCACGACGCGGTTGCGGGTGGGCGAGGGCATTGTCGGGCTGGCGGCGGCGACGCAGCAGCCGCAGAACTTGGCCGATGCGCAGAACCATCCGGCGTTCGCCTGGCGGCCGGAGACCGGCGAGGATTCGTATGCCTCGATGCTGGCGGTGCCAGTGCGCCGGGCCGGGCGGACGCTAGGGGTGCTGGCGGTGCAGAACCGGGCACCGCGGCGGTATGACGCCGACGAGGTCGAGGTGGTGGAGACGGTGGCGATGCTGCTGGCCGAGCTGCTCGCGGCCGGTGCCGCCGATCACAGCGAGCCGGCGCTGGTCGACACGCTGCTGCGTCGGTTTGTCGGCAGCCCGCTGGCGCAGGGGGTGGCGATCGGGCCGGTGCTGGTCAGCGGGCCCGCCGCGGCGCCGCGCCGATTGCTGGCCGACGACCCCGTGCGTGAGCAGGTCCGGCTGGAACAGGCGGTGGTGGCGATGCAGCGCGGGCTGGACGACCTGCTGGCGGCCGGGCTGCCAGCGGTTGACGGCGTTGCCCGGCAGGATACGGCGGCTTCGCGGGATATTCTGGAAGCTTACCGGCTGGTGGCGGCCGATACCGGCTGGCTGAAGCGGGTGGCCGAGGCGGTGCGGGGCGGGCTGTCGGCCGAGGCGGCGGTGCATCGCGTGGCCGGCGATTTGCGCGACCGGATGCGGCGGGTGACCGACCCGTATCTGCGTGAGCGGCTGGCCGATATCGAGGATATGGTCGGGCGGTTGCTGGCGGCGCTGGATGATGGCGCGCCCTCCGGCCCGGTGGCGCCGGGCACGCTGTTGCTGGTGCGGCGGCTGGGGCCGGCGGAATTGCTCGACTGGCACAGCCGTGGAATCGCGGGGGTGGTGATCGAGGAGGCGAGTGCGTCGGGCCATGCGGCGATCCTGGCGCGCGCGCTCGGTCTGCCGGCGTTGGCAGGCGCCCGCGGCATCCTGGAGGCGGCCGAGGACGGCGATGTCGCGGTGCTGGACGCCGATGACGGACAGGTGATCCTGCGTCCGGATCAGGAGGTGGTGCGGGTCTATGAGCGCGCCCAGGCGGCCCGCAGCGCGCGTCAGGCCGGGTGGGCGGCGCTGCGCGACCAGCCGACGGTCACCGCCGACGGCACGCCGGTGCAGCTGATGCTGAATATCGGCCTGGCGCTGGAACTCGGCCAGATATCGGCCACCGGGGCGGCGGGGATCGGCCTGTTCCGCACCGAGATCGCCATGCTGGCGCGCGGTACGGTGATGGACACCACCGAGCAGGCGGCGGTGTATGCGCGGGTGCTGGATGCCGCTGCCGGGCGGCCGGTGCTGTTCCGCACGCTGGATTTGGGCGGCGACAAGATGCTGCCCGGCAGCGCTGCGACCGAGGAAAACCCGGCGATGGGCTGGCGCTCGCTGCGCATCGGGTTGGACCGTCCGGCGCTGTTGCGGCGGCAGTTGCGCGCGCTGTTGCTGGCCGCCGGCGGGCGCGACCTGTCGATCATGTTCCCGATGGTGGCCACGGTGACCGAATTCCGCGCCGCCCGCGCGCTGTTAAGGGCGGAGGCGGCAAAGGTGCGGCCGGCGCCGGCCCGGTTGATGGTCGGCACCATGCTGGAGGTGCCGGCGCTGATGTGGCAGCTCGACGTGCTGCTGGCCGAGGTCGATTTCGTCTCGGTCGGCACCAACGACCTGTTGCAGTTCCTGTTCGCCGCCGATCGCGGCACGCCGGGCCTGGCGGCGCGCTATGACCTGTTGTCGCCGCCGGTGCTGGAGTTGCTGGCCCAACTGGTGGCGGCCTGTGCGAAGGCCGGAGTGCCGCTGTCGGTGTGTGGCGAGCACGCGGCGCGGCCGCTGGAGGCGATGACGATGGTGGGGCTGGGGATCACCAGCCTGTCGATGCCGGCCGCCGGGCTGTTGCCGGTCAAGGCGCTGCTGGCGGCCCTCGACCTGCCGGCATTTCGTCAGCTGCTGGCCGCGATCCGGCGCACCGGAGCGGGGGCGGCGAGCGTGCGCGAGCCGATCGCCGCCTGGGCGCGGGAGCATGGGGTGCCGATTTGATCGATTTGATGAACGCATGGTGAATAGCGTGATTCGAGCGGTTTGGACGGTGTTTTGTGATTCGAATCGCAGAAACTACCGCGCACCTCATTGAAAACTTCTAGCTGCGCATTCACGCTTTCCCATTCTTCTAACGCTTGGCGCGGCGTTGGGCGGTTGGCAAGAGGCTGGCGGGGGTCTAGAAACCTGACCGTGAGGTCTGGGCCGGTTCGGAACAGAATTCCGGCAACGAAACGTTTTTTTGCGTGGGGTCGTGCTGTTCAATCTCGGAAAAATTCGGGGCGAGCGCCAGGGCAGTGCATCGCAGGGCGATGATGGCCTGAGCGGGGCGCGTCAGGTCGGCGCCGAACTGGCAGCGGCACGCGAACGGCTGGGCTGGACGCTGCCGGATATCGCCGGCCATCTGCGCATCCGCCAGCCCTTCCTGGCCGCCATCGAGCTGGGCCGGCTGGATCAGCTGCCCGGCACCGCCTATGCCATGGGCTTCGTGCGCACCTATGCCAAGGCGCTGGGGCTCGAGCCGGACGACGTCGCCCGGCGCTTTCGCCGCGAGGTCGCCGCCGTCGATCGCAAGCCCGAGCTCGCTTTCCCCGCCCCGGTGCCGGAACGTGGCGTGCCAGCCGGCGCGGTGGTGATGCTGGGCGCGGTGCTGGCGGTGGGTGCCTATGTCGGATGGTACAAGGCCAGCGGCGACAAGCCGGGGCTGGAACCGGTCCGCCCGGTGCCGGACCGCCTGGCCGAGCTCGCCGCGCCACCCGCTGGTCCGGTAATCGTGGCGGCGCCGCCGGCTGGTGTCGCCATCGTGGCGGCGCCGCTGGTGCTGAGCCCGCTGCCGGTGATCCCGCCCAGCTCGGCGGCCGCCGCTGTCGTGCCGAACGCGATCCCCCAAGCCCTGACGGTGCAGCCCGCGCCGGCAATGGCCGGGCTGACGGCGCTGCCGGAAGGCACCCGCATCGTGCTGCGCGCCCGCGCCGAAGCCTGGATCCAGGTGCGTGACCGCCAGGGCCAAGTGCTGCTGAACCGCGTCCTGCGCACCGGCGAAACCTGGCCGGTGCCAGCAAAACTGTCGCTGCTGCTCACCACAGGCAACGCCGGCGGCACCGAACTGCTGATCGACGGCACGCTCAGCGCCTCGCTCGGCGCCGATGGTGCCGTGCGCCGCGACCTGGCCCTGGACGCCGACGCCCTCCGCGACGGCAAACCGGCCACCCCACCCATCGCCGCCGCCACCCCGCGGCCCGCCGCACCCGCCCCGGCGGGCCGGACGCCTTAAGGGCTGGGGCGGAGGAAGAAAGGCCAGGGCTCTGCCCTGGACCCGCTGGGGCCTGAGGCCCCAGACCCCCATTCTTTAAGCGCCTTCGGCAAAGGGGGTCATCGAGG
>CAMBRC010000188.1 GCA_945869965.1 Asaia bogorensis
TCCGCCAGAAGCCGCGCTCATCCGGCTACCAGCGGCATCACGTCGCGGGCAAAGCGCTCCAGCCGCTCGACGCTGCCGCCCAGGGTGTCGCCGCGGAAGTCGAAGATCAGCTCGTGCACACCGATGGCCGCGAACGCCGCGATGTCGTCGGCGATCGCGGCGGCACTGCCGGAAAACGGCCGGCGCTTGCCATCGGGTTCGGCGATCGCCACGTCGTACAGCGGCGCCTTGTAGGAAATCGTCAGCGCATCGAAATCGCGCCCCGCCGCGGTCGTCAGGCGCTTCAGTACCGCAAGCTTCGCCACCATCTCCTCGACCGGCAACGGCACCGCTGCCACCGCCCCCACGGGATGCCAGCCATTGCCATAGCGCGCGGTCCGGCGCAGCGCCGCCGGGCTGTGCCCGCCCACCCAGATCGGCGGATGCGGGCGCTGCAACGGCGGCGGTTCGCACCGGATCGGCCCGAAGCGATAGAATTCGCCCTCGTGCTCCGCCGGCGAGCCGCCCCAAAGCTTCAGCATGATCTCCAGATATTCGTCGCTCACCGCCCCGCGGCGCGCGAAGTCGGGTGCGGCCAGGGCGGCGAACTCCTCCTCCAACCAGCCCACCCCAACGCCGACGGTCACCCGCCCACCAGACAGAACATCGGCCGTCGCCAGCGTCTTGGCGGTCACCACCGGGTTGCGGTAAGGCAGGATCAGCACCGAGGTGACCAGCCGCAGCGTCTCGGTGGCCCCGGCGACGAAGCTGAGCATGGCGAGCTGTTCCAGCGCATCGCCATGGCCAGGATGCTCGCCCGAGATCGTGTAGGGATAGCGCGACGTGCTGGTCACCGGAAACACCACGTGATCGGCGATCATCGCGCTGTGAAACCCTGCCGCCTCGCCCGCCCGGGCCAGGGTCATGATCGCAGCCCGGGTGGCCAGTGCGCCGCGGGTAGGAAGATAAAAACCGTACTGCATAGCCGTGCTCCTCAGCCGCCAGAAGGCGCCGGCCCCTGCGAGGGCGGTCGCCGGATCAGTGTCCAGATGCTCGGCATCTCGCCCACCGGCACCTCGATCAGCGCCGGGCCGCCGCTGGCCAGCGCTCGTCGCAACGCGGCGCCGAGTTCATTGGCGGTCTCGGCCCGCACCGCGTTCATGCCGAAACTGCGCGCCAGGGCGACGAAGTCCGGATTGTGCAGCTCAACGCCGATATGCCGCCCGCCAAAGCTGTCGCGCTGAATCCGCTTCACGTTGCCGAACGCGCCGTCGCTGAACACCACCGCCACCACGGCTATCCCGTGCGCCATCGCGGTCGACAGCTCCTGGATGTTGAACATGAAGCCACCATCGCCAGAAATCGACACCACCTGGCGCGACGGCAGCGCCACCTTGGCGCCGAGCGCCGCAGGATAGGCCCAGCCCAGCGTCCCCTGGTAGCCCGGCGTCAACAACGTGCGCGGCAACTGCACCGGCATCACGTATTGCAGAAACGTCGCCACCTGGGTGACGTCGGTGACGATAATGCCGTCCTCGGCCACCGCTTCGCGGATCGCGCGGGCAAAGCCGGCCTGCGGCTCCAGCGCCGCCAGGCTGGCCGCCACCCCCGCCCGCACCCCATCCAGCCAGGCCCCCCGGTCCGGCCCGGTCCCGGACCCGAGTTCCGCGGCGAGTGCCGCCAGCGCCGGCCCGGCATGGCCGGTGATCGCAATGCCGGCCGGGCGCGGCTTGTTGATCTGCACGGGATCGACATCGATCCGCACCACCTGGACCGTGTCCCCGCGCCCCCATGACAACGCCGGGGCCAGGAAGCGGCTGCCCACCACCAGCACAACATCCACCTCATCCCAGATCGCCTGACCCCCAAGCATCCCGAGCGCCAATCGATGCCGGTCGGGCAGCGCCCCGCGCCCTGTGCGGCTCATCACCACCGGCGCGCCCAGCCGCTCGGCCACCGCGCGCAATTCGGCCTCGGCGCCAAACACCCCGCTACCGACGAAAATCGCCGGGCAGCGCGCACCCGCCAGCACCCGCGCCGCCCGCGTGACCGCCGCGCCATCGGGCATCACCAACGCGGGTTCGACGGGCACGGCCACCGCCCCCTCCGCCACCGCCCCCATCGCATCGGGCGCCATCTCAAACACCGCAGGCTGATGCCGTCCGGCCAGCATGGCGCCAAACGCCTCGCCCAGCCGCGCGGGCACCTCGCCTGGCGTCTCGGCCCGCCCCACCCATGGCACCACCCCGGACAGCGCGCGCGGCTGGTCCAGGATCTCATGCGGAATGCCCAGGCCCAGGCCGATCTGCCGCGACGGAATCTGCCCGGCCAGGCACAGCACCGGCACATTGGACCCCGACGCTGTGCACAGCGCCGCTGTGGCATTCAGCACGCCGGGCCCCGGCACCACGGTGAACACCCCCGCCCGGCCGCTCGCCTGCGCATAGCCGAGCGCCATGTAAGCCGCCCCCTGCTCGTGCCGCGCATGCAGGGTCCGCACCGTCTGGCGCGCCCCATGCAACGCATCGAAAAGATTGTCGAGCTGCACCCCCGGCAGGCCGAACACCGTATCGACGTCATGTTGCCGCAACGTCGCGACGATCGCTTCGCCCCCCGTCATCCTGGCCATCGCATCCCCCGTTGATTTCGATGCAGTGTATCGCCCGCGGCCACGCCGACCAGCCTAAATTAAAGGGATCCAAGGGCCGCCGGCCCTTGGTGGGTCCCTCGCGGCGCGCTTGCGGCGCGACGGCAAAGCCCTGGCCTTGCAAGCTATTTACGCTAGGCTGCCGCCAAAGCCCGTCCTGGAGACGCTCACATGACCCCCGCCCCGACCGCCGGCCGCCGCCTGTTTCTCGAATTGCTGAAACAGGAAGGGGTCACGGTGATGTTCGGCAATCCCGGCACCACCGAGCTCCCGCTGATGGATGCACTGGCCGGCGAAGACGAGATTCGCTACGTGCTGGCCCTGCAGGAGGCGCTGGTGATGGCGATGGCCGACGGCTACGCGCGCGCCAGTGGCAAGCTCGGTGTGGCCAATGTCCACGTCGCCCCCGGCCTCGGCAATGCGATGGGCATGCTGTTCGATGCCCACAAGGCCAGCTCGCCCGTGCTGCTCACCGCCGGCCAACAGGCGCAGGGCTTCGGCATCACCGAACCGAACCTTTACGCTGAGCTGCCGCCGATGGCGCAGCCCTTCGTCAAATACGCCGTCGAAGTGCGCCGCGCCCAGGACCTGCCGCGCCTGCTGCATCGCGCCGCCAAGACCGCGCTGGCACCGCCGATGGGCCCGGTCTTTGTCTCCCTGCCGGTCGATGTGATGAACGCCGAGGCCAGCGTCGGGCTCGGCACCCCGTCGCGCGTTGCCCCGCGCATCGCCGCCGACGCCGCCGAAATCGCCAAGGCCGCCCAACTGCTGGCCGCCGCCGAACGCCCAGTGATCATCGCCGGCGATAGCGTGGCGCAATCCGGCGCCGCCGCCGAACTCGTCGCACTGGCCGAGGCGCTCGGCGCCCCGGTCTGGCTGGAGGGCGAGCCCACCACCCTGCCGTTCCCCCCCTCGCACCCGCTGTTCCGCGGCCCAATCACCCGGCTGGGCCACTGGATCAATGCCATGCTCCTTCCGCACGACCTGGTCCTCTCGGTCGGCGCGGACATGTTCACCCTCTCCTTGCCGCCCGAGATTGAACCGCTGCCGGACGGCATCAAGGTGATCCAGCTCGACACCAACCCCTGGGAACTGGCCAAGAATTTCCCCACCGATGCCGCGCTGTTCGG
Organism: Asaia bogorensis; assembly: GCA_945869965.1. Lineage (GTDB taxonomy): Bacteria > Pseudomonadota > Alphaproteobacteria > Acetobacterales > Acetobacteraceae > CAMDGX01. Next base: position 3,757 of record CAMBRC010000188.1, read on the forward strand.
CGACCCGCTTGCCACTCTTCCGCTCCTGACCATCGCACTCAACGCGGCCCTCGGCCCTGACGGCATCACCCGCGCCCAATCCCGCCGGGCCGAGGTGGCCGCCCACGTCGCTGCCGACCTCGCCAAACTGACCGCACAGGCCGAAGCCCTGTTCGACCGCTCCCCGATCGCCCCGCTCGCGCTAATGAAAGCCCTCGGCGAAACCCTCCCCGCCGAGGCCGTGCTGGTCGATGAATCCATCTCCTCCGGCGCCGGCATGTTCCAGTTCCTGCGCCACGTCCAACCCGGCGGGCTTTACGGCAACCGCGGCGGCGGCATCGGCTGGGGCCTGCCTGCCGCCGTCGGCGTCGCCCTCGCCCTGCCCAACCGCCCGGTGGTCGCCGTCATCGGCGACGGCAGTGCCATGTATTCCATCCAGGCCTTGTGGACCGCCGCACATGAAAAGCTGCCGATCACCTTCGTGATCCTCAACAACCGATCCTACCGCATCCTCAAGCAACGCCTGTCCGCCACCAAAGGCATCGCCGCCCAACGCGGCCGCTATGTCGGCATGGAACTCGCCAACCCCACCATCGATTTTTGCGGCCTGGCTACCTCCCTGGGCGTGGACGCCGTCCGCGTCGAAACCATCGCCGCCTTCATCGCAGCCCTGAAACGCGGCCTCACCGGGCCTGGGCCGCTGCTGATCGATGCTGCGACCGACCCCACGTTCCAGCCGGTGTGAAGGCTGGCGTGACAAGAAAGGCCAGGGGCTTTGCCCCTGGACCCCACCAGGGACCCGAGGTCCCTGGACCCTCAACCCTGAAGGCGCTCAAACGAATGGGGTCTGGG
>CAMBRC010000189.1 GCA_945869965.1 Asaia bogorensis
CGCTGGCCTGGCTGAACCGCTGTCGCCGTTTGGCAAAGGACTTCGAGAATCTGACACGAATGGCGGTGGCGTTCATCCGAGTGGCATCAATCCGCCTCATGCTGCGAAGACTATGCAATCAGGTATGAACCTTCCGGACGGACACTTATGGATGAAGTTTTTTTGCTTCTTTTTGTTCACAAAAAGAAGATTCTTCCTGCTGCCTTGCTGCGGGGCAGATGGGTTGGCAGTCTGATGGGGCAACGCAGGAGGAACCGCGATGTTGATTGGTTTGGACCCGGTGTTGTCGCCGGAGTTGCTGCATGCGTTGGCGGCGATGGGGCATGGCGATCGGATTGTGTTGGTGGATGCGAATTATCCGGCGACGCGGGGGCGGCGGTTGATTGCGTTGCCTGGGATTGATGTGGTGCGGGCGTTGACGGCGGTGTTGTCGGTTTTGCCGTGCGACACGTTCGTGCCGGTTCCCGCGGCGATCATGCAGGTGGTGGGGGATCGCGAGGCGGTGCCGGCGGTGGTGGCGGAGATGAATGCGGTTTTGGCGCTGCATGGCTGGCCGGAAGCGGTGGGGACGGAGCGGCATGCGTTCTATGAGGCCGCGGCATCGGCCTATGCGATCGTGCAGACCGGCGAGCGGCGGTTGTATGGCAATATCCTGCTGTTCAAGGGCGTTGTTGCGCCGGAGGGTGTGTGATGGGTGGGTTTGTTCCGCATGGACCGTTGGGGATGGGCTCGGCGCCGCTGGGGAATTTGATCACCGAGGTGTCGGAGGCGGATGCCGGCGCGTGCATTGCGGCGGGGTGGGCGGCGGGGATCCGGCATTTCGATACGGCGCCGCATTATGGGGCGGGGCTGGCGGAGCATCGGCTGGGGCGGTTTCTGCGCTTGCAGGCGCGGGATGGGTTTACGCTGTCGACGAAGATCGGGCGGATTTTGCATGCGGATGACAGCGTGCCGGATTTGAACGAGAATTTTCTGCATGCGCTGCCGTTTCGGCGGAGTATTGATTATTCGGCGGCGGGGACGGTGCGGTCGCTGGAGGACAGCCAGCAGCGGATGGGGCTGACGCGGTTTGATGTTGTCTACATCCATGATTGTTCGGAGGACTGGCACGGGGCGGCTTGGCGCGAGCGGTTTGCCGAGGCGATGGCGGGGGCGGCGGTTGAGCTTTCCGCCATGCGGGATCGGGGGGAAATCCGGGCCTGGGGGATGGGGTTGAACATGGTGGAGCCGGCGTTGGCGTGTCTGGAGGTGGCGCGGCCGGACATGTTCCTGATTGCCGGGCGTTATACGCTGATCGACCATACGGCGCTGGGGGGGTTGTTTGCGGCCTGTGCGGCGAAGGGGGCGAAGGTGGTGATTGGCGGGCCGTATAATTCCGGGCTGCTGGCGGGGGGGACGACGTTTAATTACGAGCCGGCGCAGGCGGGGATGGTGGCGAAGGCGGCGGCGGTGCGGGCGGTTTGCGCGCGGCATGGGGTGGATATCAAGGCGGCGGCGTTGCAGTTCTGTGCGGCGCATCCGGTGGTGGCGGCGGTGATTCCGGGGCCGCGGAATGCGGCGGAGGTGGTGGAGAACGCGGCGTTGATGGAGGTGGAGATCCCCGGGCAGTTGTGGCGGGATTTGCGGGGGGCGGGGTTGCTGCCGGCGGAGGCGCCGGTTCCGGAGGGGTAGTCTTCTTTTTGTGAACAAAAAGAAGCAAAAAAACTTTATCCGATGGCACTTGCGATAATACTGGATTGCCGCGGGGGAAAAGAAAGTTCTTTGTGATGAAGTTTTTTTGCTTCTTTTTGTTCACAAAAAGAAGACTTTCTGTCGCTTGTCTTGTGCAGGCCTTTTGCGCGTTCAGAAGTGGGTCGAGGGGTGTTTCAGGACGCTGGTGATGACGAAGATGATGGGCAGGAGGAGCGGCAGGGCCAGGATGAAGATGGCGGGGACGGCGAGGATGGCGTGGTACCAGCGGGCGGGGCGGGCGCCGCGCTGTTCGGCGGGCGGCAGGCTGTAGGCGGGCAGCCAGGCCATCAGGCCGTAGACAAAGGCCCACATGGGGAAGCCGAGCAGGACGGAGGGGCCGGCGATGTAGATCACCTCGCAGATGGTGCCGACGATGCCGAAGATCAGGAAGACGGCGAAGGGGGAGAGGTCGTAGCGGCCCAGGATGAGCATCAGGGCGATGAACAGCGGGACGAAGACGATGACGCTGTGGAAGAGAATGACGTCGAGGTAGTTGGTGGAGGCGGTGATGTAGGCCTCGCCGATTTTGGCGCCGAAGACCGGGGCCATGTTGGTCAAGGTGACCGTGACGGCTTCCTCGGCGCAGGCGAGCAGGATGCAGAACAGGACGAATTTGAGGCGCCAGTTGAGCGGGATGCGGCGCACGGCGTCACGCACCGGGTTGCGCAGGCGCCACATCAGGCTGCCGGCGCCGAAGACCCACAGGATGATCAGGCCGGTGACCATGCCGGCGATGCCGTGGGCCAGGGCGCTGCCTTCGTGCAGGGCGACAGCGGCCATGAAGGCGGGGAAGAGGGCCGCCAGGACCAGCAGGATGACGATGACCCTTTTTTGCATCCAGGCGGACTTTGCTCGCGGGGTTGTGCCTATTCCTTGGGTTCGAACTTCATGGCGACGCCGTTCATGCAGTAGCGCAGGCCGGTTGGGGGCGGGCCGTCCTCGAAGACGTGGCCGAGATGGCCGTGGCATTTGGCGCAGTGGACCTCGACGCGGGTCATGAACCAGGAACGGTCGGTGGTGGTGGCGATGGCGCTTTCGATTGGGTCCCAGAAGCTGGGCCAGCCGGTGCCGCTTTCGAACTTGGTGTCAGAGGCGAAGAGTTCGGTGCCGCAGCCGGCGCAGTTGTAGGTGCCTGGGCGCTTTTCAGCGTTCAGCGGGCTGGTGCCGGCGCGTTCGGTGGCGTGTTTGCGCAGGACCTTGAATTGCTCGGGGGTGAGCATTTGTTGCCATTCGGCGTCGGTGCGGGTGATGGGGGCGGGCTTGGTGTCTTGGTCCATCGGAGGCCTCCGGAAGCTGGTTGCTGCTAGGATGTGGTGACTTCGGGGGCGGGGTCAACGTGACACTGCGTGGGGGGCATTCTACGGTGGTTTTTGCCATCCCGGAATTGTGCTGTGTCCTCGACGTCCCATCCCTCTGCGCTGGTGCTGCTGCGGCGGGGGGATTTTCGCGGCTATCTCGGGGCGGCGATCCTGTCGGGGGTGGCGGAGAGCGCGCTGTCGATCCTGTTGGGGGTGACGGTTTATCAGATCACGCGCGATCCGCTGATGCTGGGGTGGCTGGGGTTGATCGAGGCGGTGCCGGCGATCGGGCTTGTGCTGGTGGGCGGGCATGTTGCGGACCGGTTTCCGCGCCGGCTGGTGGTGGTGGGGTGCCGGGTGGCGCAGGCGTTGCTGGCGGCGGGGATTGCCGCGGCGGCAATGTTGGCGGAGGCGCAGTTTCTTTGGGTGTTGTTCGGGCTGGCGTTTGGGGTTGGGGTGGTGCGGGCGTTTTCCGATCCCGCGCAGTCGGGGCTGGAGGCGCAGGTGGTGCCTTATGCGATGGCGGTGCAAGCAGGGTCGCTGTTGGGGTCGACGTCGCGGGCGTTTCGGTTGGCGGCGCCGGTGGCGGGAGGTGTGCTGTACGACCTGGCGGGGCCGAGCGTTACCTATGGGGTGATTGCGGGGTTGCTGGCGGCGTCCGGGGTGGTGTTGCTGTTGTTTGTTCCGCACCGGGCGGGGGCGACGACGCATGCCGAGACCGGGGGGATGGTGGCGAATATCGGCGAGGGGGTGCGCTACGTTTTCGGCAACCAAGTGCTGGTGGGGTCGATGGCGCTGGATCTGTTCGCGGTGTTTTTTGGGGGGGTGGCCGGGTTGTTGCCGGTGTTCGCGGATATGTTGGGCTGGGGCGCGCAGGGGGTGGGGATTATGCGCGCGGCGATGGCGGGGGGCGCGCTGTTGGCGATGCTGGTGGCGGTGCGGTATCCGCCGCGGGCGCGGGCGGGGTTGGCGCTGCATTTGGCGATCGCGGGGTTCGGGGTGGCGATCATCGTGTTTGGGGTGTCCGAGATATTCTTGCTCTCGGTGGCGGCGCTGTTTGTGGCGGGGATTTGCGATGGCGTGTCGGTGGTGGTGCGGCATGCGATCCTGCGCATGGTGGCGCCGGAAGGAATGCGCGGGCGGATCGCGGCGGTAAGGATGGTGTTCATCAACTCGTCCAACGAGCTGGGGGATTTTGAGAGCGGCGTGGCGGCACATTTCCTCGGGCCGGCGATGGCGGTTTGGGGGGGCGGGGTGGTGACGCTGGGGGTGGTGGCGGTGACGGCTGTCTTGGCGCCGAAGTTGCGGCGGTTGAATTTGTTGGAGTTGAAGCAGCCAGGGTAGCAGGGTTGTTCAACGCTGATTAGATTTCCTTGTATGCCAAGATGTGATCGAGGCTGAGCGCGCCGTTCCAGAGTGCCTTCGCGACATTCGTTACGTGATTTTTCCGCAAGATGTTGAGGGCGAAACTGCGTGCCCTTGCCATGATGC
>CAMBRC010000190.1 GCA_945869965.1 Asaia bogorensis
CGCCCGCCAACCGACAGCGCCGTCGCCGCGGCATAGTTGCGCCCGCCAAGAAGTTGCAGTTCGCCCGCCGCCCCGATCGTCGCCAGCGTGCTCTCCAGCCCGCGCACCGTGCCGGCGGCGTTGCGGCCCTGCAGCCCCGAATTGACGAAACGCAGGATCACGGTGGCGTCCAGCGTGGTGATCTCGGTGCTGATGCCCGAGCGTGCGAAATCGATGGTGGCGACCGAGCCGCCCACCGTCTGGCCGGTGGCGCTGTAGGTTCCGCCGGTCAGTACGCCACCGGACAGGTTGGTCAGGTTGGTGTTGTTGAGGAACAGATATGTACCTGTGCCAGCCGCCGACAGCGTGCCGGCGTTGGTGATTGTGCCTTTCTGGACCTGCAGGAATGCGTTGGCAGTGGCGGCCCTGATCTCGCCGCCGGCCTCGATCACCGTCGCTCCCACCGTCAGGGCGTTGGCGATCGACAATGTGCCGGCAACGCTCAGCGTGACCCCGGCAGCACCGTTCACCGAGGCGACGCCGAATTGACTGTCGCTTGGCACAGTCACGGTATACGTACCCACAGCCGACAGCGCCACCGCCGCCGCCGCATCGTTCGGCGCCGCGCCCCCGGCCCACAGCGAATCCGTCGCCCACGAACCGGAAACCGCGCTCTGCCAGGTGAATGTCGCCATCGTACAATGCCCCCGGGTGCAAATGCGGATGAAACACCGCATTCGGCGCCGCCGGTCAATGGTGTATGGTGTTCTCGCCATGGAACGGACAGCCGTCCAATGATCGAGCTGTCAGTCCAGGACTTCCTCGCCAGCGACGATGCCCCGCTGCTCGACCGCCTCGCCCACCAAGCTATCCAACATTTCCGCACCAACGAGCCCGCCCAGCTCCGCGCCTGGGCCATCTCGCTGCGCTGCCTGCGCGCCGCCCTGGCCGGCTGGCCCGCCGCCGCTGCCTGGCACGTCGTGCTCGAATACCCGATGCGCCGCCTGGGCCGCCGGATCGACGCCGTGCTGGCCACCCCGCGCGCCATCCTGGTGCTGGAGTTCAAGGCCGGCGCCACCGCCTTCACCCAGGCCGACCAGGCCCAGGTCGAAGACTACGCGCTGGATCTCCAGGACTTCCACGCCGCCAGCCGCGGCCGCGTCATCGTCCCCATCCTGGTGGCGACCCACGCACCACCACGCCCGCCCACATGGCCGCTCGCCATCGGCGGTGCCACCCATGTCCTGCAAGCCTCCGCCGAAACCCTCGCGGCCCTGCTGCGCGACCTCTGGACCCGCCTGCCCGCCGCCGCCATCGATGTCCCCGCCTGGAGCGCCGCCCCATACCGCCCCGTCCCCGGCATCGTCGACGCTGCCCGCACCCTCTATGCCCGCAACAGCGTCGCCGAAATCGCCGATGCCGGCGCCGAAGCCCATAACCTGCGCGACACAACCGACGCGATCCTCGCCGCCTGCCGCGCCGCCCGCGACCAGCACCGCCACATCGTATTGTTCATCACTGGCACTCCCGGCGCCGGTAAAACCCTCTGCGGGCTCAACGTGGTGTTCGGCGCTGACCGCCCCGGGTTAGGCCGCCAGGACCACGCCACCTTCCTCACCGGCAACCCCACCCTGGTCCACGTCCTGCGCGAAGCCCTGGTGCGCGACGCCGTGGAACGCGGCGAACAAGCCCGCGCCGCGCGCCAGCGGATGCGCGGCGCAATCCAGGCCCTGCCGCATTTCCGCGACGACAACCTCGGCCGCACCGACCCGCCGGTCGACCGCATCGCCGTGATCGACGAGGCTCAGCGCTCCTGGTCGCGCGAAAACGCCATCCGCGCCAGCGCCGACCGCGCCGTGCAGCTGACCGACAGCGAACCCGGCCACCTGCTCGACATCATGGCGCGCCACCCGGACTGGGCGGTGATGATCTGCCTGATCGGCAACGGCCAGGAAATCCACACCGGTGAAGGCGGCCTGGCCGAATGGGGCACCGCACTCGCGGCCCGCCCCACCTGGCGGGTGCACGCGGCACCACAGGCAATCGCCGATCAGCCCGACGCCCGCCAACGCCTGCCCGCCCTGCCCGGCCTGGTCCTCGACGCGGCCCTGCACCTGGACATCCCCATGCGCAGCATCCGCAATCCCGCCGCCGCCGCCTGGGCCGAAGCCGTACTGCACGGCAACACCGCCACTGCGCGCGCCATCGCCGCACGCGGCGAACTGCCCTTCGTCCTCACCCGCGACCTCGCCACCCTGCGCGCGCTGCTCCGGGCCGAAGCGCGCGGCCAACGCCGCGCCGGCCTGGTCGGCAGTTCCGGCGCCAAGCGGCTGCGCGCCGAGGGACTCGGCGTCGAAGTTGACCACATGGACCCCAACGCGGTCGCGCGCTGGTTCCTCGATCGCTGGCCAAAGGATGTCCGCGCCTCCGATGCGCTGGAGACGACAGCCACGGAATTCGCCTGCCAGGGACTGGAACTCGACGCCGTCGGCCTATGCTGGGGCGGCGACCTGATCCGCATCGGCGCAACCTGGCAGGCACGCCAGTTCAGCGGCACCGACTGGCAGGTCGCCCGCGCGCCAGAACGCCGGACCAACCGCCTCAATACCTATCGTGTGCTCATGACCCGCGCGCGCTACCGCACCGTCATCTGGGTCCCGCGCGGCGACATCGCCGACCGCACCCGCACCCCAGCCGAATTCGACGCGATCGCCGAATACTTGCGCACCTGCGGCGCCCCAGACGCAGAACGGCCCGGCGAGGTCTCCCCCGCCGGGCCGCTGGTTCAGCCGTCGCTGGTGTAGCGGCCTACTTCCACTTCGACCAGAAGAAGCGCGGCATCTCATCGGCATAGGGGATGAAGTCGTGGTCCTTGCTGACCGCGTACACCTTGAGGTCGGTGCTGACCGGCAGCCAATAGGCACGGTCGGTGATCAGCTGGATCGCCTTCGCATATGCCTTCTTGCGGACCTCGGGGTCGACCACCGAGCCGCCTTCCTTCAGCGCCGCCGTCAACTCGGGGTCGCGCGCGAAGTCATCGGGATTCATCGAGAAGAAATAAGGCATGATCGCCGATGCGTCATTGATCGAGTAGCTGCCCCAGGAGGAGAAATACATTGCCACCTCACCCTTCTGGTAGCGCGTCGTCGCCGCCACCCCCTGCATGTTGGTCACCTTGGCGCGAACGCCCACGGCCGCCAGATTGGCCTGCAGCGCCCCCACCCACGAGTTCAGCTGGCCGGGATTCACCAGTTCGATATCGAAGCCGTTTGCATAGCCGGCCTCGGCCATCAGCGCACGGGCCTTCGCCGGGTCGTACTCATACTTCACCGCGGCGGCCTGGTCGCAGCCGAACTGGGTGAAGTAACAGGGTGCGTCGGGCACCCGCGCCGCACTGCCCGGCACACCGGTTGCCGCGACGCCCCCGCCCACGAGGTTCTTGGCAAACGACGGGCGGTCGATGGCGTGGAAGATCGCCTTGCGGACACGGACGTCGGTCAACGGCCCCTTGGGGTCGGATCGGCCGGCGGCATCAAGGCTGATGTGATGAATACGAAACGCCTCCTGGCGCATCGTCCGCAGGTTCGGCATCGCGCCCAGCTTGTCCACCAGGTCGGCGGGGAAGTTCCAGATCCAGTCCCCCTGCCCGCCGATCATTGTGTTAACTTCAAGATTGGCGTCCGTCACCTGGCGGATCTGCAGCTTGCGAATCGCCGGCCGCCCCTTCGGACTGCCCGCGTAATAATCCTCGAAGCGCTCCATCTCCACATCGCGGCCCGGCTCCCACTTGGTGATCCGGTACGGTCCCGCCCCGATCGGCTCCTTGTTGTAGGCATCGCGCCCAACCCGCTCGCGATAGGCCTGCGGATACAGCGGCATCACGAACGCCAGGTATTCCAGCGCCGCCGGAAACGCCTGCTTCATCTTCAGCCGCACCGTCAGCGGATCGATCACCTCCGTGCCGGCAATCCAGGTGAAGTTGCTCGGCACCGAAATGCCCGACGCCGGATCGGTAATCACCTTGATCGTGTAGGCGAAGTCCGCCGCCGTCACCGGATCGCCGTTGTGAAACTTCGCCCCGGCCCGAAGCTTGAACTCCAGCGTCGTGTCGTCCACCCACTTCCACGATTCCGCCAGCAGCGGCTTGATCGCGTAGCCATTGGGATCGCGGAACACCAGGCCGTCCCACGCATGATGCGCCAGGATCAGCCCGGTGCGCTGGCTGTTGTAGTACGGGTCGATGTTGACCGTCGGGTCGCGCCACAACACCCGCAACGTGTCCGCCGATTTCTGCGCCGCCGCCGGGGCCGCGAAAGCGACAGCCGCCGCCATCGCCGCCGTGAACAAGGAGTGCCACTTCATTCGCCAAGCCTCCATAAAGTCTTGTTATACCCCCACGCTAGGGCCCCTTCCCCCCCCAGCGCAACAGCGCCGTGCCGCTCCCCCCGCCGCCGATAGCGCTGCCCAAAGAACGAAACCAATGAATAAAAGTTTTTTGTTTCTTTTTTTC
>CAMBRC010000191.1 GCA_945869965.1 Asaia bogorensis
TCGGCTACCGACCGCCAGCCCCTGAGGCATTCCTGCCACGAGGCGCCGGAGTGTCGGTGTGGCCGGGGATCGCCCGACCACACCGACACTGGCATTACCCAACCCACTCAATTAACATCTCACCCGGATCACCAAACGGGGGCAGGCCACTCTGCAGGTGTTCTCCAGCCGAGGGTTTTGCGAGGCCTCGTGTTGAGTGCGAGCGCCACCGCCTCAAGAACACCTGTGTGGTGGGCGCTCAGGTCGGTGCCCTTCGGGAGATACTGACGCAGCAGCCCATTGGTATTCTCGTTTGTGCCGCGCTGCCACGGGCTGTGCGGGTCGCAGAAATAGACTTTCAGGCCCGTGTCTATCTTCAGCCGCGCATGCTGCGACATTTCTGCTCCCTGATCCCAGGTCAGCGACCGCCGGATTTGTTCCGGCAAGCGGGTGATCGTGCAGGCAATGCTGTCGCGCACTGCCTCAGCGCCGTGCCCTGCCAGCGCAGGCCCGTTCTTCACGCGAGCGTCTACACCGTGCTCCGCCATCCGTGGCAAGTGCAGCAGCATCGTGAACCGCGTCGTGCGCTCCACCAGTGTGCCGATTGCGGAACTGTCCAACCCAAGGATGAGATCGCCTTCCCAGTGGCCCGGCACTGACCGGTCAGCGATGTCCGCTGGGCGTTCGCTGATCATGATCTCGGGAACGATGAATGACTTGCCCCGACCCCGCGCCCGCGCCCGTGGCACCCGCAACGCCCGGCCGGTGCGCAGACAGGCCGTTAGCTCACGGCGCAGAGCTCCACGGCCTTGCACGTAAAGCGACTGGTAGATGGCTTCGGGGCTGATGCGCATTTTCTCATCGTGCGGGAAGTCGACCCGCAAGCGATGGGCAATCTGCTCCGGGCTCCATGCCGAGGCCCACCGCCGATCCTGCCGACGACCGTGCTTGCGACCCTTCCAGGCAACCGCCGGACCGAGAACCGCAGCCCCGCCTGGCGTCACCACGAGGCCGGCCAATCGTTCCTGCACATACGTTTGCCGCGCCGAATTGATTGCCAGCTTCGCAGGCTTTGGCCGCCGAGCGGCCCGGTCGGCATGCCACTGTGCTGTGGTTGCCCGATAATCCAGGCCTCCGCTGCGCGTCGCGGCATTGCGTCGCAGCTCCCGCGAGATCGTCGACGCTGACCGTCCCATCTGCCGGGCGATCTGCCGCATGCCCCCACCTTGTGCACGCAGGATTGCAAGCTCCTCCCGTTCCGCAAGCGACAGATATCGTCCAGAGAGCGGCTTGGTCGTTGGCCTAAAAATCGCTGGTGGCATCCCGCCTGCCTTCCAGAACCATCTTGTTCCGATAGCCTGCGGCACACCGGCTCCAATCGCGGCATCCCCACTCGCCATGCCAGCCGCAATCGCTGCCCAGAACCGTCGCTGCTCATGCCGTCCGGCCACTGGCGGACGACCTGGTGACCTCAATGCGCCCGTCCAGACCGATCCGAACACCGCTCTCGTATGGCCATCGCAACCTCCCTCGTCATGGTGTTGCGACGACCAGTTGAATCCACCCAATTCACCAGCGTGGCGTTCACCGGGATGTTGCTGGACCAGAAGATCGCGATCAGCATGGATGGCCGCGGCGCCTGGCGGGACAACGTGTTTGTCGAGCGGCTGTGCTGCTAAGTGAAACACGAGGAGGTGTATCTGCGGGCCTATGACAGCGTGAGCGATGCACGTGCCTCGCTCGGGCGGTGTCTGGATTTCTACAATGCCCGCCGGCCGCATTCGAGCCTGGGGGCACGGACGCCAGAGCGGGCCTATCTCGACCATCTGCCACCTCGGGTGGCAGCATGAGAGAACTGCCGCTGCCGTGCTGCCGCTCCGGTTGGGCTACGCCCGCCCTGCGCGCCACTACGGCAGCGGCAAGACGTGCGTATCAACCGGCAGGAGATCCACCTAACGGAACCGAAATGCTGTAGCGAGAAACCGGGCCACCTCTGACAACTGCGTCCAGATCGCACCCAAAAGCGCCTGTCTTTCGCTCCGCCGGCGACCAACGACCGGTCAGACACGACGCGGGCGTCATCCGGGCGCCGCCACCGTTGCCAGAGCTGCCGGATTGCCGATAGGTTCACCGTTCGATGGACGGATCGGCCGGCTATCCGGGGATTGTCGGTCAAAATCCCGACGAGGCCTGCACGCCGCTAATCTACACCGCGACTTGTATCAAATTTTCTAACGACGGACACACTCGCCAACATCGGCGATTTCCGCCACGGGGGAACGGCCATGAACGGCATCGACTACATCGCGCAGATTCTGAAGCAGGAAGGCGTCGAGTGGATATCCTGTTTCCCCAGCAACCCGCTGATCTCGGCGGTGGCGAGGGTTGGTATCCGACCGGTTGCGTTCCGGCACGAGCGCGGCGCGGTGATGGCGGCGGATGGCTACAGCCGCATCAGCGACCGGCAGAAATTTGGCGTCTGCGCCGTGCAGGCCCAGGCGGGCGCAGAGAACGCCATGGGCGGCATCGCCCAGGCCTATGCCGACAATATTCCTATTCTAGTGTTTCTGGGCGGCAACAATCTCGACCGCCTGTCGGTGAAGCCGAACTTCACGGCGGCCCGGAACTATCAGGGCTGGGTCAAGCAGGTGGAGGCGATCTATACGCCGAACCAGGTGGGCGACGTGATGCGCCGCGCCTTCCACGCCTTGCGCAACGGAACGCCCGGCCCGGTGGTCGTGGAGCTGATCGCCGATGTCTGCGCCCAGGAAGTGCCGGAAGCGGCCCGGACCTACAAATCCCCCAAAATCCACCGCCAAGTGCCTGAAGCCTCCGCTATCGAGGAAGCCGCCGCGGCGCTGATCGGTGCGAGGCGGCCGGTTATCTGGGCCGGCCAGGGCGTAATGTTCTCCGGCGGAACGGACGCTTTACGCGAACTGGCGGAACTGATCGCCGCGCCAGTGTTCTGCACCATGCCCGGCAAGTCTGCCTTTGACGAACGCCACCCGCTGGCGCTGGGCGCCGGTAGCGGCACGACCACCGGTCCGGCCAACGAATGGCTCACCGGCAGCGACGTGATGCTGGCGCTGGGTACCAGCCTGACCCGCTCGCCCTATGCCCAGAAGATCAAGCCGGGCAAGACCATCATCCACAACACCAATAATCCCGACGAGCTGAACAAGGACGAGGCTGCCGACATCGGCCTGGTCGGCGATACGAAGCTCACCATCCAGGCTCTGATCGCGTGCATCAAGGCGCAGACCGGCGGCCAGGGCGTCGGCGACCGCTCCCGGACCCAGGCCGAGGTCGCCGCGGCGAAGGCGAAATGGATGGCTGAGTGGACTCCGGCACTGACCGACGATTCGGAACCGATCAGCTACTACCGCGTCATCCAGGCGCTGAACGATACGCTGGACCTCGAAAACAGCATTGTCACCCATGACGCCGGTGCGCCGCGCGACACCATCGTGCCGTTCTACACGGCGACCGTGCCGCACAGCTATGTCGGCTGGGGCAAAACCACCCATCTAGGTTTCGGCATCCCGCTGATCATCGGTGCGAAGATGGCGCAGCCGGGCAAGTTCTGCATGAACCTGATGGGCGACGGCGCCTTCGGTATGTCCGGCACGGATATCGAGACCGCGGCCCGCTCCGGTGCGGCGATCACCACAGTGTTGCTCAACAACAGCGCGATGGCGACCTATTCCGGCCCTACCCAGGGCACCATCGGCAAGGAAGCGCGCGAAGAGTACGGCGTCTCCACCATGCAGGGCGACTACGCCAAGATCGCCGAGGGCATGGGCGCGGTCGGCCTGCGGGTGACCAAGGCGGCGGAGCTCGGCCCGGCCTTGCGGCAAGCGCAGAAGCTGAACGCCGAAGGCCGCACAGTACTGATCGACGTGAAGGCCAATGTGGAGGACCGGCGGTCGCGTTTCTGAACAAAACCGGCGTTGGTCTGCCCCCCTTGAAGTGATCCACCCACAATGGGGCAAGATTGCCCGAGGAGGATCGCATGGGACGCAAGCATCACAAGCCCGAGGAGATCGTGGCCAAGCTCCGTCAGGTTGAGGCTCTGACTGGGCAGGGCCGATCGATCGCGGAAGCGGCGCGATCGATCGAGGTCAGTGAGCAGACGTATTTTCGCTGGCGCGCGGAAAATGGCGGCATGAAGACGGACCAGCTGAAGCGCCTGAAAGTGCTGGAACTGGAGAACATGCGGCTGCGGCGCGCGGTGTCGGATCTGACGCTGGACAAGCTGATCCTGAAGGAAGCTGCACGGGGAAACTTCTAAGCCCCGCTCGCCGCCGCGCCTGTGTAGAGACGGTGCAGAGCCGGCTCGGCGTGTCTTGTCCCCCTTCGGCACCTATGGCACAGATTTGAGGTTGTGATTTAAGGAGGGTTGGGGCTTCGTCGTAGTGACGAAGGAACGAAGATGAAGCCCCAACCCTCCTTGAGAAGCTCGCCGGTGAAGGCGCCTGCTGAGCAGGTGGTGAAGGACATCCGGCGGC
>CAMBRC010000192.1 GCA_945869965.1 Asaia bogorensis
TACCAACGGCCGTCAGCCGTTGAAAATTCATTCCACTTTCTTAGTAGAAAGGTCCAGGGGCTTGGCCCCTGGCGGGTCTGGGCGGAGCCCAGCCTTGCTTACCTTATGACCCTTCCCAAGCCCGCAACGCCGCCCGAGGCACCACGCCCTCGTTGACGATCTGCCCCGGCCGCGGCCAGTGCCCGGACAGGACGGCGACCATGTTCTCGATCCCGCCGCGCGACACGTCATGCCCGGCCTGCACCGAGCTGGACGCCACGTGCGGCGTGGCAATGACATTGTCCATCTCCAGCAGGCTCCAGAGCGGCATCGGCGGGTTCTCCGCGAAGACATCGACGCGCTCGAACGTATCCAGCCCCGCGCCGCCGATATGCCCGCTGCGCAGCGCGGCTTCCAGCGCCGCTTCGTCCACCAGCGCACCGCGCGAGGTGTTGATGAACAGCGCGCCGGGCCGCATTTTCGCAAACGCCGTCGCGTCCATCATGTGATACGTCGCGGCGTCCAGCGGCAGGTGCAGCGAGACGTAGTCGCTCTCGCGTAGCACGCGGTCGAGGTCAGTCATCTCCACGCCGAGTGCCGGGTCCACCGGCGTAGCGCTGCGCCGCGTCGCCAGCACCCGCAGGTCGAAGCCGCGCGCACGCTGCGCCGTCAGCCTGGCGGAATTGCCGAACCCCACCAGGCCGAGGGTACGCCCGGCCATACGATGGTTGGAGCGCGCAAAACCCTGCGAGGCGTTATAGGCCCCGGCGCGCATGCCGCGCTGCATCTGCGGCAGCTTGCGCACCAGCGCCAGCAGCATCGCCATGGTGTGGTCCGCCTGCTCCTCGATGCAGAAGGTCGGCACGTTGGTGACCAGAATGCCGCGCGCCTCGGCCAGCGCCACGTCGATCTTGTCCGTCCCGGTGCCGAGGCGCGAGATCACCCGGCACCGGTTCATCGCGCCGACCACCGGCGCCGGCAGGGCCACCGAGATCGCGAAAACACCATCGGCCTCGGCGACCAGTGGGATCAGCTCCTCGACCGTATTGGCCTCGGCTTCGATCGGGCTCAGGCCAACCCGCGCCCATTCCGCCCGCTCGAAATCGCTCGGCGGAAACAGCGTCGCGTTGAGCCGAACCACGCGCAGGCCGCGCAAGTCGGCCACGGCAAGGCCTCAGGCAGCGGCGACGTATTTGTCGCGCTTGTAGTTGCTGAGGTCGAAGCCCTCGATGCGCAGCAGCGTCGTCGAGGCATCGCGCCGCGGCGAGTGCAGCACGCCGGGTTCGTACAGATAGGCCATGCCCGGCGAGAGGGCATAGTCGCGGATCTTCCGCACCGTGCCCGGCTGGTCCGCGCTGGGGGCGGCGAGTTTCTCCCAGTCGGTCATGATGGTTTGACCGGTCGCCTGGCCATAGATCGCCCAGGTGGGGCCATGGTCATGCGGGGTGCTGTCCTTGGCGCCGTGGAAGCTGTGCGCCAGGATGGCGAACTTGTGGATGGGGTCCTCGAACAGCACCTTCCGCTCGGGTCCGTCGGCATGGATATTGGCGGCGACAAAGGCAGGGTCCTTCAACACCTCGCCCACGAGGTCGCACACCTTCTGCCGCCCGCCCGGACCGGGATCGGCCGAGACCGCGGCGCTGCATGCCTTGGCAAAGCTATCGAGCGTATGGCCCATGGTGAATTCCTCCGGTCACGACGTTTGGGAGGATACTAGCGCTAAATCGCCGCAGCGAAAAGGCAAACAAGCCTCCGGCGGCAAGGGGCCAGCGGCCCCTTGACCCCATGACCTAGGACCCTGATTCGACGACACCAGCCGGCTAAATTGAATGGGTTCAAAGGGCCTCCGGCCCTTTGCCGCCGGAGGCTTGCTTACTTACCCGTCGCTCGCCTCAGGCCGTCCGATCCCCGCCCGCGCCCAGCGCCGCCTGCGCCGCCGCCAGCCGCGCCACCGGCACCCGGTATGGGCTGCACGAAACGTAATCCAACCCCGCCTGCTCACAGAACGCAATCGATGCGGGATCGCCGCCATGTTCGCCGCAGATACCCAGCTTCAACCCGGGCTTGGTCGCCCGCCCGCGTTCGGCGGCCATGCGGATCAACGCGCCCACGCCCTCGATATCCAGCGACACGAACGGGTCCTTCGGCACGATTCCCGCCTCGACATAGGCCGGCAGGAACTTGCCAGCATCATCGCGCGACAGGCCGAAGGTCGTCTGTGTCAGGTCGTTGGTGCCGAAGCTGAAGAAATCCGCCACCTCGGCGATCTTGTCCGCGGTCACACAGGCGCGCGGCAGCTCGATCATCGTGCCGACGCTGTATTCGATCGTCACGCCCGCCTCGGCAAACACCTTCGCCGCCACGTCGTCGACCTGCGCCCGGGTGATCTCCAGCTCGCGGCGCGTGCCCACCAACGGGATCATGATCTCCGGCACCGGCGCCGCCCCGCCCTCACGGACCACCGCGATCGCCCCCTCGAAAATCGCCCGCGCCTGCATCGCATAGATCTCGGGATAGGAAATCCCCAGCCGGCAGCCGCGATGCCCCAGCATCGGGTTCGCTTCCGCCAGGTCCGACGCCCGCTGCCGCATCGTCGCCATGTCCGCGCCCAAAGCCAGGCCCACCTCGGCCAACTCGGCATCGGCATGCGGCAAGAACTCATGCAGCGGCGGGTCCAACAGCCGGATCGTCACCGGCAGCCCCACCATGATGCGGAACAACTCGGAAAAATCCTGGCGCTGGAACGGCAACAACTTCGCCAGCGCCACCTCGCGCCCGGCCGTATCACTGGCCATGATCATCTGCCGCACCGCCCCGATGCGCGCGGGATCAAAGAACATGTGCTCGGTCCGGCACAGCCCGATCCCCTCGGCGCCAAACCGCCGCGCCGTATCGGCATCCAGCGGCGTCTCCGCATTGGTCCGCACCTTCAACCGCCGGATCTCATCGGCCCACGCCATCAGCGTGCCGAACTCGCCCGACATCTGCCGCTCGATCATCGCCACCGAGCCAACAAACACCTCCCCGGTCGTGCCATCCAGCGTGACGACATCCCCCGCCCGTACAATCTTGCCACCAGCCGTCAAACTCTGCGCGCCATAATCCACCGCGATCCCGCCGCATCCGGCCACGCACGGCCGCCCCATCCCGCGCGCCACCACCGCCGCATGGCTCGTCATCCCGCCGCGCGTGGTCAAAATCCCCCGCGCCGCATGCATCCCATGGATATCCTCCGGCGACGTCTCGATCCGCACCAGGATCACCGCCTCGCCCTTCGCCGCCCGCACCTCCGCCTCATCGGCACTGAACACCACCGCCCCACACGCCGCCCCCGGGCTCGCCGGCAACCCGCGCGCCAACGCCGTGCGCTTGGCATCGGGATCGATCATCGGGTGCAGCAACTGATCCAGGCTCGCCGGATTGACCCGCAAAATCGCCTCACGCCGATCAATCAACCCTTCCTGCGCCATCTCCACCGCAATCCGCAAACTCGCCGGCGCCGTCCGCTTCCCATTCCGCGTCTGCAACATATACAGCTTGTTGCGCTGCACCGTGAACTCGATGTCCTGCATATCCTTGTAGTGCCGCTCCAGCGTCGCCCGCACCGCCATCAGCTCGCCATACGCCGCCGGCATCGCCGCTTCCATCGACACCTCGTCCGGCTTCGCCCGCGCCTCGGACATCGGCTGCGGCGTCCGCGTCCCGGCCACCACATCCTCCCCCTGCGCGTTCACCAGATACTCGCCATAAAAAATATTCTCCCCGGTCGAGGGATCGCGCGTAAAACACACCCCGGTGGCGCAATCCGCCCCCATGTTCCCGAACACCATCGCCTGCACATTCACCGCCGTGCCCCAGCTGGCCGGAATATCGTGCAACCGCCGATACGTATTCGCCCGCGGGTTCATCCAGCTGCCGAACACCGCCCCGATCGCCCCCCACAACTGCTCCTCGGGATCCTGCGGAAACGCCCGCCCCGTCTCCTGCTCCACCAGCTCCAGATACCCCGCCACCACCCGCTGCCAATCCCCGGCATCCAGCGCGGTATCCTCGGTCACGAACTTCTCGTTCTTGACGAAATCGATCACCTCCTCGAACCGATGGTGATCCACCCCCAGCACCACCCCGCCATACATCTGGATAAACCGCCGATACGAATCCCAGGCAAACCGCGCATCCCCCGAAAGCGCCGCCAGCCCCCTCACCGAGGCATCGTTCAACCCAAGGTTCAGCACCGTATCCATCATCCCCGGCATCGAAACCCGCGCCCCCGAGCGCACCGAAACCAGCAACGGATTGGCCGAAGACCCAAACTCCAACCCCACCGCCTTCTCAACCCGCGCCAGCGCCACCCGCACCTGCTCGCGCAACTCCGCGGGATACTGCCGGTCATTGTCATAAAACGCCGTGCAAACCTCGGTCGTAATCGTAAACCCCGGCGGCACCG
>CAMBRC010000193.1 GCA_945869965.1 Asaia bogorensis
ATCGAGGCCTTCATGAAGGCCTCGATGCCCACCCTTGCCGAAGGCGCTTAACGAATGGGGTCTGGGGCCGCCGGCCCCAGCTGGTCCAGGGCAGAGCCCTGGCCTTGCTTTCTCCCGCATCACCGCCGCGCCACGATCGCCGCGCCATCGGCGAGTCCGGCGGGCGGGTCGGCGACCAGGGCCATGGCGTCGTCCAGGCCGGTGCGGATCTCGATCGCGGCGGCGCCCACGGCACCCAGTTCGACCGGGGTGCGCTTGGCATGGCCGTCGACCAGGCGGAAGACATGGGCGGCGCCGGGCCGGCCGCCTTGCGGGGCGGCGTGACGGACGGCGGTGGGCGGCACCAGCAGGGCGTTTTGCCGTTCGGCGACCACCAGGTTCACGTCCACCGTCATGCCGATCAGCAGGCCGGTGTCGGCCGGCAGGATGGCTTCGACGCGGAAGGTACGGGTGGCGGTCTCGCCGCGGCCGCGCATGTTGGTAACGGTGGCGGCGATGGCGCGGCCGGGGAAGGCTTCGGCGCGGATTGCCACCTTGGCGCCCATCTGGATGCGGGCGATGTCGCGCTCGTCGACGTCGGCGGCGATCTTCAGCGCAACCGGCGAGGCGATCTCGAACAGCGTGGCATTGGCCGCCACGGTCTCGCCGGGCTCCACCGGGCGTTTCATAACCACGCCGCCGAGCGGGCTGGCGATGCGGTATTCCTCCAGTTGGCGCACGGCGATCTCCACCGCCGCCTCGCCGGCATCGCGCGTCTGCTGGCTGCGCTGCACCTGCTGCTGGGAGCGGATGGACTGTGCCGCCAGCGCCTGGTCGCGCGCCAGCTCCTGTTCGGCCAAGGCGAGGCGGGTGCGGGCATCGGACACGCGCTGCTGCGCCTGGCGGTCGTCAAGCTGGGCGATGACCTGTCCGGCGGTCACCCGGTCGCCCTCATCGACCGCCAGCGCCAGGATCCGCGCCGCCACCGTGGTGCCCACGCGGGCCGCGTCCACCGCCTCGACCACGCCGGTGGCATAGACGGCTTCCATCGCCGGGCCGCGCCAGGGTATGACCACCGCCAGCACCGGCGGGCGGGCGAAGCTCCACCAACCCGCAGCGCCGGCGCCGCCCAGCAGCACCACGGCGACCAGCCAGCCCAGCCACGGCCGGCGCGCCGGTGCCGGCGGCAGGACCAGCAATGGCCCGCCCGGGGCTGACGCGGTTGCCAAGGCGGACGTCGTTGCGGGTACCGCCGGCGATGGCTGACGTGGCGGTGTCTCGGTCGTCTCGGTCATCGCAAGCCTCGGAATCCGCAGCGTATATCGCATGTCGTGCGGCGGCGGGCCATAATCCAGATCAACCCCGCCCTCCTTTCAACACAAGGTTGCGACGGCGGGTCGTGACGCGGCCGGTCAAGCCTGTTACCCCCCACGAGGGGGAGCACACGCCATGCACGATCTTCGCCGGGTCGTCCTGTGGATGGCCGGTGCCTTGATGTCGTTCTCGGCCCTGGCCGTGGTGATCCGCGAGCTGGCGCGGGTGCTGACGGTGTGGGAGGTGTTGGCCCTGCGCAACTTCGGCGGCATCGTCGTACTCGGCGCCTATGCCTTGCTGGCCGGCGCGCGCATCGGCTGGCCAACGCCGTTTCGCATCCACGCGCTGCGCAACGCCTTCCATTTCGCCGGCCAGGCCTGCTGGTCCTTCGGCGTCACCCTGTTGCCGTTGGCCACGGTGTTCGCGCTGGAATTCACCACCCCTGCCTGGACCATGGTGATGGCCACCATCTTCCTGGGCGAGCGCATCAGCACCGCCCGCGTCGGCGCTCTGGTGCTGGGCTTTTTGGGTGTGCTGGTGATCTTGCGCCCCCCCTTGTTGTTCGGGGGTGCTGCGGCCTTCGACCCCGCCGCCCTGGTGGTGCTGGCCGCAGCGCTCTGCTTCTCGGTGCAGATCACCGCCACCAAGTTCCTCACCGGCACCCAATCCACCCTGACCATCCTGTTTTGGATGAACGTGCTGCAACTGCCGGCCTACCTCGCCACCAACGTCGCCCTCGGCGGCGATCTCTGGTTCGTGCCGCGCATCCCGACCTCCGCGTGGCTGCCGCTGCTGGTGCTGATGCTCGCCGGTCTGACCGCCCATGTCTGCTTCACCAACGCCATGCGCTATGGCGACGCCACCCTGGTGGTGCCGATCGATTTTCTCCGGATACCCTTCATCGCCAGCGTCGGCGTGCTGCTGTACGCTGAGCCGTTCGACATGCTGGTGCTGCTGGGGGCCGCCATCAGTGCCGCGGGCATCCTCTGGTCACTGGCCGATGCCCGCCGATATTCTGCCCGCCGCAGCCAGGATGGAGCCCACCGATGACCCAACCCCTTCCTCTCGAACAGGGCATCTTCGGCCGCTTGCGCCGCGACGCCGGCCCGACATGGGAGCGCTACATCCGCCACCCCTTCGTGCTCGGCATCGGCACCGGCACGCTGCCCCAGCCGGCGTTCCAGCACTACCTGAAACAGGACTACCTGTTCCTGATCCAGTTCGCCCGTGCTCACGCGCTGGCCGGCTACAAGAGCCCTGACCTCGCCGGCCTGCGCGCCGCCGCCGCCGCGGTCACCAACATCGTCGACATCGAGATGCCGCTGCACATCACCTACTGCGCTGGCTGGGGCCTGACCGAGGCGCAGATGGCGGCTGAGCCGGAAGATCTGGAGACCATCGCCTATACCCGCTTCGTGCTCGAACGCGGCCTGGCCGGCGACGGGCTGGACCTCGACGCCGCGTTGATCCCCTGCCTGGTCGGCTATGCCGAGGTCTGCGACCGCCTGCTCGCCGACCCCACAACCCAGCAGGCGGGCAACCCCTACGCCGCCTGGATGGAAGCCTATTCCAGCGACGGCTACCGCGGCGCCGCAGCCGCCGCGATCGACAGCCTCGACCGCCAGTTCGCCCTGCGCGGCAGCGAGGCCCGCTACCCCGACCTGCTCGCCACCTTCACCGCCGCCACCCGCCTGGAAGAGGCATTCTGGGAGATGGGCTGGCGCCGCCGCTGAGCGATTGGTCCGCCCGCCTCGCGCCCGGGCGGACTTGCCGCGCCCCGCCGGTGATGCCCACTCTGCCGGCATGCAACCGCGCCCACCCCTGACGCCGCTCCTTGCGCTGATGGCCATCCGGGCGACCGGCGCCTTTCAGCTGCAATCCGCCGCCGTCGCCGCGCCCTCGCTGATCGCCGAGATCGGCCTGTCCTACGCCGAGATCGGCATGCTGATCGGCGCCTTCATGATCCCCGGCATCTTCCTCACCGTGCCCGGCGGGCTGCTCGCCAGCCGCATCGGCGACCGCCCGGTGCTGCGCGGGTCGATGGTGCTGATGACCGCCGGCGCGTTGCTCTCCGCCATGGCCGAAGGCTTCACCGGCATGCTCGCCGGCCGCGTGCTGTCCGGCTGCGGCGGCGTGGTGATGCTGATGCTGGTCATCAAGATGACCACCGACCGCTACGCCGGCCCGATGCTGTCCACCGCCACCTCGATGGTGATCGTCTCCTGGCCCGCCGGCTTCGCCCTCGCCCTGGTCGCCCTCGGCCCGGTCGGCGAAAGCCTCGGCTGGCGATGGGTGCTCGGCCTTTCCGGCGTCCCGGTCGCCTTCGCCATCGCCCTGACCTTCCTCGTCGGCCACGCCGCTCCGGTCCCGCGTCCGATCGCCGGCGCCATCGAACGTGTCGTCACCTGGCGCTTCATCGCGGCGGCCACTGGCAACTGGACGCTTTACAACGCCGCCATCGCCGTCATGGCCGGCTTCCTGCCCGCCTTCCTCGCCGATGCCGGCCGCCCCGCCGTGGCCGCCGCCGCCCTGGCCAGCATCGTCACCTGGAGCTTCGCCGCCGCCACCCCCTTCGGCGGCCTGCTCGCCGACCGCCTGATCGGCCGCCCCGCCGCCGTCATCCTCGGCACCGTCGCCACCGCCGTCATGCTGCTCGCCGTGGCCCCCGCCAATGGCGCCGTCTGGGTGCTGGTCCTGCTCGGCATCGCCTACGCCATCCCCCCCGGCGCGCTGACCGCCCAGGTCGGCGAAGGCACCCCGCCCGCCGCCCGCGCCCTCGTCTTCGGCTGGTACAGCGCCGGCTCCTACATCGGCCTGACCATCGCCCCCTGGATCGCCGGCCGGCTGCGCGACGTCACAAACGACCCCAACGCCCCCCTCCTCTTCGGCGCCGCCCTGATGTTCGCCATGCTGCCCTGCTTCGCCTGGTTCAGGTTCGAGCTGCGGCGGTAAGGCAAGGAAGGCGGGGGCTTCGCCCCTCGACCCCACCAGGGTCCGAGACCCTGGACCTCAACCATAAGCGCCTTCACGGAAGGGGGCGGTCGAGGCCTTCATGA
>CAMBRC010000194.1 GCA_945869965.1 Asaia bogorensis
CATAGAACTCCACTGTGAACATCCTTCCAGCCTCTCCATGCCCGTCATGGACATCAGAAAGGCCTAGCAGGACCGGTACACTTTGCCGCCGCCTTCAGGACGACCGCATCAACCGGTGAAGTGGTACACTTTGCAGCCGCTGTTTATACGTGGGCAAAATGGATGAAGTCTTTTTGCTTCTTTTTCTTCAGAAAAAGAAGAATCCTACTCTTCCTGGCTCCTGCGCCACTCCGCCAACAATACCTGTCGCCGGCGCGGCGGCGGGTCCTGGGTGGGCGTAGCGGCGGCGATGCGGTCCAGGCGGAAGTGACGCCAGTCGCCGCGCAGTTCGCACCAGGCGGCGAGCATGTCCTTGGTCTCTCACTGGCCAAAGCCGGGTCGGTGCGGGCGGCGACGAGTTGGAGGCCGAGGAGGACGGCGTCGGCCGCGGAGAACATCAGCGGTGGGAGGAAGGTGTCTTGCCGCAGCACGTAGCCCAGGCCGGCTTCGCCCTCGATGGTGGCACCCTGGGCGGTCAGGGTGGCGATGTCGCGGTAGAGGGTTCGCAGCGAGACGCCGAGCTGGTCGGCGAGCACGGCGCCGGTGACCGGGCGGCGGCGCAGGCGTAGGGCCTGGAGCAGGTCCAGCAGCCGTGCGCTGCGCGACAGGTCAGTGGCCCGCGTTGTCGCCGGAGAAGTCCGGGGCGGCGAGGCCCGAGGCTTCGAGCTGGGCGACCAGGGCGGATTTCAGGCGCTCCAGGCCGGGTTCGGTGGAGGCTTCGCAGCGGGCGACCAGGACGGCCTGGGTGTTGGAGGCGCGCAGGAGCCACCAGCCATCGGGGGTGTTCACGCGCACGCCGTCGATGTCGGACATGGTGGCGCCGGCTTTGCGCAGGCGGGCGGCGACTTCGGTGATGACTTCGAACTTGCGGTGGTCGTCGCAGTTGAAGCGGAGTTCGGGGGTGTTGACGACTTGCGGCAGGTTGCGGCGGGTGGTGGAGAGTTTCTCGCTGCTGCGGGCGAGGATGCCGAGGAGGCGGATGGCGGCGTACAGCGCGTCGTCGAAGCCGTACCAGTGGTCGTTGAAGAAGATGTGGCCGCTCATCTCGCCGGCCAGGGGGCAGTTGGTTTCGGCCATGCGGGCCTTGATCAGGGAGTGCCCGGTTTTCCACATCTCCGGCTTGCCGCCGGCGCGGGCGATCTCGTCGAACAGGACCTGGCTGGCCTTGACGTCGGCGATGATGTTGGCGCCGGGGTGCTTCTTGAGCACGTCGCGGGCGAGGACGACCAGAAGCTGGTCGCCGAACATCATGGTCCCGCCATCGTCGACCACGCCGATGCGGTCGGCGTCGCCGTCGAAGGCGATGCCGAGATCGGCTTTGCGTTTGGCGACTTCGGCGACCAGGGATTCCAGGTTCTTCGGGACGGTCGGGTCCGGGTGGTGGTTGGGGAACTTCCCGTCGATTTCGGGGAAGAGGACGGTGTGGGTGCCGGGCAGGTGCTTGATCAGGCGCATCAGGACGTCGCCGGCAGCACCATTGCCGTTGTCCCAGACGACGTTGAGCTTGCGGTCGCCGCCGTCCCAATCCTTGGCGAGGCGGGCGATGTACTCTTCGGAGATGTCGATGCTGCGGTCGGAGCCTTTGGCTTCGGGGACGACGTCGCCGGCGGCGGCCATGGTGCCGATCTGCTGGATCTGCTTGCCGAAGAAGGGCTTGCCGGCGAGCATCATCTTGAAGCCGTTATAGTCCGGCGGGTTGTGGCTGCCGGTCAGCATGATGGCGCCGCCGGTCTTCAGGACGGTGGAGGCGTAATACAGCATCGGCGTGGGGCCGAGGCCGATGCGGACCACTTCCATGCCGCTGGCCTTGAGGCCATTGACCAGTTCGGTTTCCAGGGCGGGCGAGGAGAGGCGGCCGTCATAGCCGACGGCGGCCACCGTGCCGCCGGCGCGGGCGACGATGCTGCCGAAGCAGCGGCCGATGGCGAAGGCGTCGGCGCCGTGCAGGGTTTTGCCGACGATGCCGCGGATGTCGTATTCGCGAAGGACGGTGGGGTCGAAATTATGCATTGGCGGGCTCCGGAAGGGAAGAAAGCTAAAGAAAGCGTGGATCCTTCGCTACGCTCAGGACTAAAGGTTTTTTGGTTCTTTTTTTCAAAAAAGAACTGCTTCCTTCTAGAGATCGACGCAGTAGTTTTTGAGGAACCCTTTGACGGCATCGGCCATTTCCGGGCGTTGGAGGGCGAAGGCGATCTGGGCTTCGAGGAAGCCGATTTTGTCGCCGCAGTCGAAGCGGCGGCCTTCGTAGCGCAGGCCGTGGAAGGGGACGTGGCCGAGCATTTTGGCCATGGCGTCGGTGAGTTGGACTTCGTTGCCGGCGCCGCGTTCCATTTTTGACAGGTGCTCGATGACCTGGGGCAGCAGGACGTAGCGGCCGATGATCGAGAGGTTGGAGGGGGCGTCTTCGGGCTTGGGTTTTTCGACCAGGCCGCGGACTTCGGCAAGGCGGCCATCGTCGGCGCCGATATCGAGGATGCCGTAGCGGTTGGTCTGGTCGCGCGGGACTTCGGTCACGGCGACGACGCAGCCGCCGGTTTCGTAATAGGCGTCTGCCAGTTGCTTGGTGCAGGGGGTTTTGGAGAGGACGAGGTCATCCGGGAGCAGGATGGCGAAGGGGTCGTTGCCGATGAAGGCGCGGGCGCACCAGATGGCGTGGCCGAGGCCGAGGGGTTCCTGTTGGCGGACGGTGACCATGGCACCGGGAGGGAGCTGCCATTCGCGCAGGGCGGCGAGTTCGGCGGCTTTGTTACGTTGGCGCAGGGTGGCTTCGAGTTCGAACGCGATGTCGAAATGCTCGACGATGGCGGTCTTGCCCCGGCCGGTGACCAGGCAGAACTGCTCGATCCCCGCCGCGCGGGCTTCCTCGATGGCGTATTGGATCAGGGGCTTGTCGACCACGGGCAGCATTTCCTTGGCCATCGCCTTGGTGGCGGGCAGGAAACGGGTGCCGAGGCCGGCCACGGGCAGGACGGCCTTGCGGAGCGGCTTGGTCACGATGAGGGGGCCCTTTCGAATGGCGTACTGGAAGGAGATGGCACGGGGTGTTGGCGGGATTATGGCAGCGAGGCCGCGCGCTGATCGCGCGCCCCGCGGCGGACGGGGCGCGCGAAGACTCGGACGCAATGAATAAAAGTTTTTGCTTCTTTTTTCAAAAAGAAGCGCTTTCTTACCTGCCCTTGAAGTCCGGCTTACGCTTCTCGATGAAGGCGGCCATGGCTTCCTTAGAATCCTCGGTTTTCCCCAGCTCGACCGTCAAGTTCTGTTCGAAGCGATAGCCGTCGCGCAGGGTCATGAATTCGATGGTGGCCGCAGAGTATTTGGCCATGCGGGTGGCGACCGGGCTTTTGCTGGCGATCAGGCGGGCCATGTCCATCGCCGCCGGCATCAAGCCCTCCGGGCTGGTGCAGGCCTCAACGATGCCGCGTCGGTAGAGTTCGGCGCCGGGCACGCGGTATCCGGTCATCATCATGCGCCGCGTCAGCGAGTGGCCGAACAGGCGCATGGTGTGGCGGCCGCCGCCCATCAGGCCGACATCGACCTCAGGCAGGCCGATCGTGGCGTTTTCCGAGCACAGCAGGATATCGCAGGAGGCGGCCAGGCCGAGGCCGGCGCCGAGGGCGGGGCCGTTGACGGCGGCGATCACCGGTTTCTTGCAGTCGACGATGGACCAGCTCATCTCGCGGGCGCGGCGGCCATGGGCCCAGGCTTGGCCGGGTTCGGCGTGGCCGCGGGCGCGGCTTTTGATGTCGGCGCCAGCGGAGAAGCATTTTCCGGCGCCGGTCAGGACGGCGACGCGGACGTCGTCGAGGTCGTTGATGCGGTCGAAGGCGGCCATGATCTCCTCCATGAACTGGGTGGAGACGGCGTTCACCGGCGGCGCGTCCATGGTGACGACCGCAATGTGGTCGGCGATTTCGGTGCGGATCAGGTCCATGGGGGGGCTCCTGGGGGGTTGGGAAGGCAAGGGGTAGGAGGAAGACTTCTTTTTTGGAAAAAAAGAAGCAAAAAACTTTTATCCGTTAAGAAGGGAAGAAAGTGTGGATCCTTCGCGGCGCTCAGGATTGTCTCTTGGAAAGAGGCTAGGCTTGTCGTGCGTCCCGACGAGGGGGGTGCCGTGATCCGGGTGGCCACCCGGATCACGGCGCGGACAGGCCGGTCGTCTCAGGACAGGGTTTAACGCCCGTCGTCATCTGGGCCACC
>CAMBRC010000195.1 GCA_945869965.1 Asaia bogorensis
ACCTCGCCCGTGCGAAGTTGCGCGCCTGGAAGTCCATCACGAAGCTGCGTGCCGGCTTCCACTGCACGTCGCGCCGCTTGGCGGTAAAGTTCGCCGTCTCGTGCAGTATGATCAGGGACGGGTCCTCGCGCTCGATGATGTCGAGCATGCGCTCGTCCACCATCCGCCAGCTCTCGGCCAGGCCGGGGCGCGTGGACAGGTCACCGATCCAGTCGGTATCGATCAGCGGCTCCTTGTAGGAGGTGTAGTAGCGCGTGCCGACATTGCTGGCCTCGTTCAGAATGCACAGCGTATTGGAAGTGGCGATGCGCTGGACCGCCACCGTCACCACCGGGCGCTGATCAGCTTGCGCAATGGCGAAGCGCGGCAGGAGGGGGATGGCCAAGGGTGCCAGAAGCGTGGCGCGGCGCGTCAGGCGCGGCATGGCGGCTACTCCGCAAGTGTGGAGCCGCTGGTCTGCCAGCCGAACGTGTCAGCTGCGCGGTCGCACTGATGACAGCACGATGAAGCTTGCCGCTGGCTGCACTAATTCACCGTTCTGACATCGCGCCGTCATCGCCGTGCTGCACGCGCCGGGTAGAACGCCAGCACCGCAGGCGAATGCTCCGGGCTCGCGGTGCGGGCAGTGCGGTGCAGGAGAAAGCTTCATGTCGATCCTGCGCATCTCGCGCCGCGGTGCCGTTGCCTTGGCAACGTCCGGCTTCGCCGCCTTCTCGCTGACCGACGGCGCGTTCGCCCAAACGCCGGCGCCGAAACGCGGTGGCAGGGTGGTATATGGCCAGACATATCCCAACTGGGCGCTCGGCGAATCCAGCCGCGGCCAGCATGCCTTCTACTGGATCGACCTGCTGACCCGCTCGGTCTGGAACTGCCTCGCCTGGGTTGACGAGGAGCTGCGCGTCCATCCGGAGATCGCCACCTCCTGGGAGTCCGACGAGGCGGTCAAGACCTGGGAGTTCACCACCCGTGAGGGCGTGACTTTCCACAACGGCCGCCCGATGACCATCGACGACGTCGTTTCCTCCTGCGCCTTTCATGCCGCCATCCCGGGCTTCGTCAGCCGCCAGGTGGCCAGCGTCGAGAAGGCCGGAGCGAACAAGGTGCGCTTCCATCTCAAGGCGCCGAACGCCGAGTTCCCCTACACGATGGCCGACTACCGCAACGTGATCATGCCGGCGGCCGCCCCGGACCAGATCGGCTATGACGGCATCGGCACCGGCCCGTTCAAACTGGTCGAAATCGACAACAAGCGCCTCGCCCGCATGGTGCGGCACGAAACCTACTGGATGCCCGGCAAGCCGTATCTCGATGAACTCCAGGGCGTCATCGCCACCGGCCAGGCCGCCATCAACGGCTTCCGCGCCGGCCAGCTCAACGCCGTGTTCAACATCGATCCCGGCCAGGTCGCCCAGTACAAGGCCGCCGGCGGTGATGTCCACGTCGCCGCCGCCGGCGACCAGTTCCTGCTGGTGCTGCCGAAGAACCTCGACCAGGCCTGGAACGACGTGCGCGTCCGTCAGGCCCTCGCCCTGGCGATCGACCGCAAGGCGATCAACCGCATCGTCTATGGCGAACGCGATGGCTGGACCGGCAATGACAGCCACATCCCCGGCAACGACCCGGTCTTCGTGCCGCGCCCGATGGAGCGCGACGTGGCCCGCGCCCGCGCCCTGCTGGCCGAGGCCGGCTTCCCCAACGGTATCGAGCTGCCGGTCATGGTGTTCACCGCGAGCTTCCCCGAGGAGCCGCGTATCTACCCGATCGTCACCGAATCGCTGCGCGCCGCCGGCATCACCCTGCGCTTCGAGGAACGCCCGGCCGATGGCTACAACCAGTATCGCTTGGCTGTGAATACCCCGGTCGGCCGCCCCGCGCGCAGCCTGGTCGGCCCGCGCAATGCCGCGATCTCGCTGCAGCGCATGACTGCGGCCAACCCCAGCGAGGCCGGCGGCTGGAGCGGCCCCGCTTCGGTCCAGTACGACGCGATGTACCTTCAGGCGATCGGCACCAAGGACGACGCCAAACGCGCCGAGCTCTATCGCGAGATGCAGCGCCTGCTGCACCGAGAGGTTCCGGCCATCATGCTCGGCGGCCGGCGCAACATGGCGGCGTTCAAGACCAACGTGCACGGGCTCAAGGCGCATCCGCAGAACTGGTCCAGCCGTTTCGAGGACATCTGGATCAGCTAAGCGCATGGGCACCGCCGCCCTCGCCCTGCGCCGGCTGGCGGCCAGCCTGCTGGTGTTGCTACTGGTCTCCGCCGTGGTCTTCTGGGGCACGGCGGTGCTGCCGGGCGACGCGCTGACGGCGGTGCTGCCGATGGACATCCTGCAGACCATCTCGCCCGAGGAACTCGCCCGCAAGCGCGCAGAGCTGGGCATCGACCGTCCGCACCTGGTGCAATTCGCTGAGTTCCTCGGCCGCATCGCGACGTTCGACTTCGGTCGCACCACGGTCACCAAGGAGGACGTGCTCACGCGCATCGACCACCCGCTGCGCAACTCGCTGATCCTCGCCGGCCTGACCGCCATCGCCGCCCCGTTGGCCGCGATCGGGCTTGCGGTGGCCAGCGTGCTGCGCCCGCGCGGCCGGCTCGATGCCACGCTGACCGGCGGCACGCTGTTCGCCTATGCCCTGCCGGAGTTCGTCACTGGCAACCTGCTGATCATCCTGTTCGCCGTGCTGCTGCCGATCGCCCCGGCGGTGATCATGCTGCGGACCACCGCGCCGACCGGCGAGATCCTCGGCGTCATCGCCCTGCCGATCGCCACCCTCATCCTCGGCGGCGTCGCCTACCAGTACCGCCTGCTGCGCGCCGCCCTGATCGAGGCGCTGGACAGCGATTACTGCGAACGCGCGCGCCTCTCGGGGGCGTCGGAGTGGCGCGTCGTGGTGCGCCATGCCCTGCCCACCGCCCTGGTGCCGATGCTCTCGGCCACGGCACAGTTCATCTCGGGGCTGATTTCCGGCGGCATCGTCATTGAGTTCATCTTCGGCTTTCCCGGCATCGGCCAGGAACTGGTGCAGGCGATCTCCACCCGCGACATCCCCACCGTGCAGGCGATTGCGCTGTTCGGTGGCGCTGCCGTCGTGCTGTGCAACCTCTTCGCCGACCTCATGATCCTGGCCCTGGATCCGCGCGTGCGCCGGCGCAGCCATGCCTGACGTCCTCGCGCAGCTTCCCTCGCTCGCAGCCCCGGCCCCGGCGCGCCGCCCCAGCCGCCTGCTGCGCGCCCTACGCCGCCCCGCCACCGGCATCGCCACGTTGGTGGTGGCGCTGCACCTGTTGATGGCCGCCACCGCGCCACTCTGGGCGCCGTACGACACATCGGCGATGCTCGACGCCCCGCTCGCCCCGCCCGGCGCCGAATTCTGGTTCGGCACCGACCTGCTCGGCCGCGACTACTTCTCCCGCATCGTCTCCGGCGGCCAGGTGGCGCTGCTGGTCGCGTCCCTGGGCGTGGCCGGCGCGCTGGCCGCCGGCACCATCGTCGGGCTGGCCTGCGGCTACCTGCGCGGCGCGCTCGACGAAGCCGCGAGCCGGCTGGTCGATGCGCTGATGGCCGTGCCCGAGTTCCTGCTGATCTCAATCCTCGTGCTCGCCTTTGGCAAAAGCCTGCCCGCGCTGGCCGCCGTGGTCGCCGTGGTCTATTTCGCCGGCGTGGTGCGGGTGGTCCGCGCCCGCACCATCGCGCTCGCGGCGCTGGACTTTGTCCGCGCTGCAGAACTGCGCGGCGAGCCTCGGCTGGTTGTGCTGCAGCGCGAGTTGTTGCCCAACCTGCTGCCGATCCTGGCGGTCGAGGCGCCAGTGCGGATATCCGCCGCGGTGCTGCGGATATCCGCACTATCCTTTCTCGGCCTCGGTATCAGTCCGCCCACACCGGACTGGGGACTGATGGTGCAGGAGGCGATGACCGTCATCCTCACCGACCCCTGGCTGCTGCTGTTCCCAGCCGCCCTGCTCTCATCCTTCGTGGTCGCGGTGAACTTCGCGGTGGACGGCTTCGCCGCCGCCTATGGCCTACGCGGGGACGCCGGCGCATGACCCTGCTGCGCGTGGAGGACCTCGCCGTCGCCTACCGCGACCCGATGGGTGGGGAGCGCTGCGCCGTCGACGGTGTCTCCTTCGTCCTCGAACGTGGCGGCGCGCTCGGCATCGTCGGCG
>CAMBRC010000196.1 GCA_945869965.1 Asaia bogorensis
GCAACAACGTGATCGCTGGCGGCAACACCCGCCAGGCTTCGTCGGCGTTCGCGGCCGACCTCGGCCGCGTGCGTAACCTGTTCGAAGTTGGCGCGCGTTACACCGGCACCTTTGGCGCCGTTGGCACGCAGATCCATGCCGGCTACATCGGCAGCGGCGCGATCTCCAACGTGGGTGGTGCCACCCAAAACAGTGGCTTGACCCCGCGTGGCCTGAGCGTTGTGACCGCTGGTGCGACCGTGTCGTTCAGTGGCTTCGTCGTCGGTGGCTACATGAACACCGGCACGGTGAACAGCAACTTCACCCCGCTGAACCCGGGCGAGAAGTCGTCGATGGTCTACACCCTCGGCGCTGGCTACACCAACGGTCCTTGGGCCGCTGGCGTCGCCTACACCAACGCCAGCCAGGCCGGCGCTCTTGGCAATAGCGCGCAGCGTACCGACGTGGGTTTGGCCGCTGGCGTGGCCTACACCTACGTTCCGGGCGCTCGTCTGTTCGTCGAGTTCGTGACTGGCACCGCCAAGGAGCGCGGCGTCAATCTGACCAACGACACGACGTCGGCTGCGAACACGGGCAAGGCGATCAACGCGACCGCCATCATCCTGGGCAACAGCTTCCGCTGGTAAGCTTCGGCTGAGACTGGACCAAGGGGGGGCGGCGGCCGCAAGGCCGCCGCCCTTCTGCTTTTTGGCCAGCTGGATAGCGGTTGGCGTGATACCGTTTGGCGCGGCGCGGTGCATCGGGGTACCAGGTGTTTCCGGGCCGGGTTGCCAGGAGGGCCGCGATCCGATAGGCGTCGCGGCATCGCCTGTTGTGGCTGGCTGGGGAAAGTCCCGGCATCGGCTGCCGGGATGCCAGCGTGAAGGGCTTTTGCATGTCGAGACTGCCGGCTGTCGTCGCTCTCCTGCTGGGTGCAGGCCTCGTGCTGGGGGCGTGTACGCCCGGCAAGGAGTTCCGCGAGGATTACTCCGATCCGCGAACCTATGGCGCGGGCAACCGGGGCTCGATCCTGGGCGATGCCGGGCCGTTGATCTCGATCGGGCGCGGGCGCGACAGCGACCAGGGCCAGGGTGGCGGCGTGGGGGTGAACGCTTATCTCTGGCGCGGGGCGCTGGAAACGCTGAGCTTCATGCCGTTGATCTCGGCCGATCCGTTTGGCGGCGTTATCATCACCGACTGGTTCCAGCCGGCGGGTGCGAGCGGGGAGCGGTTCAAGGCCACCGCCTATATCCTCGGCCGGACGTTGCGCGCAGATGGCGTGCGGGTGTCGGTGTTCCGCCAG
Organism: Asaia bogorensis; assembly: GCA_945869965.1. Lineage (GTDB taxonomy): Bacteria > Pseudomonadota > Alphaproteobacteria > Acetobacterales > Acetobacteraceae > CAMDGX01. Next base: position 1,283 of record CAMBRC010000196.1, read on the forward strand.
GTGTTCCAAGGCGGGCAGTGGGTGGACGCGCCGGTGGCGGCGAACGCGGCCAACGAGCTTGAGAATAAAGTGCTGGCGCGGGCGCGTGATCTGCGGTCGCAGCAGGTTGTGCGCGACAGATAAAGATAGGGGCTTCGCCCCTGACCCCACCAGGGGGCCGAGCCCCCTGGACCCTCATTGCCTAAGGTAAAGGGGTCTGGGGCCGCCGGGCGTCGCGCGAAAGCGCGCTCCGGTCCCCAGGCGGGTCCAGGGCAGAGCCCTGGCCTTCCCTTCCATCGAGCCGCACGGCAAACTGCCGCAAGCGACGGAGCGTGTCGGCGAATGAGCGATAGTACGGTGGTGGCCGAAGGGCCGCGCTACGATTTTCGGGCGGCGGAGCCGAAATGGCAGGCTGCATGGCACGCGCGCGCCTGTTTCCGAGTGGAGGACGTGCCGACCGACGGCAAGCCGAAATACTATGTGCTTGAGATGTTTCCGTATCCCAGCGGGAAGATCCACATGGGGCATGTGCGCAACTACACGCTGGGCGATGTTGTGGCGCGGTACAAGCGGGCGCGTGGTTTCGCCGTGTTGCACCCGATGGGGTGGGACGCCTTTGGCCTGCCGGCGGAGAACGCGGCGCGGGATCGCGGCGTGCATCCGGGCAAGTGGACCTGGGAGAACATCGCGGCGATGCGGGCCGAGCTGCAGCGGATGGGGCTGTCGATCGATTGGAGCCGTGAGTTCGCGACCTGCGATCCCAGCTACTACGGCCACCAGCAGAAGTTGTTCCTGGATTTTCTCAAAGCGGGGCTGGTGTATCGCCGCGAGAGCCTGGTGAATTGGGATCCGGTGGATGGCACCGTGCTGGCCAATGAGCAAGTGATCGACGGGCGGGGCTGGCGTTCGGGTGCCGCCGTGGAGAAGAAGCGGCTAGCGCAGTGGTTCTATCGGATTACCGCGGATGCGCCGGAGTTGCTGAGCGCGCTGGACGGGATGGAGGACTGGCCCGAACGGGTGCGGCTGATGCAGGCGAACTGGATCGGGCGCAGCGAGGGTGCGCGGTTGCAGTTCGGCCTGGTGACGCAAGACGCTGGGATCGACGCAGTGGAGGTTTATACCACGCGGCCGGACACGCTGTTTGGCATGTCGTTCGTGGCGATTGCGCCGGAGCATCCGTTGGCGGCGGCGGTGGCGGCCCGTGATGTGGCGGCGGCCGAGTTTGTGGCCGAATGCGCCAGCATGGGGACGAGCGAGGCGGTGATCGAGGCGGCGGAGAAGCGCGGCTACGACACCGGGCTTCGGGTGTCGCATCCGTTTATCGAGGGCGTCAGCTTTCCGGTGTGGATCGCCAATTTCGTGCTGATGGAATACGGCACGGGGGCGATTTTCGGCTGTCCCGCGCATGACCAGCGCGACTTGGATTTCGCGCGCAAATATGGATTGGCGGTGCCGCCGGTGGTGCTGCCGCCCGGTGCGGATGCGGCGACGTTCGAGGTTGGGGCGAAGGCCTTCGTCGAGGACGGGGTGATGGTCAATTCGGGTTTCCTGGACGGGCTGGCCGCACCGGTCGAGGCCAAGCGGGCGGCTATCGCCGAGCTGGAGCGGCGCGGCGCTGGCAAAGGGGTGGTGAATTGGCGCTTGCGGGACTGGGGGTTCAGTCGGCAGCGCTATTGGGGGACACCGATCCCGGTTGTGCATTGCCCGACCTGTGGGGTGGTTCCATTGCCGGAGACTGAGCTGCCGCTGGTGCTGCCGGAGGATGTGCGCTTCGACGTGCCGGGCAAGGTGCTGGATCATCATCCGACCTGGAAGCATGTCGCATGCCCGTCGTGCGGCGGGGCGGCGGAGCGGGATACCGATACGCTGGACACTTTCGTGGACAGCTCGTGGTATTTTGCGCGGTTCTGCTCGCCGGGGGCGACCGGGGTGGTGGATCGCGCGGCGGTGGATCATTGGCTTCCGGTCGACCAGTATATTGGTGGGATCGAGCACGCTATTTTGCACCTGCTCTATGCGCGGTCGTTCACGCGGGCGATGCACAAGACCGGGTATCTCGGGGTGGATGAGCCGTTTGCGGCGCTGTTTACCCAGGGGATGGTGACGCATGCCAGTTTTCGTGCGGCGGATGGGCGGTGGCTGTCGCCGGACGAGGTCGAAATGCGAGGCGATGGCTCGGCGGTGGAGCAGGCGACCGGTGCCGTGGTGCAGGTTGGGCGCATCGAGAAGATGTCGAAATCCAAGCGCAATACGATCGACCCTGGCGAAATCATCGACCGCTATGGCGCGGATACCGCGCGGTGGTTCATCCTGTCGGACAATCCGCCGGAACGGGACATGGAGTGGACTGAGGCTGGGGCAGTGGGCGCGTATCGCTTCACGCAGCGGCTGTTCCGGCTGGTTGAGTCAGCGCCCGCGATGCCGGCGGGGATGCCGAATAACTGGTCGGTGGCGGCGCGAGGGCTGCGGAGGGCAACGCATCGGACGATCGGTGCGGTGACAGAGGCGCTGGAGGGGTTTTCCTACAACGTGGCGGTGGCGCGCATCTATGAGTTTACCAATGCGATCTCGGATGCCGAGCGCGGCGATGCCGGGGACGCCGGTCTGGGCTGGGCACGGTTCGAGGCGTTGGAAGCGGTGTCGCGGCTGGCTGCGCCGATGATGCCGCATTTGGCCGAAGAGATGTATTCGCGGCTGCATCCGGGGCACGAAGGGGTGTTGGCGGATTTGCCCTGGCTTGAGGCCGATGCGGCGCTTGCTGCTGCCGATACGGTGACGATTGCGGTGCAGGTGTCGGGCAAGCTGCGCGGGACGATCGTGGTGCCGCCGAATCAGCCGCAGGAGGCGAATGTGGCG
>CAMBRC010000197.1 GCA_945869965.1 Asaia bogorensis
ACCCCACCAGGGACCGAGGTCCCTGGACCCTTAGCCGAAGGCGCTTAAAGAATGGGGTCTGGGGCCGCCGGCCCCAGCGGGTCCAGGGCAGAGCCCTGGCCTTGCTCCCTTGGCCTCCGCCCTTCACCCCCGCTGCAGGTTCCAGAACAGCGGGTACCCGTCCAGCATCCCGGTCAGCCCCGCCGCATAGGCGGTTGGCCGCACCCACTGCCCCAGCGGCACATAGGGCACATCGGCAAACGCCTGCACCTGGATATCCGCCGCCACGCTGCGTTGCGCCGCCAGGTCGGGGGCTGCCAGCCAGGCCCGCCGCATCGCCTCCAGCGCCTCGCTGGTCGGCCAGCCAACCTCGCTGGCCGCTCCCTCCGCCGACAAATAGCGGTGCATCCCGGGATGCCAGTGATCCAGACCTGACCAATAGCCGAACACCACATTCCACCCGCCCGTCCCCGCCGTCTGAGGGCGCAACAGGCGCGGCACCAAACCCGAGATCGGCACTTCCACCAGTTCCACGCTGAAGCCGATGCGCCGCAGCATCTCCGCCCCCAGCACCGCCATCGCCCGCGGCGCCGGCATGTCGGCGATCCCCAGCACCACCACCGGCTCACCGCGATAGCGCGTGGCCGCAAGCGCCGCGCGAGCCCGCGCCAGGTCGGGCGGCACCGGCAGCGCCGCCATCCCGGCCGCACTCGCCATCGGCGATTGCGGCGTGAAGAACCCAACCGCCGCGCGCCGGTATTCCGCGCTGCCGCCATGCGCCGCCGCCATGAACCCGTCCTGATCCACCGCCGGCAACACCGCCCGGCGGATCGCCGGATCGTTGAACGGAAAGGTCAGGTGGTTCATCCGCATCGTGCCGATAAAGCCGGTATGCTCGTGCACCCGCAGCGTCATCCCGCGATCTCCCGCGATGACCGGATAGGCGCTGGCCGGCGGCCCCTCCCACCAATCCACCATCCCCGACCGCAACGCCCCCAGCGCCGCCCCGGCATCGGGCATGACGTGCCACTCCACCCGGTCGAAGTGCGCCAGCTTCGGCCCGGCGGTGAACGACGCCGTGCCTGACCCGCGCGGCACATAGCCATCATGGCGGGCATAGACCAGCATCCGCCCGGCCTGCCGCTCCCCAGCCAGAAAGCGGAACGGCCCGCTGCCGATGCTCTCGCCGATCGCGCGGAATTCGGCCCCCTCGGTGATCCGCGCCGGCATGATCACGCAGCTTGCCATCCCCGTCGCGCCCAGGGCTGCCAGCAGCATGGGAAAGCGCCGCTCCAGCCGGAACACAATGGTGCGGTCGTCGGGCGCCATCACCTCGGCCGTAGCCGCCATCAGCGCCTGGCCCATCATGTTCTGTCCGCCCCAGCGCAGGATGCTGGCCACGCAGTCGCGCGCCAGCACCGGGCTGCCGTCATGGAACATCAACCCCTCGCGCAGCCGGATGCGCCAGCGCCGCCCGCCATCCTCCACCACATGCCCTTCGGCCATCTGCGGCTGCACCACGCCTGCGGCATCGGTGCCGAACAGCGTGTCATAGATCATCATCGCGTGATTGCGCGTCTCCAGGAACGGCCAGAAGGTCGGGTCGAACCAAGTCAGGTCGCGCTGCGGCACGAAGCGCAACGTGGCCGCCCGCACATCCGCGGCCACCGCCGGCGCTGCCAATGCCGGCACCGCCAACCCAGCCGCCGCTGCAACCATCGCCCGTCGTGTAAGGCCCCCCCGCGTCAGGCGTCCGCGCGTCAGTCCTTCGGCCAAATCCGTGCACCCCGTCCCTTTATGGCGCGGCCTCATCCAAAGCCACCCAGCCGCCGCCCTCGGCGCGCGAACGCAGCGCCGCATCGACAAACATCATCCCCTCCAGCCCGTCCCGTGCATCCGGGAAGTCGAGCGCCAGCGGATCGACCGGCTGCGATGTCAGCCTGGCCGCGATCAACTCCGCGGCATCGCGATAAAGATTGGCAAACGCTTCGGTCAATCCCTCCGGATGCCCGCGCGCAATCCGCACCAGCCGCGCCGCCTGCGGCAACAAATCAGCGTCACCGCGCGCGAGAATCTGCACCGGCCGGCCCTGCAACGCCAGTTTCAAATAGTTGCTGGTCGCATGCTGCCATTCGATGTGGCCAAGCTCGCCGAACACCCGCAGCGTGATCGCGTTCTCGGTGCCCGCCATCGCCTGGCTCACCAGTAGCGTGCCGGGCACCCCGCCCTCGAAGCGCAGGAACATCGCGCCGTAATCATCCACCACCCGCCCCGGCACGATCGCTCCGAGATCGGCCGACAGCCCAACCACCTTCTTGCCGGAGACAAACCGCGCCAGATGAAACGCATGCGTGCCGATATCGCCCAGCACCAGCGACGGCCCGGACCGCTCGGCCGCCAGCTTCCACGCCAGCTTGCGCGTGATCGTGCCGTCCTCGACGCGCGCGCTCATCCCGGCCTGGATATATTCGACCTGCACCGCGCGCAGCGCCCCAATCGCACCGGCCGCCACCATCGCCCGCGCCTGGCGGATCATCGGATAGCCGGCATAGCCATGCGTCAGGCAAAACACCGTCATCGTCCGCCGCACCCGCTCGGCAATCTCCGCCGCCTCCGCCACCGAGTTCGCCAACGGCTTGTCGCAAATCACATGCAGCCCGGCATCGATGGCGGCGATGCATTCCGCGTGGTGCCGGTCGTTCGGCGTCATGATCGCCACGGCATCCAGCGTCGGCTCCGCCTCGATCAGCGCCGCGAAATCCGCATAGTGCCGAATGCCCAGCGCCCGCGCCCCCTCGGCACCGCGCGCGGGATCGGACGACAAAACGCCAGCGATAATCTCGAACCGGTCATCCAGCCGCGCCGCCGCCCGATGGATCGGCCCGATGAAACTCCCCGGCCCGCCGCCCAGCACCGCCAGCCGCAGCCGCCGCCCCAGCCCCTCCCACGCGCTCCCCGGGGCGCTCACAGGTTCACCGCCCGGCCACCATCGACATACAGATTGGCGCCCGAGATATACTCCCCGGCATCCGAACACAGCAGCAGCGCCGCCCCCACCAGGTCATCCGGCCGTCCCATCCGCCCGGCCGGCACCCGCGCCATCATCTGCTCGCCGCGCGCCGCGATCTGATCGGCATTGCGCGCCGTCGCAATCAGCCCCGGCGCCAGGTTGTTCACCGTCACCCCCTGGCGTGTGAACTGCCGCGCCAGATTGATCGCCCAGTTATGCTGCAACGCCTTGTAGCCGGCATAAACCATCATCTCCGCCGCCGGAGAGATCTGCTGCACGCTGCCCACGGTGACCACCCGCCCCCAGCCACGCGCCGCCATCCCCGGCACCAGCGCCTGCAACAGCGCCAGCGTCGACCAGACATTGATATCCATCTGCCGGTCATACGCCGCCCTGTCGATGCCGCCGACCGGCTGCAAAATCTCCACCGACGCATTCAACACCAGGATATCGACCTGCCCGAACGCCGCCGTCACCTCGGCCGCCAACATCTCCGCAGCCCCAGCCTGGGAAAAATCCGCCCCGAACGCCAGCGCGCCGCCGCCAATCGCCGCCACCACCCCGGCCGCATCGCGCGCTTCCTCGACGGTCCCCGCATGATGCACCGCGACCTGGGCGCCCACCGCCCCGAGCCCCTCGGCAATCGCTCGCCCAATCTCGCGCCGCGCGCCGGTTACCAGTGCGGTGCGGCCATCCAGGCGAAATCGGTCCAGTGGGTTCGGCATGGCGACAAGACTCCTCATTGCGGCCAGCGTGGCGCAACGAGGAAAGGAAGGCCAGGGCTCTGCCGTCGCGCCGCAAGCGCGCCGCGAGGGACCCGCTGGGGCGTCGCCCCAGACCCCACCACTTAAGTCATGAGGGTCCAGGGGGCTCG
>CAMBRC010000198.1 GCA_945869965.1 Asaia bogorensis
CGCCGTCGTGTTGCCCTGGTGCAACGCCTCCTGAATCAACCCGATCGCCACCGGTGGCAGATTGGCATGCCGCTTCAGATGGGTGGACAGCGACGCGCTGCCCCGCGAGCGCCCCAACCGCTCCGCCAATTCTGGCGCATCGACATCCGGCCGCAAATCGATCCGCAGCGTGGTCCGCCCGTCGCGGGCAATGGCATCGCGCAACGCCGCCGACAGCGCATAGATCGCCCCGCCCTCCAGCCCCGCCTCGGTCACCATCGCCTCGCCGCGCACCCGCTGCCCACCATGCTCCAGTGCAATCCGCTTCAGCGGCGTCCCCGCATGGCGCCGAAAATGCGCCGACCAGCCAACCGCAAAACCGCAATTCGCCGGCATCAGCGGCGTGATCGCCACCTCCGGCAGCGCCGAGACCCAACTCCCATCGCCCCCCAGCCGCGGCCAGGACGCACCGCCCAGGGCCAGGATCGTCGCATCCGGCCGGCATGTGCTGCCATCGGCAAACCGCAAAATCCCATCGGCCTCCCGCGCAATCCAATGCGCCCGCGTGACCAGCGTCACACCAAGCCCGGCCAACCGCCCCAACCAGGCCCGCAGCAGCGGACTGGCCTTCATCGCCTTGGGAAAAACCCGCCCGCTGCTCCCGGTAAAGCTCGGCTGCCCCAGCCCCTCGCACCAGGCAATCACCGCACTCGGCGGGAAAGCCGCCAGCACCGGCGCCATCCACGAAGCCGCCTCGGCATACCGCCCGGCAAACCGCTCATAGGGCTCGGAATGCGTCAGGTTCAGCCCGCCCCGCCCCGCCATCAACAGCTTGCGCCCAGGGCTGGGCATGCGCTCGAACACGGTCACACGATGTCCGGCGCTGGCCACCACTTCGGCGGCCATCAACCCCGCGGGGCCGCCGCCAAGAATGGCGACGTCGCGAGCAACAAACAGGGGAGCATTCATGCCCCCCTTATGCCGAGCCCGCGATCAGATAGCGAGCCGCATCGGCCGTGCCATCAACCCGGCCACCAGCTCCGCCACCTCCCGCCGATAGATCGCGATCACGATCACCGCGGACAGCCAAGTCCAGCACGCCTCCTTGAACAGCGCCCCGCCATCGCCGTAGGGATCGATCCCGAGCGGGCTCACCGTGTGGAAGAAGATCGCCCCGGACATGAGGCCAAAGGTCAACAGCCCGCCCAGCATCCGCGTCCGCGGAATGATCAACAGGATCGAGGCAATCAGTTCGGCAATCGCCACCGTCAGCCGGAACGGCTTCTCATACCCCGAGATCCACAGCCAGTCGGCCAGGATGTTGAACAGCATGACCGACCCTTCCGCCCCCGGCAGCTTGAACTGCAGGTACCACAGCATGATGTGCGCCGCGTACAGCGCCGGCAGCCAGCTCAACCATTTCAGCACACGGTCGGTGTTCATCGCGTTCATCGCGGCCTCCATCAATTGCGTCTGCTGGAATGACAAGCCGCCCGCACCATCGTTACACAGGCGCCCCAGCGCGGTATAGACGCGCCATGCAGCCTGGCCCCGCCCCGGACCCGATCTACGACCTCGCCATCATCGGCGGCGGCATCAACGGCGCCGGCATCGCCCGTGACGCCGCCGGCCGCGGCTGGTCGGTCTATCTCTGCGAACAGGGCGACCTAGGCAGCGCCACCTCCTCCGCGTCCACCAAGCTGATCCACGGCGGCCTGCGCTACCTCGAACATTACGAATTCCGTCTGGTCCGCGAAGCCCTGATGGAGCGCGAAGTCCTCTGGGCCATCGCCCCGCACATCGTCTGGCCGCTGCGCTTCGTCCTGCCGCACCATCGCGGCCTGCGCCCCGCCTGGCTGCTCCGCCTCGGCCTCTTCCTGTATGACCATATCGGCGGCCGCCGCGCCCTGCCGGCCACCAAAACCCTGGACCTGCGCCAGGACCCCGCCGGCCACCCGCTCAAGCCCGCCTTCACCCGCGGCTTCGAGTACTCCGATTGCTGGGTCGAAGACTCCCGCCTCGTCGTCCTCAACGCCCGCGATGCCGCCGATCGCGGTGCCACCATCGAGACCCGCACGCGCTGCCTTTCCGCCGAACGCACCGGCGAAACCTGGACCATCACCGTCCAATCCAACACCCACCAGCGCACCCTGCGCGCCCGCACCCTGGTCAACGCCGCCGGCCCCTGGGTCGCCGAAACCCTCGGCACCGTCATCCGCGCCAACGCGCCGGCCAAAATCCGCCTAGTCCAAGGCAGCCACATCGTCATTCGCCGCAAATACCCGCACGACCGCTGCTACATCTTCCAGAACGCCGATAGCCGCATCTTCTTCGCCATCCCCTACGAACGCGACTTCACCCTGATCGGCACCACCGACCACGACTGGCAAGGCGCACCCGGCGCGGTCAAAATCTCCGACGACGAGATCACCTATCTCTGCGCCGGCGCCAGCGCCTATTTCCGTGAACCCGTCACCCCCGCCGATGTCGTCTGGACCTACACCGGCGTCCGCCCGCTCTACGACGACGGCGCCACCGCCGCCCAGGAAGCGACGCGAGACTACGTGCTGTCCCTCGACGCACCAGAAGGGCAGGGCGCCCTATTGAGCGTTTTCGGCGGCAAGATCACCACCCACCGCCGCCTCGCCGAAGCCGCCCTGGAAAAACTCGCCCCCCATCTCCCCCCGCCGCACGGCGCCCCCGCCGGCTGGACCGGCAAATCCCCGCTCCCCGGCGGCGACTTCCCCAAGCAAGGCTTCGAAACCCTGCTCGCCGAAACCCGCGCCCGCGCCCCCTTCCTGCCGGAGCCCACCGCCCGCCGCCTGGTCCGCGCCTACGGCACCAAGACCGCCATCCTGCTCAACGGCGCCACGCGCCTGGAAGATCTCGGCCCAACCCTGGGCGCCGACCTCACCGAAGCCGAAATCCGCTACCTTCAAACCCACGAATTCGCCCGCACCGCCGAAGACATCGTCTGGCGCCGCAGTAAACTCGGCCTGCGCCTGTCCCCCGCCGAAATCGCCGCCGTCGAAAGGATCCTCGCATGAACTCCGATCTTGGCCCCATCCACATCGTCCAACCCGGCCAAGGCCAAAGCCACTGGCAACCCGTCCCCGCCAACGGCTTCATCGACATCCTGATGGCCCCTGACATGGTCGCCATGGAAACCAAATTCGGCTTCGGCCGCCAAACCGTGGCACCCGGCGGGCACGTCCGCGAACACGCCCATGACCGCAACGAAGAACTGATCCACGTCCTCTCCGGCCAAGGCCGCGCCGTGATCGAGGGCGCCAACCACCCCATGCAACCCGGCTCCACCTTCTTCCTCGGCCGCAACCGCCGCCACATGTTCGTCAACGAAGGCGAATCCGACCTCGTCTTCCTCTGGCTCATCCTGCCCAACGGCCTGGAAACCTTCTTCGCCGCCATCGGCCGCCCCAAGCGCGAAGGCGAACCCGACCCCACCCCCTTCCCCCGCCCCACCGACGTCCTGGCGATCGAGGCGCGGACGGTCTTCGCCGCACCACCGGCTGCCGGAGGACGACAGCCTCAGTGTCCGTCCGGAAGGTTCATACCTGATTGCATAGTCTTCGCAGCATGAGGCGGATTGATGCCACTCGGATGAACGCCACCGCCATTCGTGTCAGATTCTCGAAGTCCTTTGCCAAACGGCGACAGCGGTTCAGCCAGGCCAGC
>CAMBRC010000199.1 GCA_945869965.1 Asaia bogorensis
AGATATCGCGTGGCTGAAACTCCTATCAGCGAAGACCGCGCGGCCGCGGTCCAAGCCTCGCCCAGGCCGCGCATCCTCGCCATCGTCAACCAGAAGGGCGGCGTCGGAAAAACCACGACCACGATCAATCTCGCCACCGCACTGGCTGCGGCCGGGCAGACTGTCCTGATGGTCGACCTCGACCCCCAAGGCAACGCCTCCACCGGCATCGGCTTTCCGCCGAACAAGCGAGACACCGGAACCTATGCACTTCTCCTAGACGATGCTGCCCCGGCCACCGCGGTCCGACCGACATTTGTCCCAGGACTATCGATCATCCCCGCGGAACTGGATCTGGCCGGTGCCGAAATTGAGCTCGTCGGCATCGAACGCCGCGAATACCGCCTGCGCTCCGCGTTGCGATCCGATGCCTTGTCCCACTTCACCTACATCCTTATCGACTGCCCCCCCAGCCTCGGGCTTCTGACGTTGAATGGCCTCGTGGCAGCGGATGCCGTGCTAGTCCCGCTACAATGCGAGTTCTTTGCCCTCGAAGGCCTCAGCCAGCTGATGCGAACCGTCGAGCGCGTCCGGCGCGCCCTGAACCCCCAACTCGTTGTTCAAGGCATCGTCCTGACCATGTTCGACCGTAGAAACAACCTATCTGACCTCGTCGCGGCAGATGCCAGGGGCTTCTTCGGGAACCAGGTTTACGAAACCGTCATTCCCCGCAATATCCGCATCTCCGAGGCGCCCAGCCACGGTAAACCGGTCCTGCTATACGACTATCGCTCCCCCGGTGCCCAAGCCTACATCCGCCTGGCGCAGGAATTGCTGAGACGCGAACGAACCCTGTTGGAGGCGCGAACATGAGCAAGGAACCCGGACCGCGGCTCGGACGTGGCCTGGCCGCTCTCATGGGCGATGCCCCCGGCCCCACCACCACGCCGGCATCAGGCACTACGACCATCCCAGTTGAGCATCTGGAACCTGGCCCGTTTCAGCCGCGCGGCGATTTCGATCCCGCCAGCATGGCCGAGCTGGTCGATTCAATTCGCACACGCGGCATACTCCAGCCGCTCCTGGCCCGCCCCCATCCGACTACGCCAAACCGCTTCCAGATCATCGCCGGCGAGCGACGCTGGCGCGCCGCCCAGCAAGCCGGACTACATGCGGTCCCGACACTCATCCGCACACTGAGCGACGCCGACGCCATGGCCGCCGCCCTTGTCGAAAACCTTCAACGACAAGATCTGAACGCTATCGAGGAGGCCCAAGGCTACCACCGGCTGACCGAAGAATTCGGCCTCACCCAAGAACGCCTGGCCGAGGCGGTTGGAAAATCGCGAAGCCACGTCGCCAACACCATGCGCCTACGCCAGCTACCCGCCACCGTGCAGGAAGAGGTCCGCAAAGGCAGTCTCTCCGCCGGACATGCTCGCGCCCTGTTAAGCCACCCCGACCCCGCCAAAGCAGCCCTTGCTGTGATCGCCCGTGGACTTAACGTCCGACAAACCGAGGCTCTCGCCCCCGCACGCATCGCCAAACGCGACAGCGCCCCATCGTCGCGTTCCGCCAAAGATCCAGAGACCGCCGCCCTTGAGCGCGATCTGTCCGAACGCCTCGGCCTCAAGGTCGAAATCGCGTTCGACGGCAAGGGTGGCAATGTCCGTATTCTGTACCGCTCGCTGGATCAACTCGACGGAATCGTCTCGCTACTGATGCCCAGCGCGTAGCAACAACCAGCGACAATCCCGACGCATCCCGCCGAACCAGCCCGCCATTCAGCGGCGCTTTGCCGCGGCCGACCTTTGTGCAATCCCCAACACCACACTGCGGCACAACGTATCCGCGGGGCTTCCGGTCCGCTTGCATGCCCTTTCGGCTTCCCATACCCGACCGCACAAGCTCTGCAGAGCATCCTCGCTCCACAGCCGCAGCGCTTGCACAAAATCGGCTTCTCGCCGGAAAAACACCGGTGGCCGCGCCGCTTTCGCCGCCTCGCCCGCCGAAGCGCCCAGGGCCATGGCAGCGCGGGCACGCTGCAACCGCTGCAAATGCAACAACGCCGCCCTCAAAACACCAACAGCCGCCGCTCCCTCCGCCATCGATAGTTCCAAGGCTCGATCAGTCGCCGCGATATCTCCGCGCGTCGCAGCAAACAAGGCGTCTTCCAGCGACAGCCCAGCCAAATCACCCACACACGCCTGCGCAGCCGCAACGTCAATCCGCCCACCTACGCCCACAAAGAGCGCAAGCTTCTCCAGCTCTGCACGGGTCAAACCCTGATCCACACCAAGCTGCCCCGCCAGCCAGGTCTGCGCTTCCCGCTCGATCGATACGTCCAGGGCGGCCAGTGTTTGCCCAATCATCGACTCCAATGCCGCACCCTCCAGCGCGTAGCACCCGATCGCCATCCCCTCGGCAGCCCGCTCCACCGCCGCCCGAAGCTTGGCCCGCGCCACCAGGCCCGGCGCCTCCAGCACCAATAACGAATCACTATCCTTGGCAAAAACTGCCGTCACCGCCGCCAATGCAGTGTCGCCAATGTCACGCACCCGCACCACGCGGCGGCCACCCGTCAACGAACGGCTTGCCATCTCCGCAGCAATCTTTGAAACACCGTCCTTCTCCAGATCACACACCCGGAACGGATCATCGAGCGAACCCGCAACGCTTCGAACCAGCCGACCAGACCGATCTCGTATCATTCCGATATCGTCGCCAAAAAGAAGCACAACGCGCACCGATCCAGGTGAATCCAGAAATGCCTCCACCCTGCGCGCATCCAGTTTCATTGCCAGCAGCCCTCACCAGGCCGAAGCCCCGCTATCAATCGGCCCATCCCCGACAACAGCCCCACGCCCTACCCCGCCCGGCGACTGAAATGCACCGCCAATTGTGTGGCAATCTGCTCTGCCAACGCATCCACCATCCGGCGCTGAACCGCGTTGCTGGTCAACTCAGCGGCAAAAAACTGCTGGTTGATGATATTGAACGCATCGACCTCGCGTGCCGAACCACTCACAATCGTGCGCCGCTGAGCATCCTGCGCCATCAGGGTCCAAGTTGCCGTGCCAATCAGCCGCACGCGCGAGGTCGAATTATCGCGCTGAATGGCAATCGGCTCGGAACCGAGCGCAAACTGCACCGCCAGATCATACCGCCGCGTCGAACCACCGCCGCCGCGCTCAAACCGCGTCATCAAAGCCTGGCGCATCAACTGGCCGCTGCGCTCCGGCATCAGCAACACATTGATCTCGCCCAACCGCTCTTGCACGCCGGCGTCGTCGCTGCCCGTCCCATAGAGCGGCCGAAACCCGCACCCGCCAAGCCCGACGCTCGCCACCAATGCCATCACGCCGCGCCGACCCATGCCGCCCCGCGCTGCCATGACCTACCCCGAAATCACAAAATTTACAATCCGATCAGCGACATAGATCGTCTTGCGCACCGCCTTCCCATCCAGCAGAGGCACCACATTCACATGCGCGAGCGCCAGCGCCACATTCGCCTCCTGCGGCTGATTCGGCGGCACCACGATCGTCCCGCGCAGCTTGCCCGACACCTGCACCGCAATCGTCACCGTATCGGCAGCAGCAAGCGCCGCATCGGCCTCAAGCCAGGGCAAATCCGCCAACACCCCTTCGT
>CAMBRC010000200.1 GCA_945869965.1 Asaia bogorensis
AATCGTTCGACACACCGCGCTGAACCTGCTGTCTGCCGCCAGACCCACCACAAGCTTCAAAAACCGCCGCAAGAAGGCCGGGTGGAACGTCGATTACCTGGAGACAGTGCTCAGAGGGAACGCATGACGTTCAAGCGATTCGCCTGCCGGGAGTGGCGCCGGAATTGCGCGCATGGTTGTTCGAGCCTTTTGTCACCGGCCGGTCGGACGGCACCGGGCTGGGGCTGGCGATCGCCCGCCAACTGGCCGAGGCGATGGGCGGACGGCTGTTTCTCGGTGAATCCGCGAGCGGCGCCCGGTTCGTGCTGGAGGTGCCATGGCGCGCGTGCTGATCGTCGATGACGACGCGGCCCTGCGCGCGGGAATCGCGGAAACGCTGGGCGATCTGGGCCATGTCGCCGAGCAGGTGGCCGACGGTGCGGCCGCGTTGGACCGCCTGGTGCGCGGCGGCATCGATGCCGTGCTGCTTGACCTGCGTATGCCGGGGATGGATGGGCTCGCGGTGCTGCGGGCGTTGCGCGAGCGCGGTTCGGCGCCGCCTGTCGCGGTGCTGACCGCGGTCCCGACGGCGGCTAATACCATCGAGGCGATGCGGCTCGGCGCGGTCGACCACATCGCCAAGCCGATTGGGCGGGAGGCCCTGGCGGCATTGGTCGCGCGGATGCTGCCGGCGCGCGAGGAAGCGATGACGGCCACCATCGCCGATGATTCCGACGAATTGGTCGGCGCCACCGGCCCGATGCGCGAAGTGCAGAAAGCCGTCGGCATGCTGGCCGACAGCGACGCCACCGTGCTGATCACCGGCGAGACCGGCACCGGTAAGGAGGTCGTCGCCCGCGCCATCCACCGCCACGGTCGCCGCGCCGCGCAGGGGTTCGAGGCGGTGAACTGCGCCGCCATCCCCGCCGGGCTGCTGGAAAGCCAGCTTTTCGGCCATGTCCGCGGCGCCTTCACCGGCGCGGTCGGCGACGCGCTGGGCAGCATCCGGGCCGCGCACAAGGGCACGCTGTTCCTGGATGAGATCGGTGACATGGACCTGGTGATGCAGGCCAAGCTGCTGCGGGTGTTGCAGGAGCGGGTGGTGGTCCCGGTCGGCGGCAAGCCGGTGGCGGTGGATGTGCGGGTGCTGGCGGCCACCCATCGCGACCTCGCCGCCATGGTCCGGGCCGGCAGCTTCCGCGAGGATCTCTACTGGCGGCTGGGCGTGGTACCGGTTCACCTGCCGCCCTTGCGCGAACGGGTCGGCGACATCGTGCCGCTGGCCGAGCATTTCCTGGCCCGCGGCGCCGGGATCGCCCGCCAGCTCTCGGGCGATGCGGCGGCCCGGCTGGTGCGCCACGCCTGGCCGGGCAATGTCCGCGAATTGCGCAACGCCATGGAACGGGTCGCCGCGATGGCCCGCCGGCCGGTGGTCGGCGCCGAGGATCTCAGCTTCCTTGGCGAAGGACCGATGGGTGCTGCGGCCGAAGACATGATGGCCGGCACGTTGCCGGAAGCGGTTGCCCGGCTTGAGGCGGCGATGATCCGCCGCGCCCTGTCCCGCAGCGCCGGCAACCGCGCCGAGGCGGCCCGGCTGCTGGGGATTCATCGCCAGCTCCTGTACGAAAAGCTGCGCCAGCACGGCATCGAGCTGTCCGGAGTCCGGACGGAGGCTGTCGGCAAGGACGACGCCTAGCGCCGCACTGCGCCGAACGAAACCTCTGTTTCCAGCATGTTATGCTCTGGCACGGCGCTTGCGATGACAGGTGAGAGGCCGCTTCCGGCCGCGATGATGGAGAGACGATATGAAACGCAAGAGCTTCCTGATGCTGGCCACTGCCCTGGTGCTAGGTGCCGGCGTCGTGTACGGCGCCGGGGTGGCCATGGCACAGATGCCGGGCCCGATGGGCGGACGCGGCGGCGCAGCGGTCTATGACCCCGCCCAGTTGCCTCAGGTCAAGGGCACCGTGGCGCAGTACTCACTGACCCCGCAGGGCGAGGTCGCCGGCCTGATCCTGACCGACGGGACCGAGGTGCATGTGGCCCCGTTCGTCGCGAGCCAGCTGGTCTTCGCGGTGAAGCCCGGCGATGCCGTGACCGTCCATGGGCTCAAGGCCCAGGCGGTGCCGATGGTCATGGCCCGCTCGGTGAAGAATGACGCGACCGGCGCGACCGTGCTGGTGACCATGCTGCACAAGCGGGGCGACAGCACCGCCGCGGCGCTGGAGGCCACCGGCGTGATCACCGCGCTCCTGCACACCCCGCGCGGCGAAGCCAACGGCGTCCGGCTGCAGGACGGCACCCAGGTCCGGATGCCGCCAGGCGAGGCCAAGCGCCTGGCCGACCTGCTGGCACCCGGCAAGAGCATCGCTGTCCGCGGTGACGGCTATGCCGGACCGCTCGGCCGGGTGATCGCCGCGCGCCAACTGGGGGCGGACAAGGACAACCTGAAGGATGTGGCGGGGCCGAAGCACGGCGAGGGCCAATGGCGGCGCATGCGCGAAATGCGCGAGATGCGCCATGGCATGATGCACGGTGACGACGCCGAATGGGTGATGCCGCGCCAGGGTTAAGATGGCGCAGTGACCGGACTGGCGGGCCAAGGCAGGCTCGCCAATTCGCAATCTGGCAGTCAGTTCCCAATCGTGGCGCCACAAGGAATCTCGCGATTTCCAGGTTCATCCTGCTCGCCACGGCGCTTTCGTTGTCCGGGACCTCGGCAGCGACAGCCCATCGACCGCGCTTCTGATCGGCGATGAGCGCGTCAGCATGCGTCCTGCCATCGACAATGTCTTTTCGTGCAAGACCGATTTTCGTGTCGCCGGAAAGCAACACGCCGGTCCGTGGATGCGCGGCGCCACTTGGAACCCGCTGGAAGAGCCGCATGTCCAAGGGCGGGTCCTTTGGCCCGAAGCATCGTTTGTGGTGAAGGAGAACGGTGCCGACCGATCGATTGAAACCAATGGCTTGCCGGTTGGCGTACCAACCGGCATTTTTCCGATCGCACGCGGCGATCCCGCCTAATCGTCCGACAGAAATCCCAATCGGATCAAAAAACTGCCGATGGCCTTCAATATTCCGCTGCAGCCGATCAGGAACCGCGAGCCCAGCTGCTTGCCGATGGGCGTGATCGGGATCTCGCTGACCGGCGTGGCGCTTTACAACGCACTTGACGATGCCGGGCGGGATGCCGCGGCACACGAGGTGCAGGACAGCTGCAACGGTCATCCGCAGGGCAAGGGGCAATATCACTACCATAGCAGCTCGCCATGTTTGCCCGGCGCCGATGCGAACACGATCGTTGGCTGGGCCCTGGATGGCTATCCGATCCTGGGAATGCGTGATGCGGCGGGCAAGTTGTTGACCAACGCCGATCTGGACGCTTGCCATGGCCGCGCGGAGCAGGTTGGCGTCGACGGGCGGACATATGACTACGCCTATCGGCTGACACGTGAATAGGGGATGCCTATGACAACGCAATGGCCGAGAGCTTCTTCTCCACGCTCGAAGCCGAACTCCTCAGCCGCCGCCGGTTCGCATCACAGGCTGAAGCCAGGATGGCATGCTTCAGCTACATCGAAGGCTGGTACAATCCAGTGCGGCT
>CAMBRC010000201.1 GCA_945869965.1 Asaia bogorensis
AGCACCAGGCCGGGCACCGCCAGCGGCACCATCGCCACCGCCTGGATCCCGCCGCGGCTCCAGGCCGGGCCGACACGGCGGGCCACCAGCCATCCGGTCAGCGCCACCAGCACCGTGCCCAGCGCCGCGGTGCCGGCGGCCATCACGACGCTGTTGGCGATGGCGCGGAACTCGTCGGCGTCGTCAAACAGCCGCGCGTAATTGTGCAGGCCCAGGCGCAGGTTGTACGGCCAGAACCGCACGAGCGAGCCCCAGGCGGCCATCCCGATTACGCCGAGGATGGCCACGGCGACCAGGGCGCAGAAGACAAACAAGGCCGCGTCCCGCAGCGGCAGCGGCGATAGCACCACCGGCACGGAACGGCCGGACAGGCTGGTCCGCTGGGTGCGGCGGGCCAGGCTGTCGATGCCATAGGCCAGCACGGCGGGCAGCAGCAACAGGACGCCAACCACGGCGCCCATCGCGAAGTCAAACCGGCCGATCACCAGCTTGTAGATATCGGTGGCCAGCACGTTGGTGGAACCGCCCACCACCGTGGGAATGCCGAAATCGGTGAACACCAGGACGAACACAACCGAGGCGGCGCTGACCAGGGCATAGCGGTTGGCCGGCAAGGTCACGGTGGCGAAACGGCGCCAGGGGCCGGCCCGCAGCGCCTGGGCCGCCTCGTAGACCCGGGCGTCACCGGCGGCCAGGCCCGCGGCCAGCAACAGGACGGCGTGCGGCAGGGCATAGAACACCGAGGCGAGCACGATGCCGACGGGACCATAGAGCGGTTCGCCGAACAGCCAGGCGCGGAGCAGGCCCTGGTTTCCGAACAGGTAGATCATGCCGAAGGCCGGCAGCAGCGAGGGGGCGAGCAGCGGCAGCATCACGATGGTGCGGAACAGGAAGCGGCCGGGCATGGCGGAGCGGGCCAGGGCATAGGCGTATGGGAAGGCGAGCAGGATGGTGATGATTGTCGCGATGGCCGACAGCGAGGCGGAGTTCCAGGCGGCGATCGCCAGGCCGGGCTCCGTGGCGTAACGCACGAAGTTCGCCAGGCCGACGAAGGCACCCGCGCCGTCGAAGAAGGCGCGGCCCAGCAGGGCGAGGATGGGCAGGACCGTGGCGATCGCCAGGCACAGCAGCAGCGCGCCCGGCAGCAGCTGGGACAGCGCGGCGGGCCTGGGTTCAGCCATGGCCGGGCAGGATCCGCAGCTGGGCGGCGGGCAAGGCGATGGTCAGCGTTTCGCCCGGGGCCGGCACGCGGCCGAGCCGGGCGAAGGGGATGTCGGCCAGCAGGTCCATCTCGGGTCCGGCGTCCGGCCGGAGCGACAGGCGGACCATGTCGCCGAGGAAACTGGCATCGGCGACACGCATGGCGATGCGGTTCTCGCGGCCGGCGGCCTCGTCGCCGACCACCACGGCGGCGGGGCGGATACAGAGCTGCGCGCCCGGCGGGAGCAGGGCGGGCGGTTCGGCGAGGAGCCAGCTTCGGCCGGCGACCTGGGCGGCGCTGCCGTCCAGCGCCTGGACCGGGTGGGCGTTCATGCCGCCGAGGAAGCGGGCGACGAAGAGGGAGGCGGGGTTGGTGTAGAGCGCGGTCGGCGTGCCGATCTGTTCGATGCGGCCTTCGTTCAGTACGACGATGCGGTCCGCCACCGAGAGGGCCTCGGTCTGGTCGTGGGTGACCATCAGGGCGGTGACGTCCAGGCGGCGTTGCAGGGCGCGCAACTCGTCGCGCAGATGGGCGCGGACATTGGCGTCCAGTGCCGAGAGCGGTTCGTCGAGCAGCAGCAGGCCGGGTTGCAGCGCCAGCGCGCGGGCCAGGGCGACGCGCTGTTGCTGGCCGCCGGAGAGTTGGCTGGGGTATTTGCCGGCGTGGCCGGACAGGCTGACGAGGGCGAGCAGTTCGGCGACGCGGGTGTCGCGGACGGCGCGGGGCACGCCGGTGGATTCGAGGCCGAAGGCGACGTTGCCGGCGACGTCGCGGTTGGGGAACAGGGCGTAGGACTGGAAGACGATGCCGAAATCGCGGGCTTCCGGCGGCAGGGCGGTGATCTCGCGGCCGGCCTGGCGGATGGTGCCGGCATCGGCGTGTTCGAAGCCGGCGATCAGGCGGAGCAGGGTGGTCTTGCCGCAGCCGGAGGGGCCGAGGATGCAGAGGAACTCGCCGCGTGGAACCTCGAAGCTGACGTTCTGCACGACGCGGGCGGGGCCGTAAGTCTTGGACAGCCCGGCGATCGACAGATAGGCATCGCCGCCGGGCCGGGTGGGTTCAGACATCATCAGTTCCGGGGCTCAGTTCCGGGGCGGCACCTTGGTGCCGTAGCGGCGCTGCCATTCGGCCATCACGGCTTCGCGGCTGGCGGCCAGCTTGACGAAGTCCATCTTCAGCAGCTTCTCGCGCTCACCGGCGGGGTAGTTCTTCGGCAGCGACTGGATGTCGTCATAGGCGGTCATGGGCAGGAACTTCGCCGAGATTTCGGCGGCTTCGCGCGAGGAGATCCAATCGGCCATCGCCTTGGCGTCGGCCAGGTTGCGGGCGCCCTTGACGATGGATAGGGCCTCGATCTCCCAGCCCAGACCCTCGGAGGGGAGGATGATCACCATGGGCGCGCCCTCGTTGATCAGCTTCACGCCGGGCGTGGCGTAAGAGATGCCGATCAGGGTTTCGCCGGTGGCGGACTGGCGGCAGGGGGCGGAGCCGGAATGGCCGTACTGGGCGACGTTGGCGTGGAGCTGGTCCATGAAGGCCCAGCCGCCGGCTTCGCCGAAGGCGGTGAGCCAGCCATTGACGGCGAGCAGCGCGGTGCCCGAGGAGAGCGGGCTCGGCATGGTGATCTGGCCGCGGTAGATCGGCTTGGTCAGGTCGGCCCAGGTGGTCGGGGCGGGGATGTTCTTCTTGGCGGCTTCGGCGGTGTTGAAGCAGACCGAGGCGGCCCAGCCGTCAATGCCGATCCAGACCGGGTCCGGCCGGCTGTCGCGCATCTGCGGGCTGACCTTGTCGAAATGGGCGGGCTTGTATGGCAGGAGCAGTCCACGGGCGTCCGCGGCCATCAGGGCGGAGACGGCGTTGCCCATGATCACGTCGGCCTGCGGGGCGGCGGCCTCGGCGATGACGCGGGCGATGATCGGGGCGGTGGAGCCGAGGATGGCGTTCACCTTGACCTGCGGGTGCTTGACCTCGAAGCCGCGGATGAGGGCCTTGGCCTGGTCTTCGTCGAGCGAGGAATAGACGGTCAGCGTGCGCTGCTGCGCATCGGCGGATGCCAGCGAGGCGGTAGCAACAACGACGGCGACCGCGAGGCGGCGGCCGAGCTTCAGAACGGACATTGGTGGATTCCCTGCACAGCAATTGCTCGGCCGTCATACGGCGCGGCCATTGCCTTGCGATGATGGAATCGTGACGAATTCATGACGGTACGCGGGCGCGGCTAGGACCTCGCCCGTGCGAAGTTGCGCGCCTGGAAGTCCATCACGAAGCTGCGTGCCGGCTTCCACTGCACGTCGCGCCGCTTGGCGGTAAAGTTCGCCGTCTCGTGCAGTATGATCAGGGACGGGTCCTCGCGCTCGATGATGTCGAGCATG
>CAMBRC010000202.1 GCA_945869965.1 Asaia bogorensis
TCCACCGATGGTGGCATCAGAAAGCCGGTATCGCGGTCAATCAGGCGGAAATTGCCCATCCAGCAGATATCCAAACAGCAAAAACGGCGAAGCGATGCAACAATTCTACCGACTGCTTCCGCGTCGCGTTAAGTCCGACAGGCTGCTAGACCGTGACGCCCCCCGAACCTGGTGGATAAAAGTTTTTTGGTTCTTTTTTTCAAAAAAGAACGCCTTGCTTACCTGGCCTGATACTGACATCGGTCACAGCTTTCGCGCCTCGCTGACGGCGCGGGTGTCACTGGCGGTGATCGTGCTGGTGGCGCTGAGCGCGTTTTTCGCGCCGCTGATCGCGCCGCAGAATCCCTACGACATCAGCCAACTTTACATCGAGAAAGCCGAGATCGCGCCCCTATGGACGGGTGAAGGAGAGTGGCCGTTTCTGCTCAGCACTGATCCGCAGGGGCGGGACGTGTTGTCGGCGATCCTGTACGGCACACGCATGTCGCTATTGATCGGCGTGGCGGCGGTGGCGGTTTCGATGTCAATCGGGGTGTCGATCGGGCTGGCGGCGGGGTTTTTTGGCGGGTGGATCGACAATGCGCTGATGCGGGTGGCGGATACCGTGCTGTCAATCCCGACACTGCTAGTCGCGATCCTGGTCAGTGCGGTGTTTCGGGCGCTGTTGCCGCCAGGGCTGCGCGAGCCCTTTGCGGCGGTGATCCTGGTGGCGTCGATCTCGCTGACCGGCTGGGTGCAGTATGCGCGCACGGTGCGGGCATCGACGATGGTGGAGCGACGGAAGGAATATGCTCAAGCGGCGCGGATCATCGGCGTGTCGCCGGCGCGGATCATGCGGCGGCATATTCTGCCGAACACGCTGACGCCAGTGCTGGTGGCGGCGACGCTGAACTTGGGGCTGGCCATTCTGGCCGAGGCGACCTTGTCGTTCCTGGGGGTGGGCATGCCGATCACCCAGCCCTCGCTGGGGGCGCTGATCCGCATTGGCAACCAGTACCTGTTTTCCGGGGCGTGGTGGCTGGTGGTGTTTCCGTCGCTGCAACTGGGGCTAATCGTGCTGTCGGTGAACCTGCTTGGGGACTGGCTGCGCGATGCGCTCAATCCGAAGCTTAACTGAATTTCCTGGAGGCCTCTGCAATGACTGGTGCATCCCTACTGGTTCGAAATGGCCGTCCCTTGGGGGGCGCGATTGCCGATGTACTGGTGACCGATGGCGTGATTGCCGCGATCGGGCCGAACCTTGCGGCGCCGCCCGGGACAGCGGTGGAGGATGCCGCCGGGGCACTGGTGCTGCCGGGGCTGGTTGAGGCGCACACGCATCTGGACAAGTCGCTTTGGGGCATGGGGTGGCGGGCGAACGATGCCGGGCCGGGGCTGCTGGACAAGATCGACAATGAGCGGATGCTGAAGCGCAAGCTCAACATCGACCCCGCCCGGCAATCGGCGCGCCAGGCGGCTGTGTCGTCGGCCAATGGCTCCACCCATATCCGCAGCCATGTCGACGTGGACACCGACCACGGGCTGTGGGGCATCGAGGGCGTGATGGCGACGCGGGATTCCTGGCGCGAGGTGATCGACATCGAGCTGGTGGCGTTTCCGCAATCGGGGCTGATGCGCCGGCCGGGGACGTTGAAATTGATGGATGCGGCCTTGGCGGCGGGAGCAGAGATTGTCGGCGGCATCGACCCCTGCGGCATCGATCGCGATCCGAAGGGGCAACTGGATGCGGTGTTCGCGCTATGCCAGAAGCATGGCAAGCCACTGGACATCCATCTGCATGAGCCTGGAGAGATGGGCGCGTTCTCAATGGAGCTGATCTTCGAGCGCACCAGGGCACTGGGGATGAAAGGTCAAGTCGTCATCAGTCATGCCTTTTGCTTGGGCACGCCCGACAGGGCGCTGGTGGACCCGTTGATTGATGCGATAGCCGCGCTGGATATCGGCATCATGACCACGGGTTCAGCCAGCCGTCCGGTGCCGGCAGTCAAGCCGCTGCTGGCGCGTGGCATCCGCGTCTGCTCGGGCTCGGACGGTATCCGCGACACATGGGGGCCGTATGGCACGGCGGACATGCTGGAGCGCGCGATGCTGGTCGGGATGCGCAACAATTTCCGTCGCGACGAGGAAGTTGAGCTGGCGTTCCACGTGTGCACGCAGGGCGGTGCGGACATTATGCGCATTGCCGATTACGGCCTGGCGGTGGGCTGCGCCGGCGATCTTGTGGTGGTCGAGGGCGAGACGATCACCCATGCCATCGTGGCGCATCCCCCGCGCAAGCTGGTGGTGAAGCGCGGGCGGGTGGTGGCGCGCGATGGCGCATGCCTGCGGGCCGCGCCGTGAAGACCGCCACGCGGCCGAACGGTGCGGTGCTGATGACGGCACGTTTCGTCGTTGGGCATCGCGCGGGCCGGCACGTGCTGATCGAGAACGGCGAAGTGGTCTTTGACGACGGCGCCATCGTCTTTGTCGGGCGTGGCTATGGCGGCCCGGTGGCACGGCGGATCGACTACGGGCTGGCGCTGATCGGGCCGGGCTTTGTCGACCTCGATGCCCTGGCCGATCTGGACACCACGATACTCAGCTACGACAACCAGCCGGCATGGCAGAAAGGTCGGGTCTGGCCGCGCGACTATATCGATTCCGGACCGGCCGAGATGTACTCGCGCACGCAATTGCGGTTCCAGAAGCGCCACGCTTTCGCCGGGCTGATACGCAACGGCATCACCACCGCGCTGCCGATTGCCTCGCTGTTCTATCGTGCCTGGGGCGAGACGGTGGAGGAATTCACCGACGCCGCCGAGGAAGCCGCCGCCCTCGGGCTGCGGGTGTATCTGGGTCCGGCCTACCGCACCGGCAACCAGGTGGTCGACGAAGACGGCACCATCGGCACCTACTACCAGGAGGCGCTTGGCCTGGAAGAACTCGCCGGAGCCATCGTCTTCTGCGAGCGAATGGAGGGGGCGGCCGGCGGGCTGGTCCGCACCATGCTGTCGCCGGACCGGATCGAGACCTGCACGCCCGAACTGATGCGCCGTATCGCGGCGGCCGGTCGGGCGCTGGGGGTGCCGGTGCGGCAGCACGCCTGCCAGTCGAAGACAGAATACGCGCTGGTGCTCGCGCAGCACGGCATGAGCCCTCCGGAATGGATGGCCAGCCTCGGCTACCTGACCGAACGCACCCTGCTGCCACACGGCACCTACGTCTCCGGCAGCCGCCACATCACCCGGCCGGGCCGCGACCTGGAGATCATCCGCGACAGCGGGGCGACGATCGTGCACTGCCCGCTGGTTTCCGGCCGCGGCGCAGGGCAATCGCTTGAACTGATGTAGGGGAGATTCCGGCGCGGCCGGAAGTACGATTCAAAGAGGACCTCACTGTGCGAGGTTCCGATGGCCGAGCCCCTTTCGCGTTCGATCCTTGCCCATTTTGCCGCTCTCGAAGATCCGCGAC
>CAMBRC010000203.1 GCA_945869965.1 Asaia bogorensis
CGCTACGAGTCGGCGCCCGAGGCCGGCACCGGCCAGATCCCGGTGGTGCGGATGAGTAGCACGATGGCGATCAAGGCCGGGCAGAGCACCAACTACATGCCGGTCTTCGAGATCGTCGGCTGGACCGAACGGCCGAAGATGCTCGGCGAGCGGATGGTGCCGGTGCCGGGCCGGCAGGTCTCGGCCCCTGCGCCCGCCAGCGTGCCGGTGCCTCCGCCCGCACCGCGGCCGGTCGTGCCGCCGCAGCCTGTGCCCCAGCCGCCCGTCCAGACGGCGCCGCAACAGCCTGTGGCGACAGCCTACGCGCCGCCCGTTCCGCCCGCACGTGCCACGGCACTGGTCGACGACGACTTGCCCTTCTGAACAAACGGCGGTCGCCCGGCCGCCGGCTTCCTCCTTCTCATAGCGTGCCTCCCTCGCCGCTTCCGTGGCGAGAGGGGGACCTGCGTCCAACGCCCATCCACGGAGAACTCGCACCATGCCCGACAACACGCCTTCCCCATCACCATCCGGTGGCACCCCTGGTCGTTCCGCCGCGCCAGACAGCACCATTGCCTGGGCCCGCTTCTATGCCGGGCTCGGCTGGTCCGTGGTTCCGGTGCGCCCCGCGGAGAAAGTCCCCGCCATCCCCTGGTCCGGCTTCCAGCAGGCACGCCCCACGATGGCACAGATCGACGACTGGTTCGCCGTCGGTGGCTACGGCATCGGCATTGTCACCGGCAGGATCAGCGGGATCTTCGTTCTCGACTTCGACGGTGAGACCGGCCAGGAATTGCTGACCCGCCTCGAGCGCGAGCATGGACCGCTGCCGCCGACCGTCAGTGCCCTCACGCCAGGCGGTGGCATCCACCTGCTTTTCCAGCACCCCGGCGCACCCGTTGCCACCCGCAAGCACGTCCTGCCCGGCCTCGACATCCGTGGCGATGGCGGCTTCATCGTGGCGCACCCCTCCGTGCACAAAAACAGCCGGCGCTACCAGTGGGACGCCGATGCGCACCCCGAGGATGTCGCGATCGCCGCAGCACCTCAGTGGGTGCAGGATCTCGTCGGTAAGGCGTCCGCTTCGGCCGGTGCTACTGCGACGCCGCCGGCCGTGCACACCGTCCAGCCCGGCCCGCTCGGCCTGCCCACGAGCGTCATCGCCGATGGCCGCGAAAGCTACATGCGCGACACCATCCTCGCGGTGCTCCGCGCGATGCGCGACAAGCTGGCGCGCTTGCCAACGGCCGACGAACTCTTCGCCGAGGTCTGGCCGCAATACAGCCGAAAGGTTGATCTCAGCCGACCCGGCCGCGGCGCCGACGAGGTCATGGCCAAAATCCGCTACACCTTGCGCCGCGTCGATGCCGGCGCTGTGGCGGCCCTCCAGCCGCTTGCCTGGTCGCCCGGTGCATCCCCTGCGGCGGACGCGCAAACGCCGCCTAAGGCCTGTCCCCTCGTGTTCCCGACGCTGGACATTCCGGCCCTCTCCAACATGCCGCCGGTGGAGTGGCTGATTGACGACATCATCACCGCCGACGGCTTCGGCATCACCTATGGCCCGCCCGCCAGCCTGAAGTCGTTCCTGCTGATCTCGTGGGCGCTGCACATCGCCAGCGGCACGCCCTGGCTCGGCCACAAGGTGTGCCAGGGCGGCGTGCTCTACGTCGCCGGCGAGGGGGTGCGCGGCATGGGCCGCCGCGTCCGCGCTTGGCTGCGCCATTACGGGATGGAAGGCGTCGACCTGCCCTTCCGGCTGCTGCCCGCCAGCGTCAACCTCACCGACCCCGAGCAACTCGCCCGCCTGGTCCGCACCGCCGTCGCCACCGCCGCCGAGGAAGGCACGCCGATCGCGATGGTGGTGATCGACACCGTCGCCCGCGCCATCCCCGGCGCCGACGAGAACAGCGCCCAGGACATGGGCCGGTTCGTCGCCGCTATCGAGCACATCAAGGCCCACGTCGCCTGCCACGTGCACGGCGTGCACCACAGCGGCAAGGACCCCGATCGCGGCGCGCGTGGCTCGTCGGCCCTGCTCGGCGCCGTCGACACCATGATCCGCGTCACCCGCGAGGAGGACCAGGTCACCGTCGCCGTCGAGAAGCAGAAGGACGACGACGAGGCAAAGCCGATCAACCTGCAGATCGAACGGGTCGATCTGTCGCACGGCCTCACCGTCGAGAACTCGTTGGTGCTGGTGCCAGGAACAACAACTGTAACCAAGCCGCCGGGGCCAACCCTTGCAGGCGATGAGCTCGACAAGCTGCGTCTCGACGTCGCCGGCATCGTCGGCCCCGGCGGCCGGATGATCATGGCCAAGCTCGCGGAGGCATTAGGCTGGACCCGCGGTCGTAGCTACGACCGCCTCAACGACGCCGTCCCACTCGCTCCTGACGGGGTCGACATCGACTGGCAAGGCACCAGGGTTCGCCTGTGGCGCACCCGTACCGGCACCGCCGCGAAGAGCCCCGTGGAGGTGGTCTGTGCCGAGCTCTGAGCCCCGCCGCAGCCTGGCCATTCTGTTCCGGCCCCTCGCCACAAGGCGCGTGTTCCGACGTTCCCCGAGGGGGCGTGGAACAGCGGAACACCGCAGAAATCTCCCGTTTCTGCAGCGGTGTTCCGCTGTTCCGGTCCTACCTTCGCGGAACTCCAGTGTTTTACTGCATTTCCGCTGTTCCCCCTACGGGGGGCTTCCGTTCGGGGAACACGCCCCCCTGGGGACCGTGGCCACCCCCATGGAGGGCGCACGATGACCAACTTGCGATCGACGTTTTCGCGGCGCACGCCCAGCTTCACCGACAACGCGACGGCGGTGATTGAGCACGACCGCATCACCGCGGCAGTGCTGTCGGTGGACGAGGTGGCGCGCGAGATGGAGCGCCGCTGGGGGGTGGGGCGGCTGGTGCGGCTGGTCAGCCCGGCGACGCTGGTGCGGTTCCGCCAGGCGCATGTGCTGTGGACCGCCGCCTACAGCCACGACCGCAATGCCGCCGAGACCGAACGCACCAGCGCCATGATGATCCGCGCCTGGAAGGCGCTCGACGCCGAGGCAACGGCGGCGGGCCATGAACCCCTGGCACCGACGGTGTGGGAAGGCCGCACCGAGGACGGGCGGGTGCTGGTCATTGTGCGCACCAGCGAGGAGGCGATGGCAGTGGCATCCGCTGCCGATAACCGCGCCCGCACCGTTTGGACCGTCGATGAGTTGGCGCGCTGCGTGGCGATGCTCGAGCAGATCAACGAGGTCAAGCGCTGCTTCCCCGGCGCGACGGTCACGGCCGTCTCGCCGCGCCACGTGGGCTTCGCCGCCGACTGGGCGACCAGCGATCCGTTGCTCGACGTGCTTCACGATGACCCGCTCACCGCAGGAACGGCGCCATGAAGGCTCTTCCGCCCGCAACGGGACCGCCCGCCCCACCTGCATCCCGCCCAGGCGGACGACGACGGCGAGCTCCGCC
>CAMBRC010000204.1 GCA_945869965.1 Asaia bogorensis
CAGAAAGCCCTCAACCCCGCCGGGGATCGCAAGGTCGAGCGCTTCGGCTGGACGTTTGCGCCGGGCGACAAGGTGATGCAGATCGAGAACGACTACGACAAGGAGGTCTACAACGGCGACATCGGCTACATCGACGATGTCGATCCCGATGCCGGCGAGCTCACGGCCACCTTCGACGGCCGCGCCGTCACCTACGGCTTCGGGGAACTCGACACGCTGGTGCCGGCCTATGCCGCAACGATCCACAAGAGCCAGGGCTCCGAGTATCCCGCGGTCGTCATCCCGGTGCTGACCCAGCACTACACGATGTTCCAGCGCAACCTTCTCTACACCGGCGTCACGTGCGGCAAGCGGCTGGTGGTGTTGGTAGGTCAGCGGAAGGCGGTGGCGATCGCCGTGCGCAACGTGTCCGGGCGCCGCCGGTGGTCCAAGCTGAACGAATGGCTGAGCCAGGCTGGTTTCGCTCGGCCAGCGACCGTGAGGATTGTCTCAGTGGATTAGACATCGCAAGTTCCATGGTCTATGCTACAATGGCGTGTGTTCGATTCAGATATCGCCATCCGCCGGCTGTAGAACCGCCCACATAACCATCGCGTTTACTGTCTCAACGGGTTTCCCGATGCCTCATCTTGCCATGCCCATCTGCTGCCCTGCGCAGTCTTCCGCCTTCCCGACGATGGATCCGGCGTGCCGGCCGTCGGCATGGCGCGACCGATGCGGCGGCGTCCGGTTCCGGACTCACTGACGTGGACCTATCGGTCATCATTGTTCTCGCCGTCGCCGGCTTCGCAGGTGGTCTGATCAATGCGCTGGCGGGCGGAGGTACGCTCGTGACCTTCCCAGCGCTAATCGGCATCGGACTGCCACTGAAACTGGCCAACACCACCAGCCAGGTGGCGCTTTGGCCTGGGCGGCTGACCTCCGTGATGGCGCAGCTGCGCGACCTGAAAATGCAGGGTGCCAAGGCATGGGTCAGCTTGGCGGTCGGTCTTGTCGGTGGTTTCGCCGGGGCGCAACTGCTCATCGTCATGGATCCCAAGATATTCCGCGCTCTGGTGCCGTGGTTGCTGCTTTGCGCCACCGTAGTGTTCGCGATGTCGCCGGCCATCACCCGATGGCTGTTGGCGCGGGGCAAGGGCCGCGGGTCGCCGATGATGCAGGTCCTCGGCCGGCTCATGGAGTTCGCCTTCTCCATTTATGGCGGCTTCTTCGGCGCCGGGCTGGGCGTGTTCCTGCTGGCCGGATATGCCATCGCCGGCATCGAGGACGTGAAGCAGACCAACGTCCTCAAGAACATGATGGGCATGGTGATCACCACCACCTCGGCGCTGACCTTCATCCTGCGCGGCGAGGTGATCTGGTCAGCCGCCCTTCCGATGCTGATTGGCGCGCTGGCAGGTGGGTTTGCCGGTGGAACGCTGGCAAGGGTGATTCCCGCCGCGGCGCTGCGCTTGGTGGTCACTGTCGGGGCGCTGTTCCTGACGGCCTGGTATTTTGTGACCTGACCGGCCTCCCTTCGCCGTAGACGGCGGGAGGGGTGGTCGCATTTTTCTTTAGTTTCGCTCTACTACCTTCTTCACCGCTCGGCTTCGCTGCCCCACAGAATGCTGTTCCATCGCGCGTTGATCCGCGTAGATGTTCGCAGCGCGATGCAGCAGAACATCCCGCCCCTCAACCGTCATCTCCCACCCCACCTCCGCGAGGTCTGCGCCATCCTGGCCGCCGGCCTGCTGCGGCTGCACAGCCGCAGCGCCGAGGAATGTGCCCGTGACGCCGCGGAGACTGGGGACCACGGAAAGTTTCGCCTACACTTTCCGCCCCACCAGCGCGGTTATGCAACCCGGACCAACCGGAGAGACGCATGACCAGACTGGCCAAACCCACGGGCGCCGCGGTCACCGCCACGCCCACCACGTTCCCTGCCATCCCGCCCGCCGACGTGCTGGGGCGCCTGGCGGCCCTGAAGACGGCACCCGCGGCGGACTTGCAGGCCCAGTGGCGCGACTTGTTCGGCAAGGAGGCGCCGCCGCACAACCGGGCCTTCCTGCAGAGCCGGCTCGCTTACCGGGTCCAAGAGCTCGCGTATGGTGGGCTGAAGCCCGAGACGTTGCGGCGGCTCGAGGCGATGGGCGAACAACTGGACGGCGGCAACATCACGCCGCGACGCATTCGCGGCGACGACAAACCGGTCACCGGCACGAAACTGATTCGCAATTACCAGGGCGTCGAGCACGCGGTGGTCGTCCGAGTGGACGGCTATGAATGGCAGGGACGACCGTATCGGTCGCTGTCCGCGATCGCCCGCGCCATCACCGGGACACGCTGGAATGGCTGGACGTTCTTTGGGTTGAAGACCCAGGCCGAGACGCGCCAGGCGCTGGAGCAGCTTGACCCGCTGTGGGACGAGTTGTTCCCGGCCGAGCAGGCGCGGATCGTGCGGAGCCTGGTCGAGCGGGTGGATGTCAGCCCCGCTGGTGCGGATATCCGGCTGCGGCTGGATGGGCTGGCGTGCCTGGTGCGCGATCTGCGGGCATCCCCGGTGCGGCAGGCCGCCTGATGTCGGCGAGCATCACGGTCCGGGTGCCGATCACCATTCGTAAGCGTGGTGGGCGGAGGTTGGTGGTGGCGCCAGATGGTGCACCTTGGGCGGCACCGCGAGCGCGGATCGACAACACGCTGATCAAAGCCTTTGCACGAGCGCACCGGTGGAAGAAGATGCTGGACGACGGCCGCTACGGGACGGTCACCGAGCTGGCGGCGGGGGAGAAGCTGGATCGGGGCAGTTCGATGTTTCGACAAGCCTGATCTACAAGTGGCGCCATCAGGCCTTGGCGGGTGATCTTGGTGCTGGCGCTGCGGTTGGGTTTGCACCTGCGGTCATGCTGGCGGCACCCGCGACCGTGGCGCTGCCTGACACGCCAGCGATCATCGTCGAGTTGCCCAATGGCGCGCGGTTGCGGATTGGTTCGCACGCTTCGGCGGCGCTGGTGACGGCGAGCCTGCGGGCATTGCGATGATCCCGGTCGCCAGCGGCGTGCGCATCTGGATCGCGACGGGGCAGACCGATATGCGTCGGGGCATGCCTGGCCTGGCGCGGCAGGTGCAGGAAGGGCTTGGGCGCGATCCGTTTGCTGGCGATGTGTTCGTGTTCCGTGGCCGCAGTGGTTCGCTGATCAAGGCGCTTTGGCATGACGGCATTGGCTTGTCGCTTTATGCCAAGCGACTGGACCGCGGCCGCTTTGTCTGGCCGCAGACGGTGGATGGCGTGGTGGCGCTGACGGTGGGCCAGATGTCAACGGCGGCGGAAAAACCAGCCAAATGGCGGCGCAAAAGTCTGCCAGTTTTGGTGGGGTTTCCTTGTTCGGTTGGAGGCCGTTTCCTCGTCCCGGCCTGACGTTTTTGGGGCGTCGCGCACAGCCGCGGTCAAGGATG
>CAMBRC010000205.1 GCA_945869965.1 Asaia bogorensis
CAGTGCGCGCGAACAGCCCGGTCCAGACCTGCACCACCCCGGGTTCGGCCAGCGCGGTCAGCAGCGGCGGCGCGGTGCCGCGCAGATGGGTGGGCGCGGCGGCATCGTAGTGCTGCCGCAGATGCGGGAACTGCGCCGCCTCCAGCGGCAGCCAGGACTCCTGGCCGGGATAGGTCCAATGCACCTCCGTCCCGTCCCACACCAGGCTGATCGCCAGC
Source organism: Asaia bogorensis (assembly GCA_945869965.1). Classification (GTDB taxonomy): domain Bacteria; phylum Pseudomonadota; class Alphaproteobacteria; order Acetobacterales; family Acetobacteraceae; genus CAMDGX01. The sequence continues at coordinate 219 of CAMBRC010000205.1, forward strand.
GGCGGATAGATCCACCAGCCAAAGCCGCTGGCCTGGGTCACGGCGTCGCAATACTGCGCCGCGCGCACCGGCAGGGTGCCGCCGCCCGCCCGGTCGGCGCGCTGCGGCGGCCGCACCTGCTCGATCACCCGGTAGAAGCGCACCACCGGGGCCGCGTTGTCCTGTTGCATCATCTGCTCCTGTGCGCACGGTTGGCGGCCGGCAATGCCGGCCGCCTTCCCCGGTGCCTACTTACGGGGGGCCTACTTGCCGGCCGGACGGCCGACGGCCGCGCCGACGCGGATCAGGCCGGTGTCGGCCACCTCGGCCGGGGCGGCCAACGGCGGCAGCTTGCGGGTCGGCATGCTCACGGCCGCTTGGTTCATCGAATGGGTCATCGTTTCATCTCCTGTTGCTCGTTGCCCGGACCAACCCAGACATGCCGACGCGCCGGACCTCCAGCGAAGGAGGTCCGGCGGTGCCGGGCATGGCAGGACAGGGGTGCCGGCGGACATGGTTCGCCCGTCGACATCAGTATCTTATCCAGATGATGATCCTAGTGTCAAGCCTTTTATCCTAATTTTTTGATTTTTTGCCAACTCCAGCCATCATCTCTTCCATGCCGATATTTAACGACATTGCGAACCCCCCTCCGGCCGCGCTAGCGTGACGAACGCGTGAATCGGCAAGCGCGCGGCAATGAGGAACCCCTCGAATTCTGACCGCGACCGAAGATGCCCAAACATTGCCCACGCCGCCGCAGTCAGCGCCGTTGCTGCGCGTCGCCTTGCTCGGCCCGGTCTGCGCCACCGGCACGGACGGCCAGGACCTGTTGCCGCGCGGCCGCAAGGCGCGGGCGTTGCTGGCGGTTCTGGCGCTGGCCAGCCCCGATCCGGTGCGGCGCGAGCGCATCACCGCCCTGTTGTGGAGCGGGCGCAGCGAAGACCAAGGCCGCGCCTCGCTGCGCCAATGCCTGCATGAGCTGAACAACGCGCTCGGCCCGGCGGCCGGCCTGCTCGCCGCCGACCGCAGCCTGCTGGGCCTGCGCGGCACCGGGCTCGAAATCATCCAGGACCATGCGACCCATCCGATGCGGCTGGCCGAGGACCTGACCGGTATCGACCCGGCCTTCGACCACTTCCTGAGCGAACGGCGCCATGAGCGGCTGCATGTCGCCACCGCCCGCGCCGAGGCGGTGCTGCACGCCCATACCGTGCCGGAAGCGCGGCTGCACGCGGCATCCGCGCTGCTGACGCTGGACCCCGCGCATGAGGGGGCATGGCGCGCCGCGATGCAGGCCCATGCCGACCAGGGCGCCCGGGCCGAGGCATTGGCAACGTTCGACCGCTGCGTGGCGGCCCTGGCCGGGGCGCATGGCATGGCGCCATCGGCGGAGACCGTGGCGCTGGCCACCGCCTTGCGCCGCAATGAGCTGCCCCATTCCGCCAGCAGGGGTTCCGCCAGCATGGGTTCCGCCAGCCAGGGTCCCGCGGCGCCCGCCCCGTCCGCCCCGGCGCGCCCGCTCCGGCACCGCGAGGGCGTTCGTTTGGGGGTGACGCCGCTGCGGGCGCTGTCCAACGTGGCCGGCGATGACCTGGCCGGGCTGTCGCTGGGCCTGGCCGACGAGATCACCACGGCGCTGGCGCGGTTTCGCTGGCTGTTCCTGATCGCCAGCCCCAGCGTGGCCGCGGTCGCCGGCGCGGTGGCGGCGGATGCCAGTGCCGGCTGGCGCGCGCTGGACCTCGACTTCCTGCTCGAAGGCACGATTCAACGCGCCACCGCTCACCAAGGGGCGGTGCGGCTGCGCGTCAGCCTGCGGATGCTCGACCTGCGCGGCGGCGCGCATCTCGACCTCGGCGGTTCCGCAATGCCAGGCGGCGGGATTCCCGTCGGCGAGGTCGTCTGGTCCGGCCGCTTCGACCGCGACGCCGACGACCTGTTGACGCTGCAGGACGAGATCGCGGCCGAGGCGGTGGCGCAGATCGACCCCGAGCTGATGCAGCACGAAAGCCGCCGGGCCGGCATGCGGCCGGCCAGCTCGGCCACCGCCTATGACCTGGTGCTGCGGGCGATCCCCGCGCTCTACCAGCTGGAGGAGGGCGCCTTTGTCGCCGCCGGGCGGGCGCTGGAGCGGGCGGTGCTGCTCGACCCCGCCTATGGCGCGGCCCATGCCTGGCTGGCCTATTGGCACATCTTCCTGGTCGGCCAGGGCTGGACCGCCTCGGCCGACCCGCCGATGACGCGCGCCGCGGCGATGGCGCGGGCCGGCGAGCTGGCCGAGCGCGCGGTGCGGCTGGACCCCGCCGATGCGCGCGCGCTGACCATTGCCGGACACGTCCGCGCCTTTCTGCACCGCGATGCCAAAGGGGCCATGGAACTGCACGACCGGGCGCTGGCGCTGAACCCCAACCTGCCGCTCGCCTGGGCGTTCAGCGGCCTGGCGCTCAGCTACCAGGGCGAGCACGAGGCGGCGATCGCGCGCATCGAACAGGCACGGCGGCTGTCGCCGTTCGATCCCAACGGGTTCTATTTCGACGCCTCGCTGATGGTGCCGCATCTGCTGCTGGGCCGGTTCGCCCAAGTGGTAGAACTCGGCCGCCGGGCGGTGGCGCTGCACCCCAGCCTGTCCTCGACGTTCAAGATCCTGCTATCCGCACTCGGCCATCTCGGCGAACAGGACGAGGCGGCGCGGATGCGCGCGCGGCTGTACCAGCTGGAGCCCGGCTACTCGCTGACCCAGGCGGCGGCGCGCAGCACGTTTCACCGCGCGGCGGACAACGCGCTGTTCCTGGACGGGCTGCGGATGGCCGGCCTGCCACTCTAGATCTTATACCAACCATCGGAACGCTTGACTCATCGAGGCAAGCAAGGCTGGGCTCTGCCCAAACCCGCCAGGGGCCGAGCCCCTGGACCTCAACCCTATGAAAAATAATGGGGGTCTGGGGCCGTCGGCCCCAGCGGGTCGAGGGCAGAGCCCTCGCCTTCCTTCCCTTCGTCTGGGTCAATCATTCCAATGGTTGGTATTACGAGACCTGTGCGCGAGTGGCTTGATCCGACGCGCGCTGTTGGGATTCCATTGTGGCTCGGGCAATTGTGGAGTGACCGATGGCACGGCGTCGGATTGGCCAGGAGCGTCTTGGGCTTGATGGCGCGTCCGCCCGAGGGCGATCGTCG
>CAMBRC010000206.1 GCA_945869965.1 Asaia bogorensis
CCTCGGACGCCCGGGCGTCCGAGGCGCGGCTGGCCGAGGCGGTCGGGCTGGCCGCCTCGATCGGCCTGGTGATTGTCCATACCGCGATCCTGCCGCTGCGCGGGCGCAAGCCGGCGACGCTGCTGGGCTCCGGCCAGGCCGAGGCGCAGGGCGAGGCGATCGGGCGCGAGCATGTCGATGTCGCCGTGGTCGATGCCCAGCTTTCGCCGGTGCAGCAGCGCAACCTGGAGAAGATCTGGGGCTGCAAGGTGATCGACCGCACCGGTCTGATCCTGGACATCTTCGGCGAGCGTGCGCAGACCCGCGAGGGCTCGCTCCAGGTCGAGCTGGCGCATCTGGAATACCAGCGCTCGCGCCTGGTGCGCTCCTGGACCCATCTTGAGCGCCAGCGCGGCGGCTTCGGTTTTCTGGGCGGGCCCGGCGAGACGCAGATCGAGGCCGACCGCCGGCTGATCGGCGACCGTATCGTGCGCCTGAAGCGTGAACTGGAACAGGTGCGCCGCACCCGCGGCCTGCATCGCAGCGCGCGCAAGCGGGTGCCGTATCCGATCGTTGCCCTGGTCGGCTATACCAATGCCGGGAAATCAACGCTGTTCAACGCGTTGACCGGCGCCGAGGTGATGGCCAGGGACCAGCTTTTCGCCACCCTGGACCCTACCATGCGCGGTCTGCGGCTGCCGAGCGGCCGGCAGGTGATCCTGTCGGACACCGTCGGCTTCATCAGCGAACTGCCGACCGAGCTGGTCGCCGCCTTCCGCGCCACCCTGGAGGAAGTCTCCGAAGCCGACGTGATCCTGCACATCCGCGATGTCGCCCACCCCGACAGCGCCGCCCAGCGGGCGGACGTGATCGGCGTGCTGGAGGGCATGGTGCGCGACACCACGCTGGATGCCGGCTGGGCGCGGCGCAGCATCGAGGTGTTGAACAAGGCTGACCTGCTCGGCGGCATCGCGGCGGTGCCGGAGCGGGCGAACTGCGCCGCGGTCTCCGCGGTCACCGGCGAGGGGCTCGACGCGCTGAAGGTCGAGATCGACCGGCGCATCGCAACCGGGATGGATGTCGCCGAATACGACCTGGCCCCCGGCGACGGCCAGCGCCTGGCCTGGCTCTACCAGCACGGCGAAGTGGTGGCGCGCGACGATGGCGAGGAGATGATCCACGTCACCGTGCGCCTGCGTCCGGCCGATCGCGCCCGCTTCGATAGGCTGGCCGAGTGATGTTTTCCCGCCTCGATGCGCTGCGTCTCGCCGCCATCCTGCGCGAAGCCGCCGCGGCCGAGATCATGCCGCGCTGGCGCCAGCTCGCCGCCGGCGCGGTGCGCACCAAGTCCGGCCCACTCGACCTTGTCACGGACGCCGACGAGGCCGCCGAGCGGGTGATCGAGGCGGCCCTGGCAAAGGCTTTCCCCGGCTGTGCCATCGTCGGCGAGGAGGCGGCTTCGGCCGATCCCGCGATCCTGCAGCGACTGAAGGGCGCCGACCTCGCCTTTGTCGTCGATCCCGTCGACGGCACCGCGAACTATGCCGCCGGCCTGCCGCTGTTCGGCAGCATGGCGGCGGCCATTGTGCGCGGCGAGGTGGCGATGAGCGTTATCCACGATCCCGTCGGCGATGACAGCGCCGTCGCGGTGCGCGGCGACGGTGCCTGGATGGTGGCGGCGGACGGACGCGAGGTGGCGCTGCGCGTCGCCGCCCCGGTACCGCTGGCCGCGATGAGCGGCTGTGCCAGTTGGCGCTATTTGTCCGAACCCGCCCGCACCCGCGTGCATCATGGCCTCGGCCACGTCGCCGCCTCGATGAGCTATCGCTGCGCCGCGCATGAATACCGCCTGGTTGCCGGCGGGCACACGCATTTCTCCGCCTATGGCCGGCTGTACCCCTGGGATCACGCGCCCGGCGTGCTGCTGCACCGCGAGGCCGGCGGGTTTGCCGCGCGCTTCGATGGATCGCCGTATGACCCCACCGACATCTGGGGCGGCCTGATCTGCGCCCCCGACCAGGCAAGCTGGCATGCCCTGCGCGATGCCTTGATCCCCTGTTCCGATACGAAGGGAGCTACCGCATGACCGCCACTGTCATCCTGATCCGCCACGGCCAGTCCACCTTCAACGCGCATTTCGAGGCCACCGGGACGGATCCCGGCCATGTCGATGCGCGCCTGACCGAGACCGGCCACCGCCAGGCCGCCGAGGCGCGTGCCAAGATCGCCGCCTTCCCGCGCCCGGACCTGGTCATCTCCACCCCGCTGACCCGCGCGCTGCAGACCACGCTGGGCATTTTCGGCGGCAGCGGCATTCCGGTCGAGGTCACCTGCCAGCACCGCGAGCATCTGGAGAGTTTTTGCGACATCGGCCGCACCCCCGCCGAGCTGGCCGCCGAGTTTCCCGGCCTGGCATTCGACCATCTGGATGACCCCTGGTGGCACAACGGTCCGGTCGATCATCGCGGCCTGCCGGTCGAGCCGCACGCGGCCTTCACCGGGCGGGTGCAAAGCTTTGCCCAGTGGCTGGCCGAGCATCCCGCCGCCACCGTCGCCGTCATCGGCCACGGCACTTTTTTCCGCCACCTGACCGGCCGCGGCTTCGCCAATTGCGAGATCGTGCCGTGGACGCCGGGGACGGTCCTGGCCTAGTCGCCGTCAGCCGAGCCGCCACCATGCCTGCCCGCCGCGCCAGGCAGCACCACCGGGCCGCGTCTCCGGCATCGCGAACAACACCAGCGCCACCGCCACCACCCCGGCCGCCGCCAGCGTCCAGAACGCCGCCGGCACCCCCCAGGCGGTGGCGATCACCCCAGCCACCGCGGTGCTCAGCGCCGCTCCCAGCGTGCCGGCCAGCCCGAGCACCCCGAGCGCCAGGGTATAGCGCCCGCTGTCGCGCGTGAGATCCGCGGTGACCAGCGGCAGCATGACCCCGAACACCGCCGCCGCCACGCCCTCCAGCAACTGGACGGGCACCAGCAAATAGGGATTCTCCACCATCGCGAACAACGCCGCGCGCAGCGGCAGCGAGGCGAAGCCCACCACCAGCAGCGGCCGCCGCCCGATCCGTTCGGCCAGCCGCCCGACCAGCGGCGAGGCCAGCGCCACCAACACCTGCGGCACGATCACGAAGGCCGCGATCAACGCCCCGGCGCGCAGCCCGGCCCGGCGCGTTATCTCGACCGCCGCCACCGCCAGAAGGTAAGCGAAAGCCCACCCCCACATTCCGGCGCGGTCGTGGCTTGAGCAGACTGCGTGCCGTTGTGGGTTAGGCGGTGCGTGATGGACGAGATCGAGATCTCTTATGAGCAGTCATACGACGGTCGTAGGGGTGCTCTTACGGAGCG
>CAMBRC010000207.1 GCA_945869965.1 Asaia bogorensis
AAAGGGGGGCATCGAGGCCTTCATCAAGGCCTCGATGCCCCCCTTTGCCGGAGGCGCTTCATAGACGAGGTCCAGGGTCTCGGACCCTGGTGGGGTCCAGGGGCAAAGCCCCTGGCCTTTCCTTCCCTGCTTACAGCGCCGCCAGCACCGCCTCAGCGCGGCTGACGTCGAATCCACCGGCCGCTTCGACGGCGAGGTGGGTGACTTTGCCGTCTTGGGCCACCATGGCGAAGCGTTGGCTGCGCACGCCCATGCCGCGCGCGACCAGGTCCAGTTCCAGGCCCATCGCCTTGGTCAGTGCGGCCGAGCCATCGGAGAGCATGGTGATGTTGTCGCCGACGCCCTGTTCGCGGCCCCAGGCGCCCATGACGAAGCCGTCATTGACCGCCATGCAGACGACTTCGTCCACACCCTTTGCCTTCAGCGCGGCGAAGTTCTGCACGTAGCCCGGCAGGTGCTTTGCGCTGCAGGTCGGCGTGAACGCCCCCGGCACCGCGAACAGCACGACTGTGCGGCCCTTGAAGATTTCGTCGGTGGTGACCGGCTTCGGGCCTTCCGCCGTCGCCTTCGTCAGGGTCATGGAGGGAATTTGGTCGCCTACCTTGATCATCTGGCCTGTGCCCCGTTTTGTTCTGGCGCGGCGGACAGCCCGCCCCGCGCATCGCCGCTTACCTACCCCTGGACGCGCGGCGAGTCACCATGCACCGCTTTGACGGCTTGCGATCTTGCCCAACTCCCCCAAGATAGAAACGATGGCCCGCAAATCGACCCCTACGTCCGACGCTCAAAATACCCCAGGCGGCACCTGGCTGACCGGCCAGGCGTTGATCGCCATGCCGTCGCTGGCCGGCAGCACCTTTGCCCGCAGCGTCATCTACATGTGCGCCCACACCGCCGACGGCGCGATGGGCATCGTGCTGAACCAACCGCTGGCCAGCCCAAGCTTCGAGGGCCTGCTCAAAACGCTGGGCGTGGCGCCCTTGCCCCCGGCGCGCCGCATCCGGCTGCATTCCGGCGGCCCGGTCGACAACGGCCGCGGCTTCGTCCTGCACACCACCGACTGGACCGGCGACGGCAGCCTGCGGGTGGACGAACGCCTGGCGCTGACCGCCAACCTGGACGTCCTCAAGGCGATCGCCGAGGGCGGCGGCCCGCAACAGGGCCTGCTCGCCCTGGGTTATGCCGGTTGGGGCCCGGGCCAGCTCGACCGCGAGATGCAGGAGAATGCCTGGCTCTCGGTGCCGCTCGCCGCCGAGGATATCGGCCTAGTGTTCGACGCCGATCATGACAGCAAATGGCAGCGCGCCCTGGCCCGGCTCGGCGTTAACCCGGTGCTGCTGTCGGCGACCGGCGGCCGCGCCTAGCTGATTCTACTTGCCCGGCGCTGCCCGGGCGGCGCAGGCTCCCCGTCATGCGCTGGTTCGTTCGTCTGTTCCTGCTCGCATCGCTGCTGCTGCCCTGCGCCGTCATGGCCGGGGAGCGCAATGTCGACCTCGCTTTGGTGCTGCTGACCGACGTCTCGCGCAGCGTCGACTCACAGGAATACGACCTGATAAAACAGGGCTATGCCGCCGCCCTCACCGATCCCCGCGTGCTCGCCGCCATTGCCGGCGGGCAACAGGCAGCCATCGCCATCCTGTATGTCGAGTTTGCCGGCGCGCACGAGGTGCGCACCCTGGTCGGCTGGACCGTGGTGCATGACGCCGCCTCGGCCAGCGACTTCGCCGAGCGCGTGAAAGCCGCACCGCGCGCCTTCTGGGGCCGCACCGCGATCTCCTCGGGCATCGAGCACAGCATGGCCGCCCTCGCCCGCGACCTCGCCGCGGCGGGCATCGAGGCCCCGCGCCACGTCATCGACGTTGCCGGCGACGGCACCAACAACAGCGGCCGTGACATCACCATAGTGCGCGACGAAGCCGTCGCCGCCGGCATCACCATCAACGCCCTGGTGATCCACAGCGACCCCGCCAATGCCTGGATCGCCGCCCATGTGAACCCGCCCGGCGGCCTGACCAACTACTTCCGCGAGAACGTCATCGGCGGCCTCGGCGGCTTCGTGCTCGAGGTCGAGGATTTCGCCAGCTTCGGCCAGGGCATGACCCGCAAGCTGATCACCGAGATCGCCGGCAAGCTGCCAACCCGACGTTTCGCGCGCGCCGACTAAGCGGCACCTTTGACCTCCCGCGCCGCCCGCGCGACACTCCCGCCCTCAGAACGGGGGTAAGTTCACCATGGAAATCCGCAATCTCGGCACATCCGGCCTGCGCGTCTCGGCCATTGGCCTGGGCTGCAACAATTTCGGCGGCCGCATCGACCTCGAAGCCACCCGCCGCGTCATTCACAAGGCGCACGACCTTGGCATCACCCTGTTCGACACCGCCGACGTCTATGGCGAGCTCGGCGGCTCCGAGACCTGCATGGGCCAAGTGCTCGGCGACATGCGCAAATCCATCGTCCTGGCCACCAAGTTCTGCATGCCGATGGCGGCCGACGGCACCAAACAGGGCGCCTCGCGCCGCTACATCATGCAGGCGGTCGAAGCCAGCCTGACCCGCCTGCAAACCGACTACATCGACCTCTACCAGGTCCACCGCTTCGACCCCCTGACCCCGATCGAGGAGACCATGCGCGCGCTGGACGACCTCGTCCGCCAGGGCAAGGTGCGCTACATTGGTTGCTCCAACTGGGCCTCCTGGCAGATGACCGAGGCCGCCTGGATCTCACGCGGCGCCGGCGTGGAACACTTCGTCTCCTGCCAGGACGAATTTTCCCTCGTGGTGCGCGACGCCGAAAAGGAGCTGATGCCCGCCGCCCGCCATCTCGGCATGGGCTTGCTGCCGTACTTCCCGCTCGCCTCCGGCCTGCTGACCGGCAAATACCGCCGCAACGCGCCGATGCCCGAGGCCTCGCGCCTGACCACCACATCGCGCCTGGCCGACCGCTATCTGACCGACAAGAACTGGGCGATCAGCGAGAAGCTGATCGACTACGCCGAGCAGAACGGCCACACCGCGCTCGAACTGGCCTTTAGCTGGCTGCTGGCCCAGGCCCCGGTCTCCAGCGTGATCGCTGGCGCCACCAAGCCGGAACAGCTGGAACAGAACGTCAAGGCCGGCAACTGGGCGATGACCGCCGCCGACCTCGCCGCCATCGACGCCATCACCGCAGGCTAGAAAGGCTGGGCTCCGCCCAGACCCGCCAGGGGCCAAGCCCCTGGACCTTATAATTTAAGGGTCCAGGGGGCTTGGCCCCCTG
>CAMBRC010000208.1 GCA_945869965.1 Asaia bogorensis
GCCACCTTCAAGCGCCAGCTCACCAGCCCGAAAGCATTCAAGGACTACTACAGCTACGTGGACAAGGTCGAAGCAACCGACCGCCACACCGTCACCTTCTTCATGAAGGAATTCCACGCCGACTGGGATTACCGCTTCGGCTGGGGCTACTACTCCGCCATCTACCCGCATGAACTCGTCAAGGCCGGCGCCGGCAACTGGAAGAACGCCGTCGGCACCGGCCCGTTCCAGCTCTCTGATTACGTCCAGGGCAACCAGCAGGTCTATGCCAAGAACCCGATCTACTGGGACACCGACACCATCGGCGGCGAGAAGTACAAGCTGCCCTTCGTTGACCGCGTGACCTACCGGATCATGAAGGACGAGGCGACCCAGCACGCCGCCCTGCGCACCGGCAAACTCGACATCCTGGAGGCGATCCGCTGGCAGGCGGTGGACAGCATCAAGAAATCCGCTCCCCAGCTGCAATGGTCAAAATGGCTCGGCTATTCCGGCGTGTTCCTGTCGATGCGCGTGGACACCAAGCCGTTCGACGACATCCGCGTGCGCCGCGCGCTGAACCTCGCGGTCAACAAGCAGGAAATCGTCAAGGAATACTACGGCGGCAATGCCGAGCTCTTCGCCTATCCGCAGCACCCGGACTATCTCGGCTACTTCGAGCCGCTGGAGAGCATGCCGGACTCGGTGAAGGAACTGTTCACCTACAACCCCGCCAAGGCCAAGCAACTGCTGAAGGAGGCCGGCTATCCCAACGGCTTCACCTTCAAGACCCAGGTCTGCTCCTGCTCGCCGGACAACATGGACCTGCTGCCGCTGGTCGCCGGATATCTCGAACAGATCGGCGTGAAGATCGAGATCCAGCCGCTCGAATACGGCGCGTTCCTCTCGGCCATGACCACCGAGAAACACACCGCCGGCTACTTCATGAGCAACGGCCACACCAACCCGACGCGCACCATCCACAAGAGCTTCACCCCCGGCCAGCTCTGGGGCCCGTCGCTCTGGAGCAAGCCGGAATACTCCAAGAAGATGGACCTCGCCTACGCCACCCAGGATGACAAGGCGCGTCAGGTGATCATGCGCGAGCTGACCCGCGAGATCCTGGCCGAGGCACCATATATCTGGCTCCCGGTGCAGCAGCTTTACACCGCCTGGTGGCCCTGGGTGAAGAACTACGACGGCGAGCTGCGCGTCGGCGCAGTCAAGCCGGCGCCAGTCTATGCCCGCATCTGGCTTGATCAGGAACTGAAGAAGAAGATGGGGTACTGAGTGGCCAAGCTTCTTGAAGTAACCGGCCTCACCACCCGCTTCCGCACGGAACGCGGGGCGGTGATGGCGGTGGACGATGTCTCCTTCGATGTCGATGCCGGCGAGACCCTGGCCATCGTCGGCGAAAGCGGCTCGGGCAAGAGCGTCACCGCGCTCTCGCTGATGCGCCTCATCCCCAACCCGCCCGGCGAGATCGTGGCGGGCGAGGTGATGTTCGAGGGACGCGACCTGCTGAAGCTCTCCAACGACGAGATGCAGGCCGTGCGCGGCGACCGCATCGCCATGATCTTCCAGGAGCCGATGACCTCGCTCAACCCCTCGCTCACCGTGGGCCTCCAGGTCGGCGAGCCGCTTCAACTGCATCGCGGCATCAGCTGGAAGTCGGCGATGGAAAAGGCCGGCGACCTGCTCGCCCGCGTCCGCATCCCCGATGCCAAGGCGCGCGTCGAGGCCTATCCGCACCAGTTCTCCGGCGGCATGCGCCAGCGCGCCATGATCGCCATGGCCCTGGCCTGCCAGCCCAAGCTGATCATCGCCGACGAACCCACCACGGCACTCGATGTCACCGTCCAATCGCAGATCCTGTCCCTGCTCAAGGAACTCACCCGCGAAACCGGGGCGGCGATGATCCTGATCACCCACGACCTCGGCGTGGTCGCGCGCTACGCCGACCGCGTCAGCGTGATGTATGCCGGCCGCGTGGTCGAAACCGGCACCGCGCGCGACATCTACAAGCGCCCGCAACACCCGTACACCCGCGGCCTGATGGCCTGCGTCCCGCGGCTCGACGGCGTTCTCGGCGGCCGCCTGATCCCGATCGAGGGCCAGCCGCCCGACCTCAGCCGCCTGCCGCAAGGCTGTGCCTTCGCCCCGCGCTGCGTCGACATGATCGAAAAATGCCTGCTCAGCCGCCCGGTGCTGGAAGATGTCGGCGCCGGCCACCGCAAGGCCTGCTTCGTCCCGGCCCCAGCCGGAGTGCCCGCGCATGCCTGACGCCAGCTCCCGCTCCTCGCCGCTGCTCATCGTCGAGGACCTGAAGGTCCACTTCCCCGTCATGTCCGGCGCCATTCTGGCCCGCCAGATCGCCTCGGTGAAGGCGGTCGACGGCGTCTCCTTCAGCCTCAACCGCGGCGAAACTCTCGGCCTGGTCGGCGAAAGCGGCTGCGGCAAATCCACCACCGGCCTCGCCGTCCTGCGCATGCTGGACATCACCGCCGGCCGCGTGGTGTTCGACGGCGAGGACATCACCGCCCACGACCGCGCAGCGATGCGCCCAATCCGCAAGCGCATGCAGATGGTCTACCAGGACCCCTTCGGCTCGCTGAACCCGCGCATGAAGGTGGTCGACCTGATCGCCGAGCCGATGATCGTCCACAACCTGCTGCCCAATCGCGCCGCCCGCACCGACCGCGCCCGCGAACTGCTCGCCCTGGTCGGCCTGCGCCCGGACATGGCCGACCGCTACATCCACGAATTCTCCGGCGGCCAGCGCCAGCGCATCGGCGTGGCCCGCGCCCTGTCGATGTCGCCGGAACTGCTGATCTGCGACGAACCCGTCTCGGCCCTGGACGTCTCGATCCAGGCCCAGATCGTCAACCTGTTCCAGGACCTCCAGCAAAGCCTCGGCCTGACCTACATCTTCGTCGCCCACGACCTCGCCGTCGTCCGCCACATCAGCGACCGCATCGCCGTGATGTACCTCGGCCGCATCGTCGAAATCGCCGACCGCGAAACCCTGTACAAACGCCCGCAGCACCCCTACACCCAGGCCCTGCTGGCCGCCGTGCCGATCCCCGACCCGGAAATCGAAGCCACCCGCCCCCAAATCGCCGTCACCGGCGAAGTCCCCAGCGCCATGCGCCCGCCCCCAGGCTGCCGCTTCCACACCCGCTGCCCCCTGGCCATCGACCGCTGCAAAACCGACGAACCCACCCTGCGCGACCTCGGCGGCGGGCAGTTGGTATCCTGTCACCTGGTGTAGG
>CAMBRC010000209.1 GCA_945869965.1 Asaia bogorensis
TCCGCCAACCTCTCCAGACAACCTGTTGTTTTGTTTATGAAATCTAGAAATGGCATTTTCCCTACCCCCAATCCTACCCCCAAGGCTGCGTTGGATGGCCCTAGCTTTGGGTAGACGGGCGTAGCGTTGCGACTGCCCCTAACCGACGCCGCCTATCGCTTCGTGCGCCACGAGCCCGGCGTGGATGTGGTGCTGTTCCGGCCACCGCCAAAGGACCCGTAAGCCGCTGACCGGCTTCACTGCGCTGCCGCCCTTGCCAGACGCAGCCCGGACGCATTGCGGAGTGCGGCAGGTACGCGGTCGCTGAGACGGTGGCGAGGGCGGGCGATTGTCGCAAATGTCGCTACGCGCGCGCGAGGCAGTTATTGAACGCCGCAGGGTAAGGTAGAGAAAGCGCGCTAGATGCTTTGGTGTCTCACGCGCGCGTAGCGACATTTGCGACAAATCGACGCTCACTGCGGGTTCTCCTGCCTGTGGCGGCGGAGCGCTTCGTGCATTTCTGCCTTTGCACGCTCGCGGCGGTCGCGTTCATGCGCCGCCCGCGTTGCAAAGTTCGCGTGCAGCGCCGGGTTAATCCGCCACGCCGCTGGATGCCGGGCCGCATTTTCGGGTGGCTCAGGCCGAAGCCAGCCCATCACTTCCAACGTCTCCATCACCTCCAAGAGTTCGCGGCGATGCTCAGGCGCGCGGAGTGCCCCATAGGCGCGGGTAACAGCGCGGAGGGTTATTCGCCCCGCCGTGCGGGCTTCGTCATTCGCCAGGATGAAGCCGGCAATCCATCGGGCATGGCCTGTCTGCGGTGTCAGGAACAACAACGCGTCCGCCCGAAGCAGATGGGGCAACAGGATATCGCGCATGTATGCCGCAGCACGCCGGGCAGTCTCAGGCGAGATGACCGCCGCCACCGGGGGCTGTTCGCCCCGGGCGTTCGCGTCGGCAATGTCGATCAGATGGAACGTCAACGCGAGGCGGGCGAAGATGCCCCGCCATTTGCCGAGTGAGGCTTTCAGGCGTGGCGAGGTGTCCGGCATCGCCGCCTGCGCCCTCGCCAGCGCGTTCATTGCCTCCCGGTGGGCGTGGGCATCACGATGGAACACAACTGGCCGGAAGGTGACGCGTGGGTGGAGCGCATCAAGGTGCCGTGGCCGCAGCACCGCCAGCGCCGGGAACAGGGCGCGGTAGCGGCTCAGGGCGGCATGGTCCGGCCGCCGGTCCTCTCCATCGGCCTGGCCCGCCGGAACGCAGTAGAGGAACCGCTGTAGCAGCCCATCGTCGGCCGCTTCCTTCGCAATTCGCTGGATGGGTTCGGGCTGGATGCCGCCCAACACGCAAGCGGACCAGTTCGGGATGGCGAAGGTGCCGCGCCCGATTCGGTCCATTACATAGCGGCCACCGTTGAACAGCCGCAGATAGGCGGCGCGATCACTGCCGCCCCGGCCGCCTGCCTTGTAGCGGTCCATGTCACCCAACCAGCCGGACATCTCATCCTGCCGGACCAGCACCTTGCGTGCCGGCGCTGTCTGCTTGCCGTCGTCGTCGTCGCGCAACACCTCGGACAGGGCCTCGGTTGTAGTGCCCTCGACCATCCAACGCGCCAGCTTCGGTTGCGGCGGCACCGCGCCGGGCGGGTTGCCGTCCGCCTTGGCGGCGGCGACATCCTGCTTCCATTTCCGCATCGCGTCGGCATGGGTGGCGCGGGCCGCGGCATCCAACGCATCAACGGGCTTTGTCGCTGCTGTCAGGACGGGCGATTTCAAGATGGACGGATCACCCACAAGGGCACCCCAAAGCCTGGCATTTTCAATCCATTCGTCGTCGTGGATGCGGGGCTGAACCGCCCAGTCATCGGAGATGACGCTTGCACAGGCCACGGTCGCGCAGAGTGCCACAGTGGCCGGATCAACGCCCATGCGGGCGGCGGTATCGAACACAAAGGGGGCGATGGCTTCGGGCAGGTGTTCATGCCGCAGAAGCGGTGCGCCCGTCAGTTCCGCATCGCCAAGAAAGTCCATCGGCTCCGGCCATTCACCGCCCGGGGCTTGTGCGGCGGCGGGCCGTTCACCGATCTTGGCACGGGCAGTCCGCACGGCCCGGGGGATATCATCGAAGCGCGATTGCCACCGGCCGTGCTGCACAGTGCCACCGGCCGCGTCACGCTGCTCCACCGGCACTGCCAGCTGGATGCCCCGCAGCGTCAACACTGTCTGCGCATCCGGCATGCCACCTTTCAAGTAGCGCATTGCGAGGGCCGCCAGAGGCGCGTGGTAGTCCTCCGCAGTCATCACCGCCCGGATGAGTTCTGCCGTGTCCCTGGCCTCTCCTGTGGCGCCGCTGGGGCCGTCCTTACCGCCCGGGGCTCTGCTACCCACACCAGCCGCCGCAGCGGCTTCCTGCAACGTCTCCAAGGCCTCACGGAGGTCGATTTCGTGCGCTTCGTTGAGGGCCACAATACGGGCTAGGCGAGGGGTAGTCTTGCGGTGCCAGCTTCCGGGCCAGCGGATGGGATGGACCATCGGCGTATTGGTGGCGTCTGCACCAACAAGACGCTGGGCAATCTGGCGTGCCTGCTTCAACAGGGCATGATCGGGTTGTTCTCGCGTCGGTGCAGTTAGGCGCCAATGCAGGTGCAGCTTCAGCTCAACCTCGCCGCTGGCGGGGTCACCCCACTCGCCGCCGCTGGCCACCACCACCGTTGCTGGGCCAAGCAGACCTTCCAGCCTCGTACGAGCTGCCCCCGGCGTGGCATCGCACTCGACGGAGAGCGCGAGACCGTTGGCTAGGTCGCCCTCGCGCGCGCTGGACTTGTTGGTGAAGGTCGCGATTGGGGGGGCAAAGACGACGGGGTAGGCAGCGTGGTTTGCCGCCATCGTCGCTTCTATGGCTGCGGTCTCGGCCAGACCTTCCAGGCTATCGCCGACCTTATGGGCCATGATCCGAAACACCTGGTTGGCGCCGTCGCTGAAAGCTCGGAGGCTCACGTATGTGCCCTGGTCGGCGTAGCGGAACAGAGCGTTAACGAAGGCGCCTATCGCCTCGGCGTCCGCTTGCATCGGTATGCAGGTGTTCATTACGCTGCCCTCGTGCGTTCGGAGGCCACCAGCGCCACGTCGAGTTTTGGGACAGGCGTGCTAGGCAGGGTATCGTCTCTTAGGACGGCGAGGGGATGCTGGCTCATGCGCCAGCCGCCCCGTCGAGCGCAGCAGCCCGCACCTCACTCCTTCGCCACCGTGGGCAGCGTGGCAGTGGG